>DASUTF010000234.1:0-14623 GCA_036374695.1 Pyrinomonadaceae bacterium
AACTCCAAATTAACGTGGACTTGAATCAAAGATTCGCGATTATAATCAACGCCGCCGTTTTCCGATATGGGAGTGTTCAGTACCCGGCGCGGTACTGACAAGAACCGGAGGTCAACCAAGTGAGGTTAGTGATCAGTTTAATATGTCTGGGAACGATGGCCGTCAGCTTCATTCATGCACCCGCTACGTCGCAAGTAACAATTAAGTACGACCTCATCATCCGAAATGGCCGGGTCGTCGATGGCAGCGGCCGGCCCGGCGTCAATGCCGATGTTGCCATCAAAGGTGATCGCATCGCGCGCATCGGCAATCTTCGCGGTGCGAAAGCGACGCGCGAGATAGACGCGCGCGGCCAAGTTGTAGCGCCCGGGTTCATCGACATGCTCGGCCAGTCTGAGCAGTTCCTGCTGGTTGACGGACGCGCGATGAGCAAGGTCATGCAGGGCGTGACAACGGAAATCACCGGCGAAGGCGAATCGATTGCGCCCATCAACGATCAGATTCTGAAAGAGCAGGAAGCCTTTAATCGCAAGTACAACCTCACCGTCGATTGGCGAACTTTCGATGAATACTTCAGGCGACTGGAAAGGCAAGGCATCGGCGTCAATCTCGGCACGTTTGTCGGCGCCACGCAGGTTCGCGAGTACGTAATCGGTTACGACAATAGGCCGCCAACTGCCGAAGAAATGGTGAGGATGAAAAACGTCGTGGCCGACGCGATGAAGCAAGGCGCGCTCGGGCTTTCGACTTCCCTGCAATACGTACCGGCGCGCTTCGCGAAGACGGATGAGATTGTTGAATTGGCAAAGGTCGCCCGGCAGTACGGCGGAATCTACATCACTCATCAACGGAGCGAGGCCAACGCGATCGATGAATCGATGCGCGAAGTTTTCGAGATTGCGCGCCGCGCGAACATCCCGACTGAGATCTGGCATTTCAAAACGGCTTACAAGAAGAACTGGGGCCGCATGCCTGAGATGCTGCGACGCGTCGCGGCCGCGCGCCGGCGCGGGCTGAAGATTACCGCCGATGTTTATCCGTACATCGCCGGCAGCACTTCTCTGAGCGCGTGTCTCCCGCCGTGGGCGCAGGAAGGCGGCACCGACAAAATGATTGAGCGCTTGCGGGACATGCGCACCCGGCAACAACTGAAGAAGGAGATCTCGACGGACTCGAAAGATTGGGAAAACATTTATCTCGGCAGTGGCGGCGCGAGCGGAATTCTGATCGCGTCAGTCACAAATCGCGAACTGGAAAAATGGCAAGGCAAACGTTTGTCTGAAGTCGCCGCCGCCGAGAACAAAGATCCGCTGGACGCGCTTTTGGATTTCATCGTGGCCGATCACGGGCAGACCGGCGCGATCTTCTTCATGATGAACGAGGACGACATGAAAGCCGCTTTGAGATCTCCGTTCGTCAGCATCTGCACCGACACCGGCGCGCGCGCCACGGACGGGCCGCTTTCCGGTGGACGCTCGCATCCGCGCGGCTGGGGCACCTATCCAAGAATTCTCGGCAAATATGTGCGCGACGAAAAACTGATGTCGCTCGAGACGGCGATTCACAAAATGACCGGCATGTCGGCGACGAAGGTTGGTTTGCAGCAGCGAGGGTTGCTACGCGAAGGTTACTTTGCCGACATTACGATCTTCGATCCGAAGACCGTGATTGACCGCGCCACTTTCGAACAGCCGCATCAGTATCCGGTGGGGATCAATTTTGTGATCGTCAACGGCCAGGTTGAAGTGGACAACGGGCAGCGGACGCCGGCGTTGGCGGGGAAAGTCTTGCGTGGGCCTGGACACACAGGCCGTTAACTGAAGCGCGGCTTTGCCGCCCAGCAGTGCGGTAAGGCTCTGCCTTACCGGCAAGTGCACTATTTCCCTCGCGGCGAGGCTCAACCTCGCCGCGAGTTATTTCACGTGTCTGTCGGAAAGCCGGAGGCTTTCCGCACTGCCGGGCGGCGAAGCCGCATCACACCTTAAATCTTCACGAAGATCTTCTTCCGAAACAGAAGCCACATGAGAAACAGCCACAGCAGAATGAATGACAGTGCAAATGCCAGCGATGCGGGCTTTGGCGGCAGCCACGATGCGAACACGTTCTGGTAGATGAACGGTTGCAGCGCCATCGGGGATCCGTCGGGCTTTCTGATGTGAAGCATCGACGTGAAGCGGCCCATAAATCCCGAGCTCATCCCCATTAAACGACCCATCAATCCCGTGCCCACGAACAGGGCGATCGCGTTCACTCCGAAGATGACGAACGGTTTCGTCCAGGCCTTGTAACCCTTAATGTCGATCAACCAGTAGCAGAGCGCGAGGAACTGCAGCGCCAGACCGCCGGTGAAGAACACGTAGGAACTCGTCCACAGCGACTTGTTGATCGGAAACCAGGCGTTCCAGATCCAACCGATGACCATGCACACGATGCCGGCGACAAACATCAACACAACTTTGTCGATCGCCGTTCGTTCTTTTCCGCGAATGAGATTGCCGGTCAGCACTCCGAATAACGTCGTCGCCAGCGCGCCCATCGTGCTGAGCAATCCTTCCGGATCGTAGACGACTCCGCCTTTCCAAATGTGGGGACCGAGTACCTTCCGATCGATGATTGCCGCCAGATTTCCTTCCTTGCTTAAGTCACCTACGTAATACCCGTTCCAGTGCACATGCTTCATCAGCAGGAAATAAACTACGCAAAGCGCCACCGCGATGATCGCGATCGTTCGCGGCCTTGTGAACAGGAAAATCATGGATGCGAAGAAATAACAAACTGCGATGCGTTGCAGCACACCGGGTATCCGAATTGTTGAAAGCTGAAAATATGGGAAGCCTGCGAGAAATTCGCCGAGCAGAAAAATTATTACCGTGCGGTAAACGATTTTGAGAAAGATGGGCTTAAGTGCGTCGCCACGCTCAACTCGCTTACCGAGCGCCAAAGGAATGGCGACGCCGACGATGAACAGGAAGAACGGAAAAACCAGATCGGTGGGCGTCCAGCCATGCCACTCCGCGTGCCCGAGCGGCCAATAAATGTGTGACCACGAACCGGGATTGTTGACGAGCACCATGCCCGCGATCGTAATGCCGCGGAAAACATCCAGTGATATCAGGCGCTCTGGCTGTTCGGTCATAAGAAGTATCCGCAGATTACGCAGATCTCAGAGTGAACAACAGGCGAACCTTCTTCGCTCCGACCTCAAGACGGAGCGGGGGCAAGCCCGCCTTCCCGACCCTGAGACTCCCAAGCTCACTCGATTGCTTCACGTTGAAAGCCATTCTCAGGTGCGATCACAATCTCAACTCTAATCAGCTCGGGGTGAGGAAGGCGGGCTTGCCCCCGCTCTTCTTTTCTTCTTTTCTTCTTTTTTGCAGAGATCTGTCGGTGCCTAACGGTACGAAAATCGCCACTCAATCTCCAAGTCTCTTCTAACCCATTCTGCGTAATCTGCGGATTAATCTATTGTGGTCGCGGACTCGGCGTCGGCACCGGCCTTGTTCCCATGCCAAACTCTTCCGGATCGGGCAGCGTCGAAGTCGCTTGATACTTTCGCATCGCCTCTTCCATCTGACGGCTCTTGGCCAGCCAAATCGAAATCATCTGGTCGTAACGCGCCAGCACACTCTCCAGCCAATACGGCCGGTTCTCTGCCAGCCACTGCCGGCGATAACCTTCTTTTAAGATCGCCAGCTCTTCCGCCATCTCGCGATTGTTGTTGTAAATCGCACCATGATAGTAACGAAGCTTCCGGGCCTTCGCGCGATCGCCCAGATTCAGATAAGCGTTCCAGTATTCATCGCTGAACTTCTGCACCATTTGATAACGGCGGCCGAGATGATCGAAGCGCTGGGCCGCAAACTTCATCGGCGGAACGGCTGAAGCATTTCGCCGCGCGCGCTTTTCGTTCCGTGTCAGCGACTCGGATGCCTCTTCGACCATCAGCCGCATTTGCTTGATTTTGTCGGCGTTGGTGCGCGCCAAAGTCTGAAACTGAGTGGTGAAGGGATCGCGCCAAAAGATTTCGTCGCTGGTCGCTATTCCCAGCGTGCTGTTCACACGGCCGAGAGCGCGCGCCGCTTTCATAAACTGATCGCCGTCATTACGAAAGAATGACCAGTCAAAGTCTTGATCGAACTTCTCGATGTCGACCGCGCCCTCCTGCCACGATGCCGCCGCGCCAAGCGCGATTGGATGCCAGGTCATCTCGAACAAAGCCTCGCCATCATCGTCCCAGGTCGTGTTCATCATGCCGATCGCGCCGGCCTTCTGTCCGTCGCGCACAAAGTTTGTGATGTTTTTTGACGCGGCCTCGAGGTTCGGAAAAATCTGGTTCCAGTTGTTCGCGCCGGGACAGACGAACTGTTGCAGGCCGGCCTCCTGAAACGGCTTGATCGACGACCAAAAATCATCGCGCGCGCCGTACTGCCAGTTCATCACGATCAAGTCTTTGGGAACGTTGCCAATCAGATCGGGATGGTTCAGGGCGATGTCGCCCCAGAACATCAGCTTCCGGTTGTAAGGCTTCAGCAGATCGCGAACGCGATTCAAATGCTCAAAATAAACCGCACCGACGCCCTTCGCCTGCGCCTGCGCGCGGCTTTGACCTTCTCCCAGCTCGAACGTTTCGTCGGCGCCAATGTGAAAGAACTGTCCGGGGAAGAGTTCGTTCAGCTCCTTGTACCAATCGGCGACTAATTTGTACGAACCAGGTTGTTGCGGCGAGAGCACGTCGCCATAAGGCGTCTCAGCCAGCTCGGCATACTTTTCAAAGCGCAGTGCTTTATGGAGATGACCGAAGGTTTGTTGTTCGGGAACTACTTCGATGTGGTACTTGCGCGCGTACGCAACCAGCTCGCGAATCTCGGCCGGCGTCAACGATCCACCTTCAGGCCCAATGAGCGGATGAGATTCGCTCCGGAACGTGTGCTCCATATAGAAAGAATGCATGTTCAGTTTGAAGTAGGCGAAGGTGCGCAGCTGGCGCTTGATGTAATCGACCGTGGGAACCGGGCCGCGACTGATGTCGTCAGAGACTCCGCGCCAACGCATCGTTGGCCAGTCGACAATCTGCACCGCTGGAATGAAAGCGTTGGCGCCTTCGCCCCGAACCAACTGTTTCAGCGTTTGCATTCCGTAGAACGTTCCGGCCGGCGTCTTTCCGGCAACGATCACCTGCCGCGGATCGACGCGGATCAAATAGCCTTCATCGTTCAAAGACGCAGGAACGTTGGCTGAGCTTTTCCGTAACGCTCCAACGATACGTGGGTCGTGAATGCCGCCAATCAGGATTTGACGGCGCGAACTACCTATCGCCAGTCGCACATCGGCGGTCGCCGCCACATCATCGATGAAATCCTGCGCCGCGAACCTGTCCTCAACTGACTTGCTGTCAGCAAGCGAGACGCGTGTGTCGCGGCTGAGTGCGAAAGCGCCTTCGCCGGCGGTGATCTGCTTCGGGGCAGGAATGATCTGGATCTTAGGCGACTGGCCATGCACGGACACGCCGGCGAATAGCACGAGCGAAACAATTGCGATTTGCCGCAGGCCCGTTCGTGTTAGAGTTGTGAGTTCCATCCCACAGGCTTTTATCGATGTCATAAGTTTTTTTCGCAGGCTTTTGAAAAGGGCGCGGACTATTTACCTGATCTCAATATTGATTACAACCGTTTAGAGTCGGCACTTGCGCCGATAGGAAGCGCCCGGCGCTCAAGTCGGCCGTCTAAATAGTCGCGAGCCAGGACCGGTTTATGTCGTTAATGCTTCAGGAAATCGCCGAGCAGCCCGCGGCGCTCGAACGAACAATCGTCGAAGAGCGGGTGAAGATCGCGCGGTTGGGTGAATCGCTGAAACAGCGCGACATCGATCTGATCGTTCTCGTAGCCCGCGGCAGCTCAGACAACGCCGCGCTGTTCGGACGCTACCTTCTGGAGATCGCCACCGGCATTCCAGTCTCGCTCTCCGCTCCGTCCGTGCACACCCTCTACGGCGCAAAACTAAACTTGAAGCGCGCTCTCGTCATGGGCGTTTCGCAATCCGGCGAAGGCGAAGACATCAATCGCGTGCTGGAGAACGCGCGCTCGTGCGGCGCAGTTACGGTCGGCATCACGAACGAGCCGCAGTCAGAGATGGTCAAGCTGGTCGATGAAACGCTCCTGATGCACGGCGGTAAAGAACGTTCAGTAGCGGCCACGAAGACGTTCACCGGCCAGATGATGCTTTTTTGTATGCTGGCGGCGGCGCTGGCGAAGGATGGCTTTGAGATCGCCTACGACAGAATTCCTGAATTTGCGACCCGCGCCCTGGAGCAGAAACCCGCGATTGTCGAATTGGTGCAGCGCTACGTGTTCATGGAGAACTGTGTCGTTGTCGGCCGTGGGCTCGCGTACGCGAATGCCTACGAGTTCGCCCTGAAGCTGATGGAAACGTGCTACGTGGTGGCCGAACGCTTTTCGTCAGCGGATTTTTTGCATGGCCCGGTCGCGATGATCGAGCGCCACTTTCCGGTGATGGTGTTTGCGCCGCCCGGAGTAATGCTCGAGGGAACGAAAGATCTGATTCGGCGCTTGCAGGAGCTGCGCGCCGACACGCTCGCAATCACCGGCGACATCGAGACCGCCACAATGTGTACGCGTGCGATCATCATGCCGCGAGATATTGACGAGTTCCTCGCGCCGATTCCTTACATCGTCCCGGCGCAACTGTTCGCAGCGCTCCTGGCGGAGGCAAAGGGATTAGATCCTGATAAGCCGCGCTCATTGTCGAAAGTCACGCGGACGCTCTAGCAAACATTTTGTCATTGCAGGCCCTCTGGATTAGGCAGATAATTGCGTCCAATGAGTCACGAGATCACCAGAGACATCAACGGTGACAGACCTTTTGAAGAGCGCGTCTTCGCGCGCTTCGATGGGATTGAGGGGTATCTCCGAAGCCTCGACTCGCGCGTGCAAGTCCTTGAGTCTCGCGGTTACGATACAAAGCCGATCTGGGAGCGAGCGCTAAAAGAGATCCTCGAGACGCGTCTCGAATTGAAAGAAATGCGTGATGGACTCAAAGACCTGCGCTATGACTTGAACACTTTCAAGCGCGATGTAACAGCGCGACTCGATGAGATTCAGATGGTCGTGATTGAAAACCGTGTGGTGGTGCGCCGCGCGCATGAGCGTATCGACAATCTGGAATCGAAGCCCACCTAAACTTCTTCTTCGTCACACCAGTTCCCTTGAGAACGAATTCGCCACGCCAAAACCAAAGCACTGGAACTCTGCTGCGCGTACTCGGCGTAGGTTTTGGTCTCGCCGTGACCATCGGCGGCACGATCGGGATGGGCATTTTGCGGACGCCCGGAGTGGTTGCCGCGGCTCTTCCGAACACGTACCTCTACATCGGCGTCTGGATCCTCGGCGGTCTCTACGCACTGCTCGGAGCTAATTCAGTCGCCGAACTCGGCGCGATGATTCCGCGCTCGGGCGGCTGGTATGTATTCATTCAGCGCGCGATGGGAAACTATCCCGGATTCGTCATCGGGTACAGCGACTGGCTATCGACGTGCGGAACGCTCGCCGTGCTTTCGCTGGTCGTGGCCGAATATGCGGGCGTGCTTGTGCCGCAACTTGGCGGTCGCCAAAAAGGAGTGGCGCTGGCGATCGTTCTGGTGTTAGCGGCGCTTCAGTGGCGCGGAATTCGCTGGGGCAGTTTTGTCCAGAACGTAACCAGTGCCATCAAGACACTGGTTTTCGTCGCGCTGGCGATTGCGGCTTTCACCCTTGCCGGCAAGGCCGGGCCCGGGGAACCTTTGTCTCCTCCGCATGGCCTCGCGATCTTTGGCGCACTAATCATCGCGCTTCAGGGAGTGCTCTACACCTACGATGGCTGGTATGGCGTGATCTATTTCGGTGAGGAAGTGAAGAACCCGAAGCGGGATGTGCTGCGTTCGATGATTGGCGGCACCTTATTGGTCACCGCGATCTATGTCGTCGTCAACCTGGCGTACATTTACGTGCTGCCGATGTCGAAACTGGCGGGCGAGCCGCTCGCGGCCGGCGCCGCCGCACGAGAAATCTTCGGACAACGCGGAGATTCCACCATTCGGCTGCTCGCGATCATTTCAATCCTCAGCACGGTGAATGCGTACACGCTGACGTCTCCACGCATTCTTTACGCGATGAGCTGCGACCAACTGTTTCATCATCGAGCGACGCGCGTTAACAAAGGCGGGACGCCGACGGTAACTCTTCTCATCAGCACCCTGTGTGCGGTGCTTTTTATTCTCAACGCGAAGTTCAGCGCGATCCTGGCCGCGCTCGCGTTTTTCTTCGTCGCGAATTACTCGATGGGTTATTTGTCGCTGATCATCCTGCGGTGGCGGGAACCAGACTTGCCGCGACCATATCGCGCCTGGGGATATCCATGGACGACTCTGCTGGCGCTGTTGGGCTCAGTAGCATTTCTGATCGGAGCAATTATTGGAGATCGAAAGAACAGTCTTGTCGCGCTGGCCATCCTCGCGGGCAGCTATCCGCTCTATTTGATTGTAAAGCTCCTTCGGCCGCGCGCCTCTTCATGACATTAAAATCGAGAGGTGTGTCTGACTCGCATGCGTTTTGTGTCTCTGTGAAATGCTCTGGGTCTTTGTGGTGTTTTTGTCGAGAATTCTTCACCACGGAGGCATAGAGCACGCACGGAGACGCCGAGAAAGACTGCACACTACAACCATATCCATTTCGGCTTACGCGAATGCGGACGATGCGCCTCTGTGTTATTCTCGCCTTTGCATCGCGAAAGTGGCGGAATTGGCAGACGCGCCAGACTTAGGATCTGGTACCGAAAGGTGTGGGGGTTCGAGTCCCCCCTTTCGCACCACAGAACAGAAGTCAGACATCAGCGGTCAGATGTCAGCGCCCACGCGAAGAGTTCCTGACATCTGACGTCTGATATCTGATATCTGCATTATGAAATCTCAAGTTAAAGAAGTTTCACCAACCCTAAAACAGATCGACATCGAGATCGACGCAAGCGCCGTCAAGAAAACTTACGACGAGGTCAGCGATCGATATGCGAAGATGGCGAACGTCCCCGGCTTTCGTCCCGGACACGCGCCGCGCGCCGTCGTGCGCACGCGATTCAAGGACCAGATTCGAACTGAAGTGCTGCGCGAATTGATTCCCGACGCAGTCCAGCATGCTATCGCTGAGAACAAATTGGAGCCGCTCGGCGAGCCAGAGTTGAATCTCGAGGTGGCCGAAGGGTTGGAAAAACTCGGCGAGCATCCAATCTCATTTAATGTCAACGTCGAGGTCCTGCCGGAGATTCAGCTCGGCAATTACAAAGGCATCGAAGTCGCGCGTCGGGTGCGGCCGGTCAAAGACGAAGACGTCGACCGGGTCGTCGAACAGTTGCGCGAGAACTCAGCGTCGCTCGAACCGGTTGAAGATCGCGGCGCGCAGGTCGGCGACACGGTGACGGCGAACTTCCACGGGAAATTCCTGGATGCCCCGGACGCTGAACCGATCAATGTTGAGGATGTTGACGTGGTGCTCGGCGGAGAAGGCGTTGTGCAGGCAATTACCGACAACCTTACCGGCGCCAAACCTGACGAAGAAAAGGCCTTTATTGTCGATTATCCTGAGGATTTCAGTGCCAAAGGGCTGGCGGGCAAACGCCTTGAGTACGCGGTGAAAGTTAGCGCCGTGCGCACCAAGGAAGTTCCCGAACTGGATGATGAGTGGGCGCAAAGCCTCGGGGATGAGATCGAATCGGTTGATGATCTCAGGGCAAAAGTGCGTTCTGATATCGAAGCGCAAGCTAAAAACGAAGGTGAAAACAAGATGCGCGCGGATCTGGTGCGCCAACTTGTCGAAGCGCACGGCTTCGAACTCCCCGAGCGTCTGGTGCAACAACAAACTGAGCATCGTTTGGAATCGGTGGTGCGCGACATGATTAACCAGGGGATCGATGTGCGGCATCCGGAACTCGATTGGGAGAAAGCGCGCGACTCCCTGAAAGAGCAGGCGGGCTACGATCTGCGCGGTTCGCTGCTGCTCGAACGGATCGCTGATGAAGAAAAAATCGAAGTCACGGATCAGGACATTGATGCCGAGATCGCGCGCGTAGCAGAGGCTTCAAAACAGTCGGCAGAACAAGTGCGAGGTATCTTGACAAAGCAAGGGGGCGAACGTAGCATCGCTGGCAGGTTGCGCAATCGCAGAGCACTGGATTTTTTAGTCGCTAATGCGAGCGTGATCGACGCTGAGTGGGAGGAAGAAACACAGGAGTCAGAAGCCGGGAGTCAGAAGTCAGAATAAAACAACACAACGTTTTTTCTGCTTCCTGCCTACTGCTTACTGCCTCCTGATTTTTTGAGGTCTCAAAGTTGAGATTTGAAATCTGATATGGCACTTGTTCCAATGGTCGTCGAACAAACGTCGCGTGGCGAACGCGCGTTTGATATTTATTCCCGTCTCCTGAAAGACAATATTATTTTCCTTGGCACTCCGATTGACGACCAGATTGCAAACCTGATCGTGGCGCAGTTGCTGTTTCTCGAAGCCGAAGATCCCGAGAAGGACATTAACCTCTACATCAATTCACCGGGTGGTTCGGTCACGGCGGGCCTCGCGATTTACGACACGATGCAATTCATTCGCCCGGACGTGACCACGATCTGCATCGGCATGTGCGCATCGATGGGCGCGTTGCTACTAACCGCAGGCGCGAAAGGAAAACGCTTCGCATTGCCGAACTCACGGATTCTCATTCATCAACCGTCGGGCGGCATGCAGGGACAGGCCACTGACGTGCGGATTCACGCCGAAGAACTTATCCGAATTCGCGAATTAACTTCACAGATTCTCGCAAAACATACCGGACAAGACATGGAACAGATTGAGCGCGACGTCGAGCGTGATCGTTATTTGTCCGCCGCGCAGGCGAAGGAATATGGTTTAATAGACGAGGTGATCGCGCACCGCGAATAGGTCGCAGAACCGAGTTCAGGAGCAGCCACTCAGGTGCGCGCTCGGCGGCCTCAACAGTCAGGTAGCCCCGGCCAGTCTCAAAGGATGGAGTTCCCCGGACTATGGTAAGAAGAAGTGACGAAACGCTGCGTTGTTCGTTCTGCGGGAAATCGCAGAACGAAGTTAAGAAACTCATTGCGGGTCCCACCGTCTACATCTGCAACGAGTGCATCGACATCTGCAACGAGATTATCAGCGATGATCAGCAAGCTGAATCCGTAGCTTCGCGTCCCCCGCTGCCAAAGCCGGGCGAGATTAAAAATTTCCTCGAAGAGTACGTCATCGGCCAGGACGAAACGAAGAAGCGTCTGGCGGTCGCGGTTTATCAACACTACAAACGAATCGAGTTAGCGCGCCGACGTTCAGACGTCGAGATTCAAAAGTCGAACATCATTCTGATCGGGCCCACCGGCACCGGTAAGACACTGCTCGCCCAGACCCTCGCCCGCATGTTGAGTGTGCCGTTTACGATCGTTGATGCGACGACGCTGACAGAAGCCGGCTACGTCGGTGAAGACGTCGAGAACATCATCCTGAAGCTCTTGCAGGCGGCGAATGGCGACGTGGAACGCGCCCAGCAAGGCATCATCTACATCGACGAGATCGACAAGATTTGCCGCAAAGACGAAAACCCCTCGATCACCCGCGACGTTTCCGGGGAAGGCGTGCAGCAGGCCCTGCTGAAAATTCTCGAAGGCACGATTGCCAACGTTCCACCACAGGGCGGACGCAAACATCCGCACCAGGAATTCTTTCCCGTCGACACCACCAACATTCTGTTTATTTGCGGCGGCGCATTCGTCGGCCTGGAGAAGGTCGTGGAGAAACGGCTGCGTAACAAGTCGCTCGGTTTCCATGCTGAGGTGAAGTCCGGCTCCCAACGTAACGCGGAAGCCCTGGCACTCGTGCAACCGGAAGATCTGATTAGGTATGGCTTGATACCAGAGTTTGTGGGACGGCTGGCAGTGGTGGGCGTGCTGCACGAACTCGACGAAGCGGCGTTGATTAAGATTCTCACCGAACCGAAAAACGCACTGGTCAAGCAGTATCAAAAGAAATTCGAATTCGACAACGTTAAACTGCGATTCACGGATGACGCACTGCGACGCGTTGCGCAGCAGGCCGTTGCCCGGAAAGTAGGCGCGCGCGGCTTGATGATGATTCTTGAAGAACTGTTACTGGAGGCCATGTACACTCTGCCATCACAGAAGCGCGTGAAGGAATTTGTCATCACCAGCGAGATGGTTGAGCGACATCGCGCGATGCCGGGCGAAGGACTCGCCGGCGTAGACGACGCCGCAGCGTAAAATTCTCGCCACCAAAGCCGAAACGGCAACCCTGGGGTTCAGCAGGGTTGCCGTTTTGCTTGAAGCGAGCTTTTTAAAATCCCGCTCGCCCTTGGCGTGGGGCGGTAGTTGGTAGCATCCGCGGCGATGCTGACCATAGTTCGTAACTAATGAGGATCAGTACGAGCGCCCGTGTCTCTGCTACTTGTGTGCCACGACCTCGCCCCCGCCGTTGAATGCCGTCTGACGGCAGCTAAAGCGCTTAATAGCAACATCTACAGGAATCGACAACCTGTTTGCAGAAATAAGCTGTCTCGACCAGCGGGGCAACTTTTCTATCCAATCAGATAGGGCGAGTTAACCATTCGGATAGAGCACGCTCCACGCTTGGTTGCGAAGCGAAGTCAGACGTTCCGGGTTGCTAGCAAAACTTGTTGCTTCATCACGGTCACATAAGTACACTGCTGGCCCCGACCAAAGCAAAGTATGAAACCACGGCTCGCCGCAATTACTGGCAAGTTGAAAGATACGGTCATCGCCATGAGCGAGGGACCGGTGCTGATCGGCCGCCAAACCGGCGCGAACCTCCGGATTCGAAATGCCGCCGTCTCTCGACGCCACGCCCTGATCGAAAAGGACGGAGACAAATACATTATCGCGGACCTCGATAGTCGCAATGGCACGTTTGTGAATGACATGCCGGTAAAGCGATGCGAACTCCATCACGGTGATCGGGTGCAGATTGGCGAGTCGCAGTTCTTTTTCCTGATCGAGGACACCGAAGATCCCTCACAAACCAGCGAGATTCGATTTGACGAAACGCCGTTGCTCGGCTCGCCGGCCGTCCGGATGACTTACAGCGACGCGGTGTTTGTGATGGCGCGCGATCTGAGCGCGCTCCTCAAGATCAGCACCACGATCAACGCGATTCGCGATCTCGACAAACTGGAAAAGGCTTTGCTCGATCTGTTGTTTGAAGTAGTTCCGGCACGCCGCGGCGCAATTCTGCTGACCGGTAACCACGCCGACACCGCTGATGAGTTTTCTTCGGTCATAACGCTCGACCGCGTCGAGGGGGTCGGGCAAACGGTCAATGTCAGCCGCACGATTGTGCGACGCGTGCTGACAGATGGCGCCGCTATTCTGATCAACGAGGCCGACAACAAAGCTGACCTGAAGACAGAGAGTCTGATTGCCGCGCGCTCGCGATCCGTTTTGTGCGTTCCGCTGATCATGCACGATCGAAAATTCGGCGTGATTTATCTCGACAGCGACGAACCGCTGGCAAAATTCGACGAGAATCACTTACAGATGGTCACCGCGGTCGCCGCCATCGCCGCCGTGGCCATCCACAACGCACGCAACTTTGAAGATCTGGAAAACGAAAACGCCCGCCTGATGGTCGATGCCGGTATCGAACACAACATGGTCGGCGAAAGCCCGCTGTTGCAACGGGTCTATCAACTCATCTCAAAGGTGGCCCCGACGGATTCAACCGTCCTAATCTTTGGCGAGAGCGGAACCGGAAAAGAACTGGCGGCGCGCGCGATTCATCGCAACAGCAAGCGTGGTGATAAACCCTTCATCGCGGCAAACTGCGCTGCGTTCGCCGAAACCCTTCTGGAGAGTGAGTTGTTTGGCCACGAAAAGGGCGCTTTCACCGGCGCGCTCCTTCAGAAGAAGGGACGGCTCGAGCTTGCCGACGGCGGCACGATCTTTCTTGATGAGATCGGCGATTTGTCCCCTTCCCTGCAAACGAAACTGTTGCGTGTTCTTCAGGAGCGCGAGTTCGAACGCGTCGGTGGGAACCGTACGATCAAAGTCGACATTAGACTGCTGGCGGCGACCAATCGCGATCTCGAAGACGCGATCAAGAAAGGCACTTTTCGGCAGGATTTGTACTTCCGGCTCAACGTCGTGAAATTGACAATGCCGCCGCTGCGCGAGCGCCGGGATGATATCCCGCTACTCGCAAATTATTTCGCGCGCAAATACGCCGAAAAGTGCAATCGCCGGGTGATGGGGATTTCTTCTGAAGCGCGAAAGCGTTTGATGACTTACGACTGGCCCGGCAACGTTCGTGAATTGGAAAACGCGATCGAACGGGCGGTGGTACTTGGCACGACCGAGCAAATTCTGGCGGATGATCTTCCCGAAGCAGTTGTGGAAGCTGAAGCGACTGTGTCAGCCGAAACTCCTTCCAGTTATCACGAGTTGGTGGTGCAGACTAAGAAGCGCATGATTACCGATGCCATGAAACAGGCAAACGGTAATTACACGGCGGCGGCCAGGCTGCTCAACCTGCATCCCAATTACCTGCAC
>DASUTF010000235.1:0-17820 GCA_036374695.1 Pyrinomonadaceae bacterium
CGCCACGGCGATGCGCGAATTGGATCTGGAGGCGGTGCCGATGATTGGCGTCGTCAAGCCGCCGCTTTATCACAATCAAGTCGCTTATCTGCTCGTCAAAGGCCGTGAAGACAGGCCCGTATATCTCGATTCTTATTCGCCTGTGCTGCGCTTGATTCAAATGATTCGCGACGAGACGCATCGCTACGCGGTCACTTATCACCGCAAACGCCGCGAGCTGCGCGACTTCACTTCTGAACTTTCGGCGATCCCGGGCGTTGGAGAAAAAAGAAAGACACGACTGCTGCGCCACTTTGGGTCGATTCACCGCATCTCAGAAGCCAGCGTCGAAGAACTCGCACCGTTCGTTGGTCGCAAGACAGCGACGGAAATCGCAGAACACTTCGTGCGGCAAAGGGCTTTGGCGGAAGGCGCGAGCGCGGCTTAGTGTTGTCACTCTTGCGTGATGGTTCTGAAAAAACGCATCGCCTTGGTACTGCTGATATTTACGGCCCTGGTGCTGGTGGGGCAAATCGATGCTTTTGCATTTGGCATCTTTGTCGTTGGGATCTTCCTGCTATTTGTTCCTACTTCAATCCTGCTGGTTCTTTCCATCGCGCTAACGGCGCCGGTGTACCGGATCTTCCGCGATGGAAAAGTTCTGCGCGTCGCCTTTCTGGCATTGGTAGCCTTGCAATCCGTGATTCTTGTTTTTTGGCTGGAAGGCTGGACCGCCGCCAGTGCGTTCGTGAACGCAAGGAGGTTGGGTCAGTCGGTTGTCGCTCCTCAGCTCGAGCATGTTTTCATGATCGGGTTTTGGTTGTGGGCGGCCCTCGTGTTTGCGCTGCTGGCTGATCACCTAATTGAGGTCTTTCTTAAAAATCGAGAAACCACCGGAAAACATTTCTACAAGAAGAGAATCGGCATCTTACTGCTTGAAGTTCTGCTGCTGCTGGGATTGCATTCCAGCGTCGTTAGCTTCAAGCGCATGGGGCCGGACGTTAACGTCGCCAGCAGCGTCTCTTCAGATGGGATCAAATCGATTCAGCTAGTTCCGATGAATGCGTGGTTCGACACTAATGGCCTGGTGATCGTGCGAGAAGGACGTTCGCCCATATGGAGCACGGCTGGTGCGATTGGAGACACCCTAACTTTTGCAGACAGCGGCCGTTTCGTTTGGTCGACCGATGACCAGACGGTTTTCTTGCTTCTGAATCTTCATGGTCAGAAAGATGTCCCCATGTATGGGTACAATTTTCGGACAAGCATGGAAGTTCACCCCAGCGAGTATGGCAAGAGTATCGATGGTAAGTGACCTCCTGGCGAAAGGTGCGAGCACGGCGCAAGGCGACGTAACGGAGACCAATTATGTGCATTGAAGACGATTGCCCGGAGGATTTTTCGACTCGACGCTCATTCTTGACCGGGGCGACGGCGACGCTTGCGAGCTTCGCTCTGCTGAGCGCCGCGGAAGCAGATGCGCAAACGCAGAACGCGCCCACACGCGTCCTGGATGACCCCTCTATTCAACACGGCCGGGTAGTCTTCAAACATAACGGCGTCGAAACTATCGATGGCTATCTGGCGCGGCCGAAGGCCGACGGCGTCTACCCATCGGTGCTGGTGATTGCGGGGAACCGCATCACCGAAGAATACATTCCGAATACATGCGCGGCGCTGGCGGTGGCCGGCTTTGTGGGACTCGCGCCGAACATCTTTCACATTCTGCCTGACACCGCGAGAACGCTGGCCGAAATGCGTGCTGCCGGTGCAAACCACACCGATCTTGACGTCCTCCAGGACCTGGATATCGGCGCGGATTATTTGCGGCAGCAATCGTTCGTCAAGCCGGACACGATGGGCGTGCTTGGTTTTTGCTATGGCGGAAAGATCGCGATGCTTTACGGCGCGCGTTCACGGCAAATTGATGCCGTCGTTCCGTTTCATCCCGGTGTGACGAAGGCCAGCGAGGTGAAGCGGCTAAAAGTTCCGGTGCAGATTCATCACGGCACGGCCGACCAAGCCGTCGCCTTGGCTGAGAGTGAGCGGCTCGTGAAAGAACTTAAGAGTCAACAGACGCCGGTCGAGCTGTTTACGTATGAAGGAGCAGGTCACGGGTTTCTCGCTTACACGCGTCCGGCGTATAACGCCGAGGCGGGGAAGCTGGCCTGGCGACGCGCAGTGCTTTTCCTGCACAAGTATCTCGGGTCCTAATCGTTCAGGGTGTGGCACAGACTTCAGTCTGTGAATCCGACCGGAAATCACAGACTAAAGTCTGTGCCACTCGAAGGGGAATTCACATGCCACGTACTCTCATTTTCTTACTAGCCCTTTTCATTGTTGGATTGTGCAGCATTGATGCCCGCGCCTGCAGTTGCGCCGGCCCAGGCGCTCCGTGCCAGGAATACTGGGAGGCGACGGCGGTTTTCATCGGAACGGTAATCGAAGGCAAGCTGGTCACGGTGAAAGAAGGCGACTACGAACATCAGCAGCGCGCGGTACGAATATCAATTGACGAAGCGTTTCGCGGCGTCGAAGGCGCGGAAGTCGAGGTGATCACCGGCCTCGGTGACGCCGACTGCGGATTCGGCTTTCGCCGAGCGCAGCAGTTTCTCGTCTACGCCTATCGCTCTGAGAGTGATCAAAAACTGCATACCAACATTTGCACGCGCACCAGAGCGATATCAGAAGCCGATCCGGATCTGGTTTACATCCGCGGGTTAAGCAAGGCCAAAGACGGGGGCACGATCAGCGGCACGGTGGTGCGCAATCGCAGGAACGAAACAGGCGGGTCGAACGGTGAACCTCTGGCCGGCGTGAAGGTCACGATCGATGGTCCGCAAAAGGCGGAAGCGGTCACCGATGAAAAAGGCGAGTTCAAGATTGAAGGCATTCAACCGGGTGAATACACAGTCGTGCCGGCCGCACCGAAGGGACTGGCGACGCGCGGTCCTGATGAAAAGGTTAAAGTCGCCGACCGCGGGTGCGCCGCGGTGCATCTCTGGCTTGAGTCGAATGCGCGCATCAGCGGTCGTGTGCTCAACGCCCAGGGGCTTTCAGTCGCTAAAGCCGAAATCGTCCTGATTCAGGCTGACAAAGAAAGGTACCAGGGCTACGCGGACTATGCGTACGCGGATGAAGACGGCGCGTACAGTTTCAAACTGATCCCGGAGGGGCGATACGTGCTGCAAATGCGTTATGACGGCATGAGCAGTCAGAATCGTCCATTTCCCGTGATGTATTACCCGGGCACGCCGGACAAGTCTCAGGCACAAGTCTTTACTATCAAGGAAGGCGAGACGATTGATCTCGATATCAAGGTTCCGCCGCTGCCGTCTGAAGTCGAGATTCGCGGACAGGTTGTTTGGCCCGACGGCAAGCCGGCGACAACAGCGAATGTTGGCTACATGGTGCCGAAGGACAGCGTCTTTTACGGAATCAAGGTCGACGAGCAGGGCCGGTTTAGCTTTAAAGCTTACGAAGGTCTGCCCTTTGGCGTCAGCGCTTCGGTTGAAGTCACGAAAGGTAAATTCGCCAACGCTCACTCGGGTCCAATCGTGGCCGGCCTGAATACCGAGCCGATCAAGCTTGTTCTGGCGCCGCCGTCGCCGTAATAGAAAAAGGCGGGCAACGCCCGCCTCTAAACATTCCGATAAAACTGAAAAACTCAGCTTTCCTTCTTCGGCCGTTCGTTCGCTTTCAAAACTCGTTTACGCAGGCGGATTGATTTGGGTGTTACTTCGACCAATTCGTCATTGGCAATGAATTCCAAAGCTTCTTCCAGGGACAAGTCCTTCACCGGCACCAGTCGCATGGCTTCGTCCGAACCCGAGGCGCGCATGTTGGTCAGTTTCTTTTCCTTGATGGCATTCACATCCAAATCGACGGCGCGCGCGTTCTCGCCAACGATCATGCCTTCGTAGACTTTGGTGTTGGGCCGGATGAAGAGAACTCCACGCTCCTGTAAGTTGAAGAGCGCGTAAGTGGTCGATGCGCCCATTCGATCCGCGACCAGCGAACCGTTGCCGCGTCCTTTCATCTCGCCCATCCATTTGTCGAAACGCAGGAATAGAGTATTGAGCAGGCCGGTGCCTTTAGTTTCCGTCAGGAACTCGCCGCGGAAACCGATCAATCCGCGCGATGGTGCTTCGAATTCGATACGCACGCGGCCGGTGCCGTGGTTCACCATCTTCGTCATCTGGCCTTTGCGCCGGCCCATCGCTTCGGTCACGACCCCGATAAACTCTTCCGGGCAATCGACGACGACCAACTCGACGGGTTCGTGCAGTTCGCCGTTGATCCGGCGGGTAATAACCTCGGGTTTGGAAACCTGAAGTTCGTACCCTTCGCGCCGCATCATCTCAATCAGGATGGCAAGCTGGAGCTCGCCACGGCCCGAAACCTTGAACTGGTCGGGCGAATCCGCTTCCTCGACGCGAATCGCGACGTTCCCCAGCAGTTCTCGATCGAGGCGTTCGCTGATCTGACGCGACGTGACGAACTGACCCTCGGTGCCGGCAAATGGCGAGTTGTTCACCGTAAAGATCATGGCGATGGTGGGTTCGTCCACGGCGATCGCCGGCAGGGGCTTCGGATTGTCGGGATCGGTGATCGTCTCGCCAATGTTGATGTCTTCGAGACCGGCCAGCGCGACGATTTCGCCCACGCCGGCAGTGTCTGCCTGGACGCGCTTCAGACCTTCGAAAACGTAAAGTTCTTTCACTCGGGTTTTCTTGACCGCGCCTTCGTGTCCGGCGATCACTACTTCCTGATTGCGCGCGATCTCGCCCGAAAAGATTCTCCCAATCGCCAGCCGGCCAACGTATTCGCTGTAGTCTACATTTGCGACCAGCAACTGCAGCGAGTCTGTGCGCAGCGCATGCGGCGCCGGAATGGTTTCTATAATCTGATCGAACAGCGGTTTGAGGCTTGTCGAAGTATCGTCAAGTTTCTTCTTCGCCACGCCGTCGCGCGAAATGGCATAGAGAATCGGAAACTCAATTTGCTCGTCGGTCGCATCAAGATCCAGGAACAACTCGTAGATCTCGTTCACCACTTCTTCGGGGCGCGCGTCGTGGCGATCGATCTTGTTGACGACGGCGATCGCGGGCAGTCTTGCTTCCAGAGCTTTGCGCAGCACAAAGCGCGTCTGCGGCAGACAGCCTTCGGCCGCGTCCACCAGGAGCATCACGCCATCGACCATCTTCAGAACGCGTTCGACTTCACCGCCGAAATCGGCGTGTCCCGGCGTATCAACGATATTGATTTTGTAATCGCCGTAACGCACGGAAGCGTTCTTGGCCATGATGGTGATGCCGCGTTCGCGCTCGAGATCCATCGAGTCCATGACCCGATCGACGATGGTTTCGTTGTCACGATACGTGCCGGCCTGCTTGAGCATGGCATCGACTAAAGTCGTCTTGCCGTGATCAACGTGGGCGATAATTGCGATGTTACGAATCTTCGATGTTTCCATAGCTTCGTTCCGGTAGTGAAGAAAACTCACCTGAAGGCAAACGATAAGGATAGAGGGGTGGGTGGCAAAGCACAACTGGCGGCTGGGTTTGGGCGGAGAGAAACTACGCCTTCAGAGGTTGAGCTGCTGAGCAGGTTGATTTGGGTTAGAAACTGAGCCTTACGCGCAGGCTAACCTGGCGATTGCCGCCCGATGAAGCGGCGGCGCCGGGTCCGAAAATGAACATGCTGGACGTGTTAGTTGATTGTAGGAAGAACGGTGAAGCCATGTTCCCAACGGGCGCGGCCCGGTTTGTGTGATTCAGCACGTTGCTCACGTACATAGACAAAACCAGAGAGTAGGGTCTTTGCGGCTTTGCGGCAGGGGTTGGACGGGCCGGCGAACTGGCCGCAACAACCGTCGGCGCCGTACCGGTCGCGGCGATGGCGGGCGTTTTTGGCGGAATGGCGCGTCCGAATTTGAAGGTCTTGGACGCGCCCACGTTCATTGAAAAGAAAGTCGGCCCCTGCGCAAAGTTGCGGGGAATTATTTTTTGATCTGGCGTGGGATTCGGATCCAACGCACCATACGGAGTCATCACCACGCCGGGTTTGTTCAGATCAGTTGCGAACGCCGGTCGCTCGGAAAAGGATGTGTCGCCGTTCGTATCGCGTCCCGTCGTGATATTGAACGGTGGACCGGAATTCGCAATGATGAATGTATTCACACTGAAGCCCGATTTGGATTGATAACTTGCGCCGGTTGAAAACCAGTGGCGCACGTCAAAGTTTGCGCGTGCCCACTCATTACTGTAATCGTACGCATCGAAAGGCGACCCGGTGGTTCCCCAATCGTTACCGCGCGAATAGTTCAATGAGTAGTTCGACCAAAAATCGATCTTCCCGGCAATCTTGCCGTTCGCCGATACGCTCAGGCTGTCGTACCTCGAGCGGCCGTCAGACTTATACTGGTACATGTTGCCCGCCGCGAGACCAAAGGGTCGCACACCACTCGTAGGAACTGCGGGATTGAAGGTCCCGCCCAACGGCGAATTGATATTCAAAGTGCGCACCGAACGGCGGGTCTCACCATGCGCATAGGTAATCTGAAACTGAAGTGTCTTCGAGATCTGATGTTCCACCCCAATAGTCGACCGGAAGACTTGTTCCGGCGCGACGTCATCATCCAGGAGGCGACGAGATCCGGGCACTGAAAAAGCATTTAGAGCACTCACCGGTGGCACCACCGGGAACAAAGCAAGCACCGCCGGATCAGTAACGGTAAACTGCTGCTGGTTGATCCCGTTGAACCGCGTCGTCTGTAGCGTGAAGTTCTCGCCAAATCGTGAATAGAAGATGCCAAAGCCGCCGCGAATCACCGTCTTAGACTGACCGGGAGCGGATGCCTTTGCTGGGGTTTCGCCTGCTTTCGCACCCGCAGAATTCTTATCCGCGCCGGACTTTCGCTTACCAAAAACTGGCGACCAGGCAAACCCGATGCGGGGTGCCAGATTGAAATTGCTGCTTATGTTGTTCTGATTTTCGTAGCGCAAGCCAGGCGACAGGGTGAAATTTGGGCGGATCTTCCATTCGTCCTGAAAATAAAAACTCACGTCTGTTTGTGAGACGGCAGCTTCAGGATTACCGCCGGCGATCGAAAACTGAGTTGCGCCACCGCCGAGCAGTCTGATTTGCGCCGGGCTGAGGTTCTGTCGTTGAAAGACGAGCGTCCGGCGATAGCGCTCAAGGCTGGTGAGCTGGATCGCAGGCGCGCCCGGCACGATTTGATCGTTGGCATCCAGCGTTGGCCCCATTCCGCCGGTAAACGTGTAAGTGCCACCGAAATTTACTGGCGAGATGCTTTCGATTCTTACGTACCTGAGCCGTCCGCCCACCTTAAGAAAGTGACGCCCGTAGGTCCAGGAGGTGAAGTTTTGCAACTCCGCGCGAGCATCTTTATTACTCGCTGAACCTACCTGCGATCCGCCCCCGAAGAAGGATTCAGAGACATTCAGCGCCGGCAACGCATTATTCGCGCTTTGCCGAGAGAGGCGATGACTGAATTGAAATCGAGTCTCGTTGATGGTCTTCTCATTAATGATCGCAGTCTCAGTAATCTGAAGTGTGTGTGACTCGCTACTAGTGCGATAAGCGCGCGAAGGCAGAGAGAATCCGCCGATGCCCTGAGGATCTTGTGACGAGCGCCCGTATTGATAATTCGAAACGAGCGTGTGCGTCTTGTTGATCTTGAGATCGTTCCGCCAGCCAAGATTGGTCGAGGCGCCGGGAATGACAAAAGTCTGATTGAACCCGACGGGCGTCAGTGTGACCGGATCCAGGACCGTGGCATTGACAACGGTGTTCGTGAAGTTGTCGTAACGGTTGATATAGAAAGTGAAAGAGGCGCGTTTCTTCACCAGCGGTCCCGTCAGGCTGCCTCCCCATTGGCGCGTCTGGAAAGGAGCGCGCACTTTGGCAAACGGATGTCTTGAGTTCAGACTTTCGTCATTGAAATTAAAAGTTATTCCACCGTGGAATTTGTCGGTGCCAGGCTGGGTAAAAATCTCGATGCCTCCCCAGCCCGGATATTCATTCTCCGCGGAATAGGGGTTTTGATTGATACGAACCTCCCGAATAGTTTCCTTGGGCGGCAGCTGACCGTTCGAAAATCCGTCAACCTTAGCTTGTGCCCCGCCGCCTTCGCCCTGTGGGGGGCCAGCCAGCGCCTGGAGTGCGGCGGCGAACGCTTCCGGATCATTTGGCAAGGCTTCCAACTCGCGTTGACGCAGAGTAATCGCGTCGGCATTGCGGTCGGAGTCAGTGCTTATGGCGCTGTTGTCGACGACGACTGTTTGTTCAACTGATCCGATGACCAGCTCCAGGTTCACTGTCGAAGTCCTTGCGGACTTCACGCTCACGTTTCTCTGTTCGAGCGTGCTGAACCCCTCGGCGGTCACCGTCAGATCGTAGTTACCCGCGGCGAGAGAACGAAATTCGTAATTGCCATTCGCGTCCGTATTGACCGTGCTGGTCGCGCCCTTACTGTCCTTCGCCACGACGGTCGCCGTGACGACCAGACCACCAAGCTGATCAGTGACTGTGCCTTTGATTGACCCGGTGTTCGGTTGTGAATTGGCGGTCGTGGCGGCCGCGAGAACCAGGAGGTTGGCGAGTGAGAATTTGAGGGATACGAAGCTTTTCATCACAGCTTCCCTGGGAGCGATAAGTCGAACTATCCGTTACATCAATCCAGAACCGTGCGAAACGATGGTCCGTAAAGTCAGGTTGGACCGTCAAAGCTTGTACACGCCGCCCGGCAGAAACGGTTTCATTAAGTTAGAAGGGCGGGGTTAAGTTAGCCCGCCCCTGGGTGCGAAGTTGTTCGTGACGATTATCGATGCGGCATTGCCTGCGTTCCCGGCATGCCTTTCATCGGCACCGCCAGCTTGCCGTCGGCGCCGTGGGTCAGCGCAATAAAGTCGCGGTCGAAGCGAATTGAATCGAACATCGCATCGACGCGCGCTTCCATCATCTCTTTCGCGCGTACGGCTTGATAGCGTTCGTAGACATAGAAGTGACGGCGCAGCAATTGAAGCGCCTTCTCCTTCTGTCCGTTCTGCGCGTAAATCGCCGCCAGGTTGTACGACGCCGGCAGCAGATTGATGTTCTCTCGCGCGATCTTCAAGGCCTCTTCTTTCTTGCCGTTGGCCGCCATGAAGACCGCCGCGAACACGATGTTGTAAGGATCCTTTGGATCGAGCGCCAGCGCCTGCTGCGTGTACTCGTTACCCTTCGCAGGATCGCCTTCCGAATTCCAGAAGACCGCGAGGTTTCGATAAGCCAGCGCCAGGGGATATTCCGCGACGGCCTGTTCCATGTAGGTCAGACCCTTCTTGAATTCGCCGTCATGGATCGTCATCTTGCCGAGTCCGTGTAACGCGACTGAACGCGAAAGCGGATCGGCCGGCATGTCCAGAATCCGGTTGAAGACTTTCCGGGCTTTGTCCCAGTCGCCGATGTTGTGCCGGTAGTTTTCGCCGAGATAGCGCAGCGGCGTCGGATCAGCCGGATCCAGGCGATGAGCTTGCGTGTAGAGACGATCCGCTAATTCGTATTGAGCGCGATGTTCGGCGGTAAGTCCGCGCCGCATCACGCGCTCGATCGCGGCGCTTTGACGCGGCTCAAATACCGGTGACGGCGGAATGCTTGCGACGTCCGTGACGCCGAGCTTCTTCAGTTCCTTCACCGCTTCTTTTGCCTTCTTCGGAAACAGGCATTTCTGTTCGAGCACGGCTTTATACATCGCGATGGCGCCGTCTTTGTCGCCGCCCGTGGCTTTACCCGCGGCCTCTTTCATCTGAGCGCTGAGGCCACTCTCGCGTTCTTTCATTTCACCATCGACCAGTTTTTCCACGTCGGCAACTTTTAGTTTGCCGCCGGTGTTCTCAACTTTGCCGACCATCGTGCCGTCGGGCTTTGCCAAAGCAGCGATGGGAAGTTGAGATTGGCCAATGAGCGCCTCAGCGTGCGGATTGCGTCCGTCCGCTAACTCCATTGATACGCATTGTGAAGCGTATAGCGAAAGGATGCGCGACTGGCGCAGGCTGGAATTCTTGAGTTCGGTATCGGACGCCGGAAACCAATAGAGAACAAGGCCCGCTGCCGGCGCGTCAGTCGCTTTGCGGACTTTCCACGGCACAACGTAAACCGGCGCCGAAGGGCCGCTCGAGCTGCCACTGACGCCGCCGCCACCACCGCCACCACCACCCCCACACGTGGCGAATGTTGATTGGACGAAGAACATGGCAAGCAGCGCCACGGCCACTGAGCGGGCGAGTTGTGTTTTCATGGAAACTACCTCCGAAGCGTTGAGTCGTGACACCTGCGAGATCGCGCAGAAGGAACAGCCACAGATAAACGCAGATTTTCACAGGTAAGAGAACAAAACTCTGATCTCTGGTGATCTGTGTTCATCCGTGGCTGGTGGTTACCTGCCGGCTGAGACGTGCGAAACAGCCGGCTAGTTGCTCAGGAAAGTTGACTCGCTACGGGCCGGCAGTCTTTTTAAACTGCCGACCCGCGTGATTCTCTCGACATCAAAACGCACAGCCGAATGATTTCAAAGCCGCACTCTGTTGCTCAGCGGCCTGCTTGCAAGCTGCCGCCAGTTGACCTCTGGTCGCCGGGTCATTAGCCATGCGGCGCCATTCAGTTCGCCAACGGGCGATGGCGTCTTTGTACTGGGCACGCACCATTTCAGGCACTTTGTTGGAAACGCACGCGTCGTACTTCGTGATGAAGTCGTCGCATTCCGGCACCCCGATATTGTCGCCGCTGGTCGAAGCCGTCGTCGTCGCCGGCGTACTTGTGGTCGCCGGTTTCTCAGCCGTGCTGCTGGTCGAGCTCGTATTGCTGTTGTTCGTCGTCTCGGTCGTCGAACACGCTACCAACACCAGGCCGCAGACGAGAGACAACCCTAACATTGTCGTTCTTCGCATCAATTGCTCCTTATTTTTGGATTAAGCCCCGAGGCTTAAAAAGCTGGGAAATCATACTCGCAGACGCCGAAATTTGATAGTTTTGCGCGGCCTAATTATTGACTTTAACGATGACGCAAGATAGAAAATCTGCGCGTCCAACGGTTCGAACCCGATGAAGAGATGCCCCGCATGCAATCGTACGTTTTCGGACGAGACGCTCAGCTTCTGCATCGCGGACGGCCAGCTCCTGTCGGCCTCATACGACAGCCCGGCGACCTTGCCGCTTGCGCCGGCGCGCGCGACTGACGGCGCCGTTACCGAAATAATACCGAGCGCCTTGACACCTGAACGCGCGCGGCAAATCATTCGTCGCAATCGCATCGCCGGCCTGGCGGGCGTCCCAATTGGCGCGATTATTATGCTGATAATGCTCTCCAGCGATCCGCAGAGCCAAAACCAACCGATCGCGGGGTTGATTGCAGGCGGCGCATTCGGGGCGCTGATCTACGGCTACATGTTTTGGTCATCGTTCTTTGGCTTTCCAAAAGTCTGGAGTTGGTGGCGCACCCCCGTGAGAAAACTCTATCAACTCGCAAATCGCATTGAGTTCAATTCCGCAGTGACAGTAGTCCTCATTCTGGCTGGAGTCTGCGCGCTCGCTCCGGCAATCGCACTCGTATTGATCTATTTCTACTCGCTCTTCTGGGTGGGCTTGTTCTACAGCTTCTTCGGTGGCGGCATTTACCAGTTTCTTCAGACGCGGAAGATCGCCAAAGCTCAATGAGAATCAGGACCCGCTGTTGCATCGCCGGCGGTGGCCCAGCGGGCATGATGCTGGGGTTTCTGCTCGCGCGCGCGGGTGTCGAGGTCGTCGTGCTCGAGAAGCACGCGGACTTTCTGCGCGACTTTCGTGGCGACACTGTGCATCCTTCGACACTCGAGGTGATGCACGAGCTCGGCGTTCTCGAAGAGTTCCTGAAATTGCCGCACGACGAAGTGCGCGAACTCGGTGGGCAGATCGGCAACGAGTTTGTGCAGCTCGCGGATTTTTCGCATTTGCCGACGGTCTGCAAATTTATCGCGCTCGTGCCGCAATGGGACTTTCTCGACTTTCTTGCCGATCACGCCCGGCTTTATCCAACATTCAAATTGATCATGCAGGCTGAAGTAGTCGATCTGCTGAAAGACGAAGGACGTGTGGCTGGCGTTCTCGTAGAAACGCCTGATGGAAATTTGGAAGTTCGTGCGGACTTAACAATCGGTGCCGACGGTCGCGGTTCGATCGTGCGTGACAGAGCCGGATTGGAAGTTCAGAAGTTCGGCGCGCCAATGGATGTTCTCTGGTTCCGCATGACGCGCAAGCCGTCCGATGGCGAACAGACGCTCGGACGAATCAAAGCCGGCAAGATGATGGTGATGCTGAACCGCGGCGAGTACTGGCAGGGTGGCTATCTGATTCGCAAAGGCGAATTCGAAAACATCAAAGCGCGTGGCCTTGAGCAGTTCCGCGCAGACGTTGTTTCAGTCGTGCCGTTTCTGGGGGATCGAATGCACGAGTTGCCGGATTGGGAACCGATCAAGTTACTGACGGTCCGAATCGATCGTTTGCAGAAGTGGTTTCGGCCCGGACTGCTTTGCATCGGCGACGCCGCGCACGCCATGTCGCCAATCGGTGGAGTCGGAATCAACCTCGCGATTCAGGACGCGGTGGCGACGGCAAACATTCTCGCGGAGCGCCTGTCGCGCAACACTGTCGGCCTGGCGGATTTAGAGCGAGTGCAACTGCGACGCGATTTCCCGACGCGCATGACGCAAGGGCTTCAGGTGTTCATGCAGAATAACGTTATCGATCGCGTGCTCGGCAATCCGGATTTTCGCGCTC
Organism: Pyrinomonadaceae bacterium; assembly: GCA_036374695.1. GTDB lineage: Bacteria > Acidobacteriota > Blastocatellia > Pyrinomonadales > Pyrinomonadaceae > UBA11740. The sequence goes on from DASUTF010000235.1 coordinate 12,796, forward strand.
CCGGGCCGTTGAAACTGTTCAATCGCTGGCCGTTTCTAAGACGGATTCCAGCGCGTTTGGTGGGTGTCGGATTTCGGCCGGAGCATGTGAGGACGCCGGAAGTGAATGGACAGGATTAACAAGATTTACAGGATGCAATGAACGAATACATAATCGTGTGAATCCTGTGAATCCTGTCTATTTCATGGATTTAACAACCGCTCGATCACGCCATAACTCGCGTCGAGAGCTTCCGAGAGCTTCTCCGGTTGGCTGCCGCCGCCTTCGGCCATGTCGGCTTTGCCTCCGCCTTTGCCGCCGATGATTGGCGCGAGTTCTTTGATCACCTGTCCCGCGGGAACTCTCTTGGTGAGATCGTCCGACGTGCGCACAATCAGCGAGACCTTGCCGTCGTTCGTGCGGCCGAGCACAACCACGCCTGATTTGATGCGCGCGAGCAGAGTATCGGAAAGCTGACGCATCCCTGCCGCATCGAGGCCGCTGGCTTCTTTGGCGAGGACTTTCACGCCGGCAACTTCCCGCGCTTCGTCGCCATTTGACGCTGAGGTGCTAATCGCCCCGCTGGCAATCTTCAAACGCAACTCATCAGCTTCGCGGCGCGCTTTCTTCAGTTCGTCCTGGAGCCGGCCGATCACGTTCGGCAATTCCGCGCGCGAAGTGCGCAGGTTCGCGACTGCGTCTTCAATCAGTTTTTCGTCTTCGCGGAAACGTTCATAAGCGTCGAAGCCGGTGATAGCGCGAATGCGACGCACGCCGGAAGCGATCGATTCGTCGCTGGTGATTTTGAAGACGCCGATGTCGCCGGTCGCGCGCACATGCGTGCCGCCGCAAAGCTCTTTCGAGAATCCCTGCACGGTCAGGACGCGCATCATCCCGGAATACTTTTCGCCAAACAGCGCCATCGCCCCGCCGCGAATCGCGTCTTCGACCGGCATGATGTCGGTGTCGACTTTCACGTTGCGCAGAATCTGTTCGTTGACCAAGCGCTCGACTTCCTGCATCTCCTCTTCGTTCATTTGCTGGTAATGCGTGAAATCAAAGCGGAGGTAGTTCGGCGCCACGACTGAGCCCGCCTGCTTCACATGCGCGCCCAGGACTTCGCGCAGTGCGGCGTGTACCAGGTGCGTCGCCGTGTGGTTCCGGCGCGTTGCGTCGCGCGTGAAGACATCGACTTCGGCAGTAACTATGTCGCCGACCTTGAGCGCGCCTTTTTCGATTCTGACCTTGTGAATGATCAGGCCCGGGACGGGCGCGTAGGTATCAGCCACGCGCGCGACGACGGCACGCGCATCTTGCGCGTGATCCACGGGCGAGACGCCCGTGCCACCTCCAAAAAGAATTCCCACGTCTCCGACCTGGCCACCGCTTTCGGCATAGAAAGGCGTCTGGTCGAGCACCACGCCGGCGTCATCACCCTCGCGCAGCTCAGAAACTTCGTCATCGCCGCGAATGATCGCGAGCACTTTGGCATCATCGACGCGGGTTGTTTCGTAACCACGGAAGGGTGACTGAACGCGCGTGGCGAGATCTGCATAAAGCGGTTTCGTCTTCGTTTTCTGTTCAGTCTTACCCACGCCGCTGGTTTGTTGCAGTTCCTGAAGCGCCAGATCGAAGTTCTGAAGAAACTCGTCTTCGCCGATCTCAACACCGCGCTCTTCCATACTCACGCGAATCAAATCGCGAGGTGTCCCGAACGTGTCGTACAGCCGCGCCAACTCTTTGTAGTCGGGCGCCGCTCCTGGGCCAATCTTCGCGAACAGTTCATCAAGCTTCTGCAAACCAACCGTGAGCGTCGATCCAAAACGTTCTTCTTCCAGCCGCACCATTTTCCCGATGAAGTCGCGATGGCTTTCGAGTTCCGGATAAGCTTCGCCCATCTGATCGACGACAAAGTTCGTGACCTTGTGAAAGAACACCCCATCAAAGCCGAGCGTATGCCGGCCCTGATAAATCGCGCGCCGCATGATCTTTCGCAAAACGTAGTTGCGGCCTTCATTTGCCGGCAGAATTCCGTCGGCAATTGAGAATGCCGTCGCGCGCGCGTGATCGGCAATGACGCGCATGGCAAAACCTTCCTGGGGTTCCGCTTCGTGGTTGCGACCGGAAAGTTGGGCAACGAAATCGACGATATTCTTCAGCAGATCCGTTTCGTAATTCGACTTGACGCCTTGCAGCACAACGCACAGGCGCTCGAGTCCCATGCCGGTATCGACTGAAGGAGCAGGGAGAGGAGTGAGTTTGTACTGCTTGCGAGCTTCGCCAACGGGCCCGCCCGCTACCGCAGGCGGTTCTGACACGACTTCGCTGCGATCGAATTGCATGAACACGAGGTTCCACAGCTCAGTAATGATGTCGGAGGGACCGTTGACGTTCGCGGCGCAGTTCTCCGCGTCGTCGGGAGCGTCACCCATGTAGTAATGAATCTCGCTGCAAGGGCCGCACGGTCCCGTCTCGCCCATCTGCCAGAAGTTGTCCTTGCGGCCAAAGCGCAGGATTCTTTCTTTGGGCGCGCCGACCTGATGCCAGAACCTCTCAGCGTCTTCGTCAGGACCAACCTGTTCGTCGCCTTCGTAAACCGTGAACCACATGCGCCGCGGATCGAGTTTGAATTCGTTGACGAGCAGGTCCCAGGCAAACTTGACCGCGTCTTCCTTGAAGTAATCGCCGAACGAGAAATTCCCGAGCATCTCGAAGAAAGTCTGATGCCGCGCGGTCTTGCCGACTTCGTCCAGGTCGTTATGCTTGCCGCCGGCGCGCAGGCATTTCTGTGACGAACCCGCCCGCACGTAATCGCGCTTCTCAACGCCGAGAAACACGTCCTTGAACTGATTCATGCCTGCGTTGGTGAAGAGCAATGTCGGATCGTTAGCGGGCAGAAGCGGGCTGGAGCGCACACGCGTATGGCCGTGCCGCTCAAAGTACTCAAGAAATTTTTCGCGAATCTCGTTACCAGTCATAAAAGCAGAGGTCAGAGGCCAGAGGTCGGAGATCAGTAGGAATGCCGAGCAGTGACGACTGACGAATCAAAAGTCTAACACGCGCAAAGTAGCGCATGAAGTTAGTAGCAAAGCGCATTGAAAATCACATAGCCGGCCATCGAAGACGGCGGCAGAGTGTAGCCCGGGGCGTGAGCCCGGGGTGCAGGTGTTTCAAAAGACTCAGAACCCTCGTGAGCGGGCGACAAACGATGAAGTTCTATCGCCCGCTCACGCGGGCTTGGAACCTGGGGGCTCGCTAACCCAGGGTTTCGTTCGCTTCGCTCACTACACCCTGGGCTAAATTCTGCCGCCGCTCCGCGGCTTGTTGAGTGCAGACCCAAACTAGGTTATTTATCAATTCGATGGGCTCAATTACACGTTACTACATCGCCGGTCTGCTGCTCGGCCTTATCATCACTGCCGCTTGCTCTGAGCCACCGAAACCCACCGGACCAAAATTCAAGGGTCGCGTGCTGCTGTTGACCGGCGATCCATCCCAGGGCGCAGCGCTGGCGGAACTCACGCAAGCGGGTGACGGGTACAACCTGGCAACGCTCACGCCTCGCGTTAAAGAAGCAGTAGCCAGTCTCGATCAGGCGCGTTTGCTCTTCGCCACCAAAGATGAAATCAGCATCCGCGATCTCGCCAGCGGCTCAGTCACCTCGCTGGTGAAAGGTGAGAGCGCGTGTCTGGCGTGGGCGCCCGATGGCAATCACTTCAGTTACCAGCAGAGGTCCGGTAATGCGACGAAATTGTATGTGGCTGACGTGACCGGAACCGCGAAACTGGTCCTCGACGACCCGCACGGCACGACGGATTGCGCTCGTTGGATCGCGAAAGATCGCCTGGTGCTGGATCGATTTGTAGGCTTGACCACGACAAAAGGGGCGGAGCCGCTCAAGCCGAACACTTCGACGGTAGTGACCATCGGCGAAACGGTGAAGCTGAAGGACACGCTGAGGAAGTGGTCGATCGAAAGCGTCTGCGCGAAGTCAAACGAGGGCTTTGTTCGTTCCGCGGATCAGGGCCGGCTGCTGATCGCGAAGAACATCGATCGATTCGAAAGTCTCGATCCTGCGCCGGCGCCGTGCTCAAACTGTGAGTTCATCGGCTACGCGGCGCAGAGTTGCGCGCCTTTCTTCATCGAGCAACCAACCAGCACGACCACTGAGCTGTTCTTTTTAAATCCTACGAACTGGCAGAAGCAGCGACCAACCTCGATCACCTGGACCTTTGCGAACGCGGAGTTCCTGATCAACTCTTCCGCGCGCCTGATGGTGGTCGGCGATGCGCCCGACAAGTTGCTTCTCATCGACACCGAGAACGGCGAGGTGACGCCATTTTTTCAGAATGCCGCCGCCCGAGGGATCGTGCTGGTCTCGCCGGTTCCGGTAGTTTGGATCGAGAAATAGGCGATTCCCTTTGCGTTCCTTTGCGAGCTTGGCGCCTTTGCGTGAGACTGCTCGTAACCAAGACATCTATTTCACGCCAAGGCGCAAAGACGCAAAGCTACGCAAAGAAGACACGTCATTCCACGTCGCTCTTCGCCAACTGGCGCACCTTGTCGCTCACCAATTCGAATTCGAAACCCTGGCGAATTAAATGATCGAAGAGCTTCTTTGCGTCTTCGCGAGTTTTGGGTTTGCCGCGCAGGCGAATGCGTTTCGCGATGGCGCGCTCGATCAGTTCTTCTTCGGGAGTAGATTCGAAGACTTCGTCGAGGGCCGTCTCGGCTGTTTGCTTATCGATTTTCTTCAACCACAGGTCCCGCTGTAAGCGGCGGCGGCCGATGGGCCGCTCGCGCAGACGCAGCGATGCATAGCTCTGCGCGAACTTCGCGTCATCGAGATAGCCGTAGCCGCGCAGGCGCTCGATGACTTCGTCAATCATCGGTTTTGTCGCCCCACGCGTGGTCGATAATTTCTCGCGCAGCTCTTCAACTGAGCGCTGCTTTGCCGCCAGCAGTTTCGCAGCGCGTTGAAAGACAAGTGCGCGAGCTTTCTCAGGAGTGAGCGGCGCAGCGTCTTGTTCCGGCGCTCTTGGTTTT
>DASUTF010000236.1:0-3062 GCA_036374695.1 Pyrinomonadaceae bacterium
ACTTCGGCGCATCGGCGAGGACGCTGGCGAACGGCAGGGTGGCGATAAGCAGCGAACAGAGAATGCGTTTCACCGCCCTCTCCTTCGGTTGGCGGATGCAGGATCAGGCTCTTGCCTGTGAGTGGCTAGATCTAGGGCCTGGCATAACATTCTCTACAATCTTTTCAATTTTTCGATTTTCCTTCGGTTTTGGTTTACGGCAGATAGCGCCGAGCAATCATAGCCTTTCAATCCTGATTGCGCGGTAGGGAGAAAGGGATACGTTTTTAATGATTGATTGATGGGACAACGATCGGTGTGTTAGAAGTGGCTGCGTTAATTGGTAGAGCGAATTGCGCAGATCCATCGGCATGCATTCTTTTTCTCTGTGTGCAGGGAGGGCAATCCCCATGTTCGCTGCAAAATTCTGGATCCATGTTGCGAGGAGGTATCTATGAGAGTGGGTTTCATTGGCCTCGGAACCATGGGTTCCAGCATGGCGCTCAACTTGCGCGCGGCAGGCTACGACATGGTTGTCCACGACATCCGGCGCGAAGCGGGCGCGCCGCATTTGCAGGCCGGCGCGTCGTGGGCCGATTCGGTGCGCAAGGTGGCCGAGGCAGCCGACGTCGTCTTCACGTCGCTGCCGGGGCCCCGCGAAGTCGAACAGGTGGCGCTTGCGGCGGATGGATTGCTCGTCGGCATGCGTCGCGAAACGGCGTGGTTCGACCTCTCGACCAACTCGCCGACAGTGGTGCGGCACCTGCACGACCTCTTCAACGCAAAAGATGTGGCGATGCTCGATTCCCCGGTAAGCGGCGGTCCGGCCGGCGCCAGGAGCGGTAAGCTGGCGCTGTGGGTCAGCGGCGACGAGACCGTGTTCAACCGTTACAAGCCAGTGCTCGACGCGATTGGAGATCAGGCGACGTACGTTGGGCCTATTGGTGCCGGCACGGTGGCGAAGCTCGTACACAACACCGCGGGCTATGCGATCCTTGCCGCGCTCGCCGAAGTGTTTACTCTCGGCGTCAAAGCCGGAGTCGAACCTCTCGCACTGTGGCAAGCGATCCGTCAAGGGGCGTTCGGCCGCAGTCGAACCTTCGATCGACTCGCCGACCAGTTTTTGCCCGGCCAATTCGATCCCGCCGCGTTTGCCCTGAAACTCGCTCACAAAGACATCACGCTCGCGACCGAACTAGGTCGCGAGTTAAATGTCCCGCTGCGCATCGCCTCGCTCGTTCATGGGGAGCTGACCGAAGCGCTCAACCGTGGTTGGGCCGAGCGCGATTCGCGCATCTTCATGCTGCTGCAGGAGGAGCGTGCCGGCGTGAACATCGCGGTGCCCGCGGACAAGATTCAGGAAGTGCTCGCGCGCGGCTGACGGAAAGCGTTTGCCCGTCGCACAAGTCGTAAAGATCGGCGCCTGGCGAATAGGAGCACGGCTCATGTGGAGTCAGATCTTGCGTCGCGACAACAGAATCATTCGATCGCCTGACAACCCAATTTTTAATCACTCCGCTCGCACCTTCATTGCAAAGCGAAAATCTCTCACACCAGAGGTTGTAGAGTCTCTTGGCGTTTTCTCCTAGTATCATGGCTTTCCGCTTTTTCGTTGATATCCTTCCGTTTTAGAGTTTCATTGATCTCATCCAATGCGTCTTCCATCGCGATTTCGCGCGAAAATCCGACGCAAACGTCCGGTGCAACACGGTTAGGCGTGAGTTGTTGACTTAATCCTTCTGATTCACGGCTAACCGGTTCCAATCGGACGAGTTGTCTCCAGCCATAGGCCAATGCGGCAGTTCGGTCAGATCAAGCCGTCGGACGAAACCATACCGAACCAAGGCGGGGCGACGGGCAGTTCATCGCCGATCCGCCGCCCTACTTCATCTGCGGCGTCGACCCTGCCTGCCTGGCTAACTTACCTTTGGGCTGCGGAGCGGCTGAGCCAGTCGTCGAAACGCGTCGGGCCGATGCGCGGGTTATCCCCCGGCGTCAGGGATTGATCGTTCACGTCTATGCCGAAGTACTGAGCATGGACGTCTGTGACCACCTGACGAGGATCCTGCTTGGCGCGCAAGAACCGCCGGACCAATTCGTCGAGACCTAGCCGTTCTGGACCGGCTATCTCGATCATTCCGTTCACTGGCGCCCCGAGCGTGACTTCGGCCAGCGCAGCGGCAACATCATCCGATACGATGGGCTGAATATGGGCATGCGACAAGCGAACCGTTTGCCCGTCGGTGGCCGATTGGGCGATGCCGTCAACGAACTCGAAGAACTGCGTCGAGCGAACGATTGTATATGGAACGTTGGAAGCCTTGATTAGTTGTTCTTGGGCCATCTTCGCACGGAAAAACCCACTCTGGAGAAGGCGCTCGGTGCCGACGACCGACAGCGCAACGTGATGTCCTACTCCAGCGGCAGCGGCTGCGGCCAGGACATTCCGAGTAGATGTTTCGAAGAACTCCAAAACTGCTTTGTCCTCCCACGAAGGCGAGTTCGATACATCGACAACAACCTGAGCCTCTGCAAGCGCTGCAGCCAGCCCCTCGCCAGTGATGGTGTTGACGCCCGAAGAGGGTGATGCGGGTAGCGCCTCATCACCTCTTTCACGAAGCTTCTTCACGAGTTTCGTCCCAATTAAGCCGGTCCCGCCTATCACTACTATCTTCATATGCGCTCTCCTTTTGTATTCGCCCGTAATTCGCGAGCGGAGGTCACGCGGGGCCAGGTCTTGTACTGCAACATTCCGATGACAAGCAGTGTCCGTTATGGCGAGGCGTCTGATAGTTGAATTTCGCTGTTGTGATCTATTAACTGACCAGACATGTCGTTTGCTCACCGACCTGATTACGGTTTCGTGCTAGGTTGGGTACTGTAAGGTCCTAAGGTAATTCCTCCAGTAATCGGCTCGCTCCCTTCAACGGATTCTTGACTCTCAAAAGCTTTTGCACGTACCAAACCCGCGCGGCAACCGGATGAACCACGGGAACGCCCAGATCGTTTTCCGCCGCAACGATGTCTTTGACACCCCAAGCGCCGGAGCCGAGCAAATAGATGCCTTGCGCCGTCGGAAATTT
>DASUTF010000237.1:0-9234 GCA_036374695.1 Pyrinomonadaceae bacterium
GCTACATGCACTTATCGGGAGCCAAGGCTCAATGGTTTTCAGTCCAGATGGGAAGGTGATCGCCAGCGCGGGCATTTGGGGCAGAGTCCTTCTTTGGGACACGGTTAGTGGAGAAATTTTACATTCTTTCAAAAGCACGGACCCGAAAACTGTCGCCGCTGTCAGTGCCCTTGTGCCCGCCTTTTACCAACTGAATTACCAGGTCACTGCCGACGGGAAATGGGGATTTCAAAGGGAAACCAATGGGAGGGTTAATATATTTGACTTTCACACCAACGAGGTGCGTGCTTCACTCTTCACATTTGACGGTCTCGAGTGGCTCGCCGTAACGCCAGATGGTTTTTTCGACGGCACACCCGGCGCATGGAGGCAGGTCATCTGGCGATTCAACAACAATACTTTCGACTATGCGCCCGTCGAAGCATTCTTCAATGAGTTCTATTATCCGGGCCTGCTCGCTGACATCTTTGCCGGCAAGCGCCCCAGGGCGCCTTCAGACATATCACAGAAAGATCGCCGTCAGCCGCAATTGAAACTGACGTTGGCTAATGCTCAAACTAAAGAAACACCCAAGGCGAGTGATGCCGACAGAAACCCGACCGTCAAGGAGGGTGCACGTAATGTCTCCGTGAAGATTGATCTCTCAGAACTCGCCGCCGACAAAGAGCACAAAACCGGCAGCGGCGCGCAGGACGTGCGATTGTTCCGCAACGGCTCGCTGGTCAAAGTTTGGCGCGGGGATGTGCTCAAAGGTCAGAGTAGCGTGACGCTTGAAGCGATCGTCCCAATTGTGGCTGGCGAAAACAAGTTCACTGCCTACGCTTTCAATCATGACAGCATCAAGAGCAGCGACGCGGAATTGATCGTAACCGGCGCGGACAGCCTGAGGCGTCAGGGCACGGCTTACATTCTGGCGATCGGCATCGATAAATACGCCAATCGCAGGTACAACCTAAAATACGCCGTAGCCGACGCCGTGGACTTTGCGGCGGAGGTCAAACGCCAGCAGGAATCTCTGATGCGTTACGCCCAGGTTAAGATAATTCCGCTGTCGGATGCCCAAGCGACGAAATCGAACATCACGAACAAACTAGCTGAACTCGCCAAACAAGTGCAGCCTGAGGACGCGGTCATTGTGTTCTTCGCCGGTCACGGCACGGCGCAGGGGAATCAGTTCTATCTGATTCCGCACGATCTCGGTTACACCGGACCGCGCGAAAATCTAACCGCGGCCGGGCTGCAAACGATTCTCGACCACAGCATCTCAGATCGGGAATTGGAAAAGTTGTTCGAAGGCATTGACGCGGGACAACTTCTGCTCGTGATCGATGCCTGTAACAGCGGCCAGGCTTTGGAAGCGGAAGAGAAACGGCGTGGGCCGATGAACTCGAAAGGCCTGGCGCAGCTTGCTTACGAAAAAGGCATGTATGTCATGACTGCCGCCCAAAGTTATCAGGCGGCAATGGAAGCCTCGAAGTTTGGGCACGGCTTTCTCACCTACGCCCTGGTCGAAGAAGGATTAAAGAAAGGCAGCGCCGATCATGAGCCGAAGAACGGCTCGATCGACATTCGCGAGTGGCTGAACTTCGCCACTGACGAAGTGCCGAGGATGCAGGAGAACAATTCGCGCGAAGCGTTGCGCGGCCGCAACCGCTATGTCGTCTTCGTGGGCGACGGGCGCAGCCTGGGCATTCCGAAAACTGAAGCCGACGCCCGCGACAACATTCAGCGTCCGCGCGTTTTTTACCGGCGCGAGCTGGAAGCGAACCCATTAATAGTGGCGGCGGTGGGCGCCGGTGCGCCTCAGTGACAGGAATGAACGAATCAAGACGTTTTCGGAGCCGGCAAGATGCCCGCGTACCGCACGCAGGATGCGTGCGCTCCTCGACATCGCGTTGGCTTGGGGTTATTGCCCTAACCCTGACCGTGTCGGGTATCGCGTTGGCCCAGACATCGGCGCAGCCTAAGCCTTCGCCGACTCCGCGCCGCCCGCTGCCAAAACCGGTGACCGGCTCGCGCGGGTTCCAACACTTCGCGAAACGCGATGCGTCGGCGCGATTGATTGCGGCGGCGGCCACGCGCGTCATTGTCGATCCGGGAGATCATTTCACCCGCGGCGAAGCCCATTACAAAGGGCGTCAATATGAGCCGGCCGTGAAAGAACTCCGCGAAGCGATCAAACAAAGTCCCGACTGGGGTGACCCGCACTACGTTTTGGCGCTTTCCTTAACGGAACTGAACAAACTGAAAGAGGCGATCGAAGAGTACAAGCGTGTGATCGACCTTGCCATCAAAGACGATCCGAAAATTCTGTCTTACTACAACATGGGCAACGCGTACTCCGATTTGGGTGAGTATGAAAATGCGATTGAAAGTTACAAGCAGGCGATAAAGCTTGATCCAACCCTGTCAAAGCCGCACAACAACCTGGGTCTCGCGTACGCGGCATTGGATCGACTCGACGAAGCAGCGGCGGCGTTTACCGAAGCCGCGCGTCTGAAGCCCGACTATGCTGAAGCGCACTTCAATCTTGGCGTGGCCATGATGCTACTCGGAAAGAAGCCACAGGCTGAGCAGCAACAGGAGATACTCACGAAGCTAAGACCTGAATTAGCGGAGAAGCTCGGCCAGCTTCTGAAATCGAAGCCTTAACGTGCCGGCGTCCCGCCTGACTTCGGCGCGCCCGCATCCACCACCCCAAGGGGGCTGCCCGCGCGGCGTGGTCGTAGCGCTACCTGGATCACGGGAACAGAAACATGTTTCCAACGCTGAAAGGGTTGCATAGGCGAACCCCGCGTTGATGGAACGCCGGGATATCCAACACCTTCAGCGTTGGACAATTTGTCTTGCCCTTTAACCCAGGGTGTTATTCGGGGGCTAAAGTTATCGAAAGCTATTTCTGTTCCCGGCTCACTGCTCTTTTATTTGACATCCTCGCTCTTAATCGCATAAAAGCTGTCGCGTCTTAACACTGCATTTCAGGAGTCCACCACCATGAGAAGAATGTTTTTGGCGACCCTGGTCATCGTGGCGTCCACCGCCGTCGCTTACAGTCAAACCTCGGCGACGCGCAAAGCCATCGAAGCAAATACCAGGTCTTTCGTCGAAGCGTTTAATAAAGGAGACGCTGCCGCGGTCGCACAAATTTACGCGGCCGATGCGAAGATCCTGCCGCCGAACGAAAAGATTGTCGAAGGCCGCGCGAATATTCAGGCGTTTTGGCAGGGCGCGATTGGCGCAGGTCTCAAAATGACTTCGCTAACGCCAACTACGATAACGCCTGCGGGTAATCTGCTCGTCGAGACCGGCAAGTACGTCATGACCATTCCGGCCGGAGGCGCTACGATTACTGATGAAGGCAAGTACGTCGTCGTGTGGCGTCGCGAAGGGCGCAACTGGAAAATCATTCGCGACATCTTCAACTCAGACAAGCCCGCGCAATAGGAGCCAGCCAGTCGGCAATTTCATACGGCGGAAGTGAGGGTCCCGACTTGTCGGGATAGCGACCGGGTGCTTGGTCCACTTCTTCAGCCCGGAGGGCTGATAGAGAGTAGCCGGTGGTCGCAGACCACCGGAACCGGGGGCAGTGATTTGTGCATCCTGAAGGGATGCCAGAATTCCCGGATTATCTGGCACTTTTACGGGGTGGAAACGAAGGCTCTCAATCGCGCGATCAAGCGGAACCTGGAACGCTTTCCGTTCGATTTTGTTTTCCAGTTGACCCGGAAAGAGGTAAGCGCTTTGAGGTACCAATTTGGCGCCTCAAGTTTACACGGTTCACTTTCGCAATTCGCAGTCCGAAATTCTTGGAGCCGCCGTCTGCCGTCTGCCTTCTGCCTCCTGCTTTCTAACTTGAAACTTGAAACCTGAACTTGAAACCTGAGCCCTTCACTGCTCACCGCCCACTGTATATGCGCCTCGTCTGCACTATATGAGAGGCTCGCCGTCCCAGCTCTCCGCGTAAACGCTTTAGAACAACCCTATTTGTCTTTGCCAATCCGGCGGCATACCGCTTGTTATCCTTCCTGGCAAGGAGCAATAGAGGATGAAAACAATCAATTACAACGGAAAAGTGGGCAGAGCTGTCTTAGCTTTCTCTTTAATGTTTGGAATCGGAATCATGATGAGCCTGACGGCTCAGGCGCAAGGCCGCAATAACGATGAATGGCAGCGCCGCGAGCGCGATCGTCGGATTTGGCAGGCGCGACAGGAGAATCGTGCCCGCCGCGAGGCTCGCCGCGATAACCGGCGTGATGATGGCTACGATCGTAACCGGGGTTATGGTAATGACGGCGTCTACAACAACGGTGGCTACAACAACCAGAATCAGATTGAGTTGAACCAGGGATACCAGGCCGGTATAAGCACTGGCGCCAGTGATGCGCAACGCAGGCAGAGCTACAGCCCGCAGCGTTCACGCCACTACAAGGACGCCAGGTCACAGGCTTTTCGAGATGGTTTCGTCCGGGGCTATGACACAGGCTTTCGCCAGTATGCTGGTAATAACAACGGCACCTACAACAATGGCGGCTATAACAACGACGGTACTTACAACAACGGTGGCTATAACAATGGTGGCTACAACAACCAGAATCAGGTTGAGCTAAACCAGGGATACCAACAGGGTGTAAGCACTGGCTCCAGTGATGCGCAACGTCGGCAGAGCTACAGTCCGCAGCGTTCACGCCACTATCAGGATGCCAGGTCACAGGCTTTCCGAGATGGTTTCGTGCGGGGCTATGACGCAGGCTTTCGCCAGTATGCTGGTAATAACAATGGTGGCTACGACAACAACGGTGGCCGAACGGGCAATACCGGTGTCGGCATCGGTGACATCCTGGGCGTAATCCTTGGCCGGCCCTAACACCTACAAGTAACAAACACCTCACCTTGAAGATGCCGCGATTAATCTCGCGGCATTTTCTTTTTGTTTTGTCGTCGACAAAGCGCCAAAAGGCGCGCGATGTAAAAGTCTCGCACCCCAGCCGAGATGCTCGGCTGGGGACCCCGCCCTGGGCCAACGGCCCAGGTAGGCGTTTATTTCCAACCGAAGCGCTGAAAGCGCGCAATCATCGCGGGGCGCGTGTCCGCTCTTTGGGTTCATTTCGCGCCTTCAGCGCTCGATGATGTTGTTTCGCAGCTAACCTGGGCCGATGGCCCAGGCTAATACATCACGCGCCCTTGGCGCTTTTGCCCTCACTGCTCACTGCCGTCCGCCTTTGGTTTTGGACTTTGGCCTTAACTCGAAACCCGAAACTTTGTTTCGGTCTGCCTTCTGCCTTCTGACCTCTGACCTCTGATATCTGACCTCTGATATCTGATCTCTGATCTCCGCGTCCCCCCGTCCCCGTGTCTTCGCGTCGCTTGATTAGTTCCCGCCTGCTGCCTTCTGCCCACTGCTCACTGCCCACTGTCTTGGCCTTGTAACATCCTTTTACTTCAGTTTCCTGTGGCAGAATGTGCGCCGTTCATCCCGACTCCATGGCGTCGATTGATAAGTTCGGTAAAAGACTTTCGCCACATCAATATTGATGTTGCCCTATTATGGAATTCACCGTAGAATTCTACGTTACCAGTGCTGGAAGCTGCCCGGTGCAGGAGTTTCTCGAGGAACTGAAGCGAACCGACCCCGGCGATTTCGCAGCGGTCCTTGCCGGCCTGGCGAAACTCCGTGACCGGCGGCACCACGCTGAGCCTCTCTCTAAGGCGCTCGGCGATGGACTGTTCGAGTTGCGACACGTTGGCAAACTGAACACGCGCATACTTTGGTTTTTCATGATGGGGCGGCGAATCATTGCCGTTCACGCAATCCGCAACAAAGGCCAGGCGGTGGCAGTGAGTGATCTGAGGACCGCGCGGGAACGAATGGCGGACTGGTTGGCGAGACGAAAGTGATGAAGAAGACGAATTTTGATCGATACCTGGAAGAGCAGTTAAAGGATCCGTCATTTGCCGCTCGCTATGCCCAGGCAGGCGAAGCGTGGGATGTCGCGTTGCAGCTTACGGCGCTCCGTCAGCAGGCCGGGCTTTCACAGAAGGAACTCGCACGGCGATTGAAGACTTCACAGCAGCACATTAGCCGTCTCGAGTCACCCGGGTACGAAGGCCACTCGCTGGCAAACCTGCGAAAGGTTGCCGGCGTCTTGCGCGCGCGCGTGCGAGTAACTTTCGAACCTGAGGAAGAAACCGGGAAGCTGAAGAGTGGGCGGGCGGCGGCTTCTCGCGGCGCCGTTCGTCGCAAGCATAAGCGCGAGCGTGTTTGATGACTTTGCGCTTCGCCTTCCGCCTTTTGCCTTCCGCCTTCTCCCCGCGTCCCCCCGTCCCCGCGTCTCCGCGTCGCTTGATTAGTTCCCGCCTCCTGCCTTCTGCCTTCTGCCTTCTGCTTACTGCCCACTGGCCGCTGCCCACTGCCCACTGATTCGGATGGAGCTTTTCTGAACGAAAGCGTTAGAATGGCGACAAGGAGTCATCGCAACCCATGGACCACAAGATAACGGTTACAGTTCCCGAAGAGGTTTACCAACCGCTGGTCGAAGAAGCTTTGAAGCAGGGCCGCACTCCTGAGGAAGAGGCCGCCTTAAGACTTCAACGTTCTGTGCCGCGCCGAAACGGAGAACGAAGGCCGGGTGCGCTGCGCGAATTATTTGGATCTGTCGACTTGGGCCATCCCATCGGTATCGACAACGAACAGATTGACGCGGACTTGGCGCGGGAATACGCGGACACCCACGAGGACGCCGACTAAATGTTGCTCGACACTTCAGGGCTCCTTTCCTTGATTGACAAACGTGAACCGCAACACGATCGGGCCGTCGCCTTGTATGAGGCCGCGCAGTTCAGACTAACTCACAACTATGTCCTTGCGGAATTGGTCCCTTTGGCCAATTCCCGCCGCGTCCCCAGGCAGGCTGTCCTGGAGCTCAGCAATCGATTGTTGTCCGATCCTGAAATCGAACTGATCTGGGTTGACGAAGGACTCCACCGAGATGCCCTTGATTTACTCTCTGCTCGTTCGGACAAGACATACTCACTGTGCGACGCCATTAGTTTCGTCCTAATGCGCGACCGGGGTGAAACGGAAGCGCTCACCACCGACCGCCACTTCGAACAGGAAGGGCTGGTTCGTTTGCTTGCTCCATAAATTTTCTCACCATTATGAACACGGACCTCGAATGCGTCCGCTCAATCAAAAGCTTTCCTTCGCTAGTTAGATTTCTTCTTTCTGTTCTTTGTAATCTGCGTAATCTGTGGATAGTCCCTCCGTCCTGCCTACTGCCATCTGCCTGCTGCCGTCTGACCTCTGATATCTGATGTCTACCTTCTGCTTTCTAACTCGAAACTCGGAACTCCGAACTTGAAACTGCCGTAAGGCGCGTCTCCCCGTCCCCGCGTCTCTTGATTAGTTCCTGTCTCATCACCCATCACTCATCACTCATCACTGTAGTTAGACTGCCTTTTGCCGTCTGCCTCCTGCCTTCTGACCTCTGATCTCTGCCTTCTGATCTCTGAGCTCTGACTTTCTCAGTCCTCAGTCCTCAGTCCTTGAGTTCGCCCAAACCCCCGCCAGTCGCGCCCGCCGCGATGCAAAAATATTTACTAAGCACGCTGACCTCTGATAGACTCCGCGGCCATCAAGGGGTCGCGTTCAGCTTCTCAGCCGGCTAACCCGCATTTCCCAGCCGGTCGCACGTAACGCAGGACGCCTCACGATCTTCCACGACCGCGAGGTAACTCATTCAATCAACTCATCCACGCGGAGGATTTCTCTAGGAATGACAATGATGAAGCGCTGTTGCAGGCGGCGGATCTTTACGGAGTGAACGGTTTGCCCTTGAAGCCACAGTTCATCGCGCATGAATTGCCTTCGGACTTCCTCGAGGATTTGGCGAGTGAGAAGGCGGCATTCCAGCGCCGTCGTAAGCAGTGAGCAGTGGGCGGTGAGCAGTGGGCAATTCAGCTTGAAGGGCTGACAGAGGGTAGCCGGGGGTAAG
Source organism: Pyrinomonadaceae bacterium (assembly GCA_036374695.1). Taxonomy (GTDB): domain Bacteria; phylum Acidobacteriota; class Blastocatellia; order Pyrinomonadales; family Pyrinomonadaceae; genus UBA11740. The sequence continues at coordinate 7,992 of DASUTF010000237.1, forward strand.
TCCCGATTCAGATCGGGACGCCACCCCAGGAAACCGGATCCATTTTTGATCTTTCTAGCCGGCTTCAGCCGGCGTAGCGCTAACAGAACCACGCGACCGAGAACGTGAGCATCTCGGGAACGCGCGAGTTGGTTTCAGACTCACAATTCGGTGTTGGGATACTAGATTGTTGCTATGACTGGGGATTTGACGGTTTTTAAGACAGGAGGATAACTATGGCATGCGGTGAGACAGTGTTAGTTACGGAGTCCTATTGGACTTGGTGCAAGAAGTGGGGCGTTCCTTATCCATGTAAGAAGTCTAAGACGGTCACGAAGTATCGCTACGACTTCCTCCCATGGCGTTCACGAGTTAGCTGGCCCTTTCATTGCAAGTACGAGGGCTGCTGCGGCAATTACTTGTACCGGTGGTCGTATTGGTGCTTCGGGGGCACCGGTAATTCAGCGTGGAATCAGTTCAGTGAACGGACTGAATACTTCGATTCCATTCAGAGTCCAGCCGGCGACTGTGTTTTCACGCCCGATGTGCCCCCAATAGGCTGAGGTGCAATAAAGCCGCTAGCGGATCCGATGATGAAAGACATGACGCCGATTCAACCTCTGAGAGACCAAATGTTCTTAAAGTTGAAGGTTGTGAGTCGAAAACCAATCAACAAATGAACCCGATGTCGAATAACTCGTTGGACGCGAGCGGCGGGAGCGTGTTTCGTAAAGAGAACAACAATCTAGTATCCCAACACCGACAATTCGTCCAAGCGAAAGGAGACTCAAATGGGAAAGTATTTGAAATTCATCATCATGCTGGGATTGTTTGCGGCCGGCGGTTACTTCATTGCGAAAGGTCTCGGCGCGCCCTTGCCGTTCGTTGACTCTCAGTGGGTCAAGACTGCCAGTGTGCCCGCGGGCGCGATTCTCTTAGTCGCCGGAGTCGCGGTCGCGTATTTCTGGAAGGTGACGGAGAGCCACACGATTACCACTACCGTGGTAGAAGAAACTCCCGACGGGACGAAGACCACGACGACAACTGAGGAGAGCTTCAGTACAACGGCAGCTCCGCCGCCGCACTGAAGCGCGGCAGTCGCCCAGCGTCTTGTCAGTACCATCAACTATCCATTGGTGTTTTCTCCCTCTCCCCTTGAGAGAGGGCCGGGGTGAAGGGAGCGCAGCTCTAGGTTGCGGGACACGCTCGCGACGCAAGAACTTGCAAGTCAGTACCGCCTGCTTCTGCTCCCAAAGCCCTTTGG
>DASUTF010000238.1:0-3484 GCA_036374695.1 Pyrinomonadaceae bacterium
GTTGTATTGATCGAGCTTTCGATAGATTGTCTTGCGGCCAATGTTCAGGAGTTTCGCGGCGCGCGTTTTATCGCCGGACGTATAATCCAGCGTGGCCTCGATCGCTTGCCGTTCGATTTCGTCCATCGATGACGGAAGATCGACCTCGAGCGTGGCCGAACGACCTTCGCTGGCTGCGTGTGCACGCTCGGCGCGCAAAGTGGCCTGCCGCTGGGCGGCGACGTTCGCAATCGCGGCCGGCAAATCTTCCAACTCAATCTGTCGTCCGGCGGCGATGATCACCGCGCGCTCAATCGCATTCTCGAGTTCGCGCACATTGCCCGGCCACTCGTAACTGACCAGGGCGCGCAGCGCGTCTTTGGAAATTCCTGAAACAAAACGGCCGGTGCGCTGTTTGTAATGTTCGAGAAAGTGAATCACGAGCAGGTGGATGTCTTCAGGTCTTTCGCGCAGCGGTGGCAGTTGAATCGGAAAGACGGACAAGCGATAGAAAAGATCGCGACGGAACTTGCCGTCTTCGACCGCCTGCTCGAGATCGACATTTGACGCCGCGATGATCCGCACGTCTGATTTCAAAACCTCGTTGCCGCCCACGCGCGTAAACTCGCCGTCCTGGAGCACGCGCAGGAGGCGGACCTGCGCCGCCAAACTCATCTCGCCGACTTCATCGAGAAAGAGCGTGCCATCGTTAGCTTCTTCGAAACGGCCCCGGCGGCGCGAGCGCGCGTCGGTGAACGAGCCTTTTTCGTGCCCGAAAAGTTCAGATTCCAGCAGCGTCTCAGGAATCGCGCCGCAGTTGAGTTTGATGTAGGGTTTGTCTTCGCGGCCCGAATTAAAGTGAATCAGGTTCGCCAGGAGCTCCTTGCCGGTGCCTGACTCTCCCTGAATCATCACAGACGTCTGTGTGTCCGCCACGTTCAACGCTAGTTCCATGGCGCGCCGGATCGCGGGCGCCTGGCCAATGATGCGATCTTCGCCGTAGCGTTCGTGCAGCGCGTGCTTCAGTCGCAAAACTTCGGCCGTCAGTTGATCGCGTTCCAAAGCCGTTCCGATTTGGTCCGCGATGCCTTCGACGAGCGCGATTTCCTGATCGCGGAAGCCGTCGCGCGTTTCGCTCCATACGAGGCCGAGCAAGCCAAACGTGTGATTGGCCACGCGCACCGGTGAAACCAACGCCGCTCGACCGCCGAGCGTGGCAATGAAACCCATTCGCACAGGCAGCGGCAGATCAGTCTCAACCAGCTTCAGCGTTTTGCCTTGCGCCAGCACGTCCACCATCGCGGGATAGGCGGTAATGTCGAGCGACTGACCATGTGTTTCGATCAAGCCGCGCACCCGGTCAGTCACCGCATGCGGCGCGGCCTCGAATGCCGCGAGCCTGATTCGCTTTTCATCAGAATCCAGCACGCCAAGCGCACAATAATCGGCGCCGACAAGAGCCAGCGTCCGTTGCATGACCGCGGAAGTAACTTCGCGAAAGTCCGATCGCGCGTTCAGCACATTCGCGATTTCCAGAAGAGCTTTGGTCGTTTCAGCTTCGCGTTTCTTGTCTGTATAGATCCGCGTGTACTGATAGCCGATTGCCAGCTGCGTCGCGATCGAGACGAGAAACGCAACCTCCTCGTCCGTCCACCCGCGTGGCGCGCGCGTCTGATGCAGGCCGATGAGGCCGAGAACTTCCTCGCCAAGCACCACCGGCACAATCAAAAGCGATCGAGTCCCGAGACTCTTCGCGAAGAACCGAACTTTGTGGTCGAGAGTGGACGCCGACGTGTCGTTTATGCGAATCGGTTTCTTAATGTCGATGTATTGTGACAAGGTCGCGACATCAACCGGAACGTGAACATCGAGGCTGGATGGCACTGAGTCGGACGCGCGCCACTCGTGACCCACCACCAGTTCACCTTCAGGACTCAGCTTGATGATGTCGCAACGATCGACCTCCATCATCTGGCCGAGCTCTGCCACGATCACTTTCAAAAACGTGTCGAGGTTGATCGACGTTGGCAGATCGGCCGCCAGCCGTCCAATGATGGACTCGCGCGCCTCGTGAAGCTTCAGCTTCCGTTCGAGGGAAAGATGTTGTGGTGTCTCTTTCGCAGGTTGCATCGCGGGCCACGGGTCGGCAAGCGAACACGCTGGCCTCTTACCAAGTCAGCCGATCATAACGAACGAGGCATCAAGTTGCAAAAACTTCGCCCTCGCGGGACCAGAACCCGGTCAAGTTGCGCTCATGTGGCGCTCTCGTATAATCAATCAACAAAGCATGCCAATCTACGAATACCGTTGTAAGAAGTGCGCCAAACAGACCGAGGTGCTGGTGCGAGCGCCCGCGAAACCGCCAACGCGCTGTCGCGAATGCGGTGGACGCCTGGAGAAACTGATTTCGTCGCCCGCCATCCAATTTAAAGGCGAAGGGTGGTACGTCACGGACTACGCGCGCAAGGGAAGCGCCGCCGAAAAGGCCGAGAAGGAACTGTCTTCGGACACCTCTTCGGAGAAATCCGCCGGCGGCAATGAGAAACCCGCGGGCGGCAATAAAGAGAAGTCAAAGCAGACTTCAAAGAAAACCGACAAGGCCTGAGGAAACCGCAGCGCCCTGATTCCTCATCTACCAGCTAATGCTTTTCAGTAATCTCAAACCGCCTGTGATTCGGCGCGAACGCCTCTGGCGTGCGTTTCAAACTGCAACAAAGCCGCACGCCAGCGGCGTGCGTACCGGGAAACGGTTTGCTTGTTGGCGGGCCGCGGTTGTCCTGATCGCCCTCGGCTGCTTGTTGAGCAGCCTGTGGGCGCAGGCCGGCCGCCGTTCACAATCGGCCGGCGAAGGTTCATCGACGCTGAATGTTGTCGCTTTTCGCGAAAACGAGTCCGCCACGCCGATCACTGCCCGCGACATCTCGTTGTTCGATAATGGTGTCGAGCAGTCCATAAAGAGCTTTGTGCCTGACCGCTCGGCCGCGCGCATCGTGCTGCTGGTCGACAATTCGCTGACATTGCGCGCCGACGTGGAAAAACTTGAGGCGGCGGCGCTCGAGTTTGCCTACGAGATTTATGACGGAGATAAGCTGCTGATCGTCGGCTATGACGACAATGCCGAAATTGTTTCGGATTGGACGGACGATGCAAAGAAGATCCAGGTCGAGCTGAAGACGTTCCGGAAGAAGGGTGAGCCGCATTTGTTCGACGCGATGCTCGCGGTGATTGAGGACGCCTTGCGCCCGCTTACCTCGCAGAAGCGTGCGATCGTCGTCATCAGCGACGGACTGGATAAGGGCAGCAAAGCAAAATTTAGTCACGCGCTCGCGGCCTTGCAGCAGCTCGATATTGCCGTCTATTGTGTCCAGGCGCCCGATCGAACGCGCGGTGCGATTCGTCGCGACGTGCCGAAGCCGCGTCAGGTCATTGACGAACTCGCCGAAGGAACGGGCGGCAGTATTTTCCCAATAGATGATCCAGGCTCGGCGGCTAAAGCGATCGCCGA
>DASUTF010000239.1:0-2342 GCA_036374695.1 Pyrinomonadaceae bacterium
AAAGACTAAAGAGCTTGGCCGGCGAATCAGTCGATGCGATCGTTCCCCTTCAGCCTGATGGTCGTCCGCAGCCCGTCTGCGCGCTTTACCGTCGCAAAACCTGTCTGCCGGAGATCGAGAGGTTGGTCAGTGCCGGCGAACACACTCCGCGGGCCCTGCTGGCAAATGTCCGGACCCGATATGTTCAGTTCACACAGTTGGAGGATTTGCCGGGCGCGGAAAATTTCTTCATGAACCTGAATACACCGGAGGATTTCGCACGCGCGAAATGGCTCGCCGAAACCGGTGGACCGCTGTAGTTCGGCAGTTCAGTCCGCGCTACACTTTTCTATTGCAAATCATCTTTCTTCCCGCATAATGCGAATCATGGCATCACGCCGGGGCCCCATCAGACGCATAGCGATGACTTTCCTGCCGATTGTTCTGATCCTTGTGATCGCAGTCGTGGTGGTGACAAGTCTGATCGTTTACAACATCACGCGCCCGACGCGCGCCGCTTATCTCGTTACGCCGCAAAGCTTCACCCTTGGTCCAATTCTAAAGGCCAGCGACGCCACCTGGCCCAACCATGACGGAACACAGGCGCGAGGTTGGCTGATCAAGGGCGATGAAGGCGCGCCCGCAGTCATTCTTCTCCATCGATACGGCGCGGATCGATCATCACTGCTGAATTTGGCGGTGAAGCTTCACGAGAGTACGGGCTTCACAGTGCTGTGGCCTGATCTGCGCGGGCACGGTCTGAATCCGGCGGTCAACTGGACTCTGTTCGGCGCGATCGAAGGCGACGACGCGACCGCGGCGATTGATTACCTGCGCACGTTGAAGACCGCCGCAGGAAAGACGCATGTTGGCCTGATCGGAATTTACGGTGTAGAGCTTGGCGCTTACGCCGCGCTCGATGCCGCGAAGCGATATCCGGAAGTGCGCGCGCTGGCGCTGGACTCGGCGCCGGGTTCACCGGACGATCTGGTTGGTGCGGCCACCAGTCAACGCACGGCGATGAGCAACGCGCTCCTGCAGAAGTTGGGGTGCTGGGGGATGCGGGCCTACGCGTGGGGTAAATATCAAAGCACTCCGTCCTGTGAGCTCGCGCGCGCTTTGCGAAACGTGAAAGTGCAACTCCTCACTGGCACTTCGAACGATCCCTGGCGCGCTTCCACGCTTGAACTCGCAAACTGCTTCAACGGCGGCGCAGTTGAAATTAAGAAGGACCTGCAACTCACCGGAATTAATCTCAATGCGGCCACAGGCGAGCAGGAAGAGGCCTACGATCGGCCGGTGATCGAGTTCTTCAAGAACGCGCTCAAGTAGAGCCCGCAATGCGCACGCTTATTCTGTTAGTACCCGGAGCGGACCGGGGTCCCCACGCTGGCATCCCGCATGGGGTGGTGGATGCGACGGGATCAAGGCGCTAGTTCAGTTGCCTTTTGATCCGGTCGCTCCCGCCCGCAGTACTGACACGCGCTGACAATCGAATGACACCCCGCCCCCAGCCCAACCGCAAAGCACACACCCGCGAGCCTGATCAAGGAGGCTTTTTCGGCCGGCCGCGCGTGCTTTTGGCGACAGTGTTCGCGGCTACCCTGCTCAGCTCCATCCTGCTACTAACTAAGAATTATTACTGGGACGGAATTTTCTTCGCGCACACGATCGAAAATGCCCCGCGGCTGAACGCATCTCTGGTTCACCCGAGCCATCTGCTGGACATGGTCTTTCAGTATGTGATCTACCGGACCGTACTGCTGACGGGTCTTCAGCCACGCGCGCTCACGGTCATGCAGTTGAGCAACTGCATCTTCGCCGCTGTCGCGGCTTGCGTCTTCTTTAGAATCTGTTTGGAGTCTTTCAAGTCGGTCTATGTTTCGCTCATCGCAACCGCTTTGTTCGCGTTCTCGGCAACGTGGTGGAAGTTCTCGACCGACGCAAACAGCTACATTCTCGCCGTGCTGTTTCTGCTTTTATGTTTCTATTTGGCGTTACCGCAGCGCAAGCCGAGTCCCTTCGTGTTGGCGATGGTTCACGTGCTGGCAATGTTCGTGCACCAACTGTCGGTTCTCTTCTTCCCCGTGGCCATTGCCGCATTGATTTTTCAATGTCGAGGCATGCCGAGAACCAATCAGATCAAGTGCGTGGCGAAATACGTGCTGACGGTCGGATTGATAACGGTCGCGGTTTACTTTGCGATGTTCTATTTGGCGACCGGCAGGTTGTCTGTTCGAGCTTTCGCTACCTGGATTACTTACTTTTCGCCGGAGCATGGTTTCACCTTCAGCGTATGGAACAATCTGGTTCATACGCTGCGGTCACAGTGGCGCGTTTTTCTCGGTGGACGCGCCGGCTTT
>DASUTF010000240.1:0-18321 GCA_036374695.1 Pyrinomonadaceae bacterium
TGCCATCCTCCGGCAACTCGCCCCATTGCTCGGGAGACATGTAGTACGGCGTGCCGAGCATTTGCCCGGCGACGGTGAGATTCGTGCTGCCGGTTTTCTCAGCGCCGGCCACCTCGCGCAGCTTGGCGATGCCCAGATCGAGAAGCTTCACGATCGGCTCGCCGCCGGTACCGGCCTTTCCGATCATAATGTTCTCGGGTTTTAGATCGCGGTGCACGACGCCCATCGCATGGGCCGCATTGAGCACGCTCATGACCGGCTTCAAAGTCGCCAGGGCTTCAGCCGGGGAAAACCTTCCGCGCTTCTTGAGTTCCGCGTCGAGCGTCGTGCCCTCAACGTACTCCATCACCAGGTAGATCATCCCGTCGCTCGACGTGCGCAGGTCGTAAACCGTGACGGCGTTCGGATGACGAAAGCGGCGTGCCGCCTGGCCTTCGCGTTGAAAGCGGCGCAGCCATTCGGCATTGCTGCGCATCTCGGGCGGAAGCATTTTGATCGCGACGCGGTCGCCGAGCAGGATGTGGCGCGCGCGATAAACGGCGCCCATGCCGCCGCGCCCCAGCAGCGCTTCGATCTGGTACTGCCCGTCGAGCACACTGCCGACAAACGAGTTCGGATCTTCCTCCAGGACCTCGCCGTCTTTGGGACAGAAGCTAACGGTGTCGTCGTACTTGTTAGTGCAGGCGGGACAAAACTTCATGTGGAAAACCAGTTTACAACGAAAGTGTCAGAAGCCCGACCGTGAGGGAGGGCAAGTTGCGAAAGTGGCTTGGCGGGGCTATTTCCAATTTTTGCGCCAGACTTCCTTTGTCGCTGGCGCTAATAAGCTGTCCCTGAACTCTTCATTGTCTATTATCTTATTTACCATTGTCTCCCAGTCACGATATGGATTGTTCTTGCGTGTCTTAAACCTCAAGACGCCGAAAATCGTTCTACATCATCACGAAAGTAAATCTCGAAGGGCTGTTCGTCATAAGAAGCATCAGCTTTAGCTTTGTCCTCACCATCGTAATAGACGAAGTGCCAACGGTTACCCTTCTTATCAACTCTTTTATGCTTTTCATATGACCACATGGCCTTAACAACCAAAAGAATATCTGTCACGGAGGGCCCGTTTGGAAAGTTGCCCTCCCTCACGGTCGGGCTTCTGACACGCACTAATCAGTAAATTCGTTCCGCATATTCCGCCGCCATGCGGTCGCTGTTGAAAGCCGGCACCAGAGTCTGAATCGCGCGCTTCATCATCGCCAACCAACGCCGTGGCAGGCCGTCAGCATCGCGATCGTAAAAGGGCGGAATCACTTGCTCTTGCAGCACCTGATACATCGAGGCGGCGTCTCGCTGATCGGCATCTTCATCGGTAAGCGTGCTCACATCGCTAATCGCGAAACCGTTCTGACCGTCGTAACCTTCCAGCCACCAACCGTCCAGAATTGAAAAGTTGAGCACGCCGTTCATGGCAGCTTTTTGGCCGCTGGTACCTGACGCTTCCTGTGGCCGCCGCGGCACGTTCATCCAGACATCGACGCCCTGCACGAGCTGGCGCGCGACTTCCTGATCGTAATCCTCGATAAATGCGACGTGCTGCCGCACAGACGGATCCCGCTGCCACTTCAAGAGCTTTTGCAGAATGAGTTTCGCGCCTTGATCGTGCGGATGGGCCTTGCCGGCGAAAACGAACTGCACGGGACGATCCGAATTCGTCAGAAGTTTAGTGAGCAATTTTTCGTCACTCAACAACAGGTCCCAACGCTTGTAACCGGCAATGCGCCGGGCGAACCCGATCGTCAGCACATCCGGATCGAACATTGTCCGGGCCGATTCGATGTACTCATCGCTTTCCCCACGCGCGAGCCGCGCATCGAAGCATCGATCGCGAACGAACGCGACCAGACGCTGCTTCAGCAGCGAATGCGCTTGCCAGAGTTCCTCTTCAGAAAGCTTGTCGATCGCGACTGACCATGCGCTTGCGTGACGCGCCATTTCCAGCCAGTCCTCACCGGCCAGGCGCTGATAGACCGAACGGATCGGCGAAGCGACCCACGTTGCGGGATGCACACCGTTCGTCACTGACGCAATCGGCACATCGTCCGTCTTTCGCTCCGGCCACATCTTTTGCCAGAGCTGGCGTGACACTTCTCCGTGCTTCCGGCTGACGCCGTTTGTTGAACGGGACATGCGCAACGCCAGCGGCGTCAGCCCGAACGCTGCGTCCGCGCCGCCATTGACGCGACCGAGCGCCAGAAATTCCTCAAGCGATAACCCGAGCGCCGTTTCATGCCAGTCTCCAAAACCCCGCGTTATCAACTCCGGAGCGAACTCGTCGTGACCAGCGGCCACCGGCGTGTGCGTCGTAAACACACAGCGTTCGCGCACGCGTGCGGCAGCATCAGCAAAATTGACGTGGTCCGCTTCAATGATTTCGCGGGCCAGTTCAAGCGACAGAAACGCCGAGTGGCCTTCATTCATGTGGAAGACTGCCGGCGCGAGGCCTAGCTGTCGGAGCAGGCGCACGCCGCCGATCCCGAGCATCATTTCCTGCACGAGACGCGTCTCGCGATCGCCACCGTACAAGTGACCGGTGATGAGACGATCAACCTCCGCGTTCTCCGGAACGTTTGTGTCGAGCAGGTAAAGCTTCACGCGTCCGACGTGTGCTCGCCACGTACGGGCGCGCACGACTCGTCCGCGCAAGGTCACATCGATCATGACCGGCGCGCCGGTCGCGTCGATTACTGGCTCAACCGGAAGTTCGTCAGGGTAAGTTTCTTTGTAGGTTTCGGCTTGCCAGTCGTCGGTCGTGACGCTCTGACGAAAATATCCATAGCCATAGAACAACCCCACGGCGACGAGCGGCAGGTTGAGATCGCTGGCTGACTTCAAATGGTCCCCGGCGAGAATGCCTAGGCCGCCCGAATACAAGGGAAGAGAACTGTGCACACCGTACTCTGCGCAAAAGTACGCGACCGGAGTTTCGGGACGGACGCGTTCCGAAGTGCGCAAGCCGGGCCATGGCCGGGCGTCGCTCATATAGGCGTCGAAGCGATCCGATAGTTGCTGGAGTCTTTGAGCGAATGCCGGGTCCGCAGCCATTTGCGCGAGCCGGAGGTCGGACGTTTGCGCCAGCAGCATGCGCGGATTCTGCTCACACTGCTGCCACACGCCTGGATCCAGGTCGCGAAAGATCTCGGGCCCGTCGGGCGCCCAGCTCCACCAGTAATTCCAGGCGAGTTTTTCGAGCGGCTTGAGAGTCGCCGGCAATTCGCGCGCGCGCACGATCGGTTTGGGTTCAATTTCGACGTCAGGATTCATATTAGATCGGTGAGCAAAAGTAAGGCGGCCAACGCCGCCATTGAGAATCAGTCATTTTGCAGATGATTGGGGGTTGCGTCAACGCACCAGCGTGTCTTCTTTGCGAAACTTTGCGTCTTTGCGTCTTGGCGTGAGTCTCAATCTTTCGACGAAAGCCGGTTTCACGCAAAGGCGCTAAGACGCAAAGAAACGCAAAGACGGTGTTATTGGCTGAACTTCTGATTCGCCAGGAACGCCTCGGCGTCGCGCGGCTGAAAGAACACCAAACGCACTTCGTTTAACTGATGATCCGTGCCGAGAAAATTCTCAATCGTCCGGGAAGCGACTTCGGCCGCTTCTTCTCGTGGATAGCCGAACACGCCGGTTGAGATTGCGGGAAACGCGACTGAGCTAAGATTCTTCTCCACCGCGAGCGTCAGTGAGTTGTGATAGCAGTTGGCAAGCAATTCAGCTTCTTTTCCGCCTTCCTCGCCGTAGATCGGGCCCACGGTGTGAATTACGTAAAGTGCGGGCAGCTTGCCGCCGGTGGTGATCACGGCTTCTCCGGCCGGCAATCCATTCGGAAAACGTGAGCGGCGAATCTCGCGACATGCTTCGAGAATCTCCGGCCCGCCGGCACGATGGATTGCGCCGTCAACGCCACCTCCACCCAACAGCGAAGCATTCGCCGCGTTGACGATCGCCTCTGTGTCCTGCGTTGTGATGTCTCCCACGATGACACGGACGCGGCCGCCGAGAAATTGTTGTTTTTGATCTTCGCCCATCGACTAATCCGCGGTCGCTTCTTCCACGGCTGCTTCCTCCGCGACTGCTTCTTCCGCCGCTGCTTCTGCGTCGCGTGCTTCGACGTTGACCTCGTCGAACATGTCCTGCCGTCGCAAAGCTTCCGCGACGCCTTTGGCTTTATGCTCAGTCAAGGGTCGTTCGGGATCTTCGCTGGCGATTTCGAAGACTCGCTCATCGATCATGTACACACCCAGCGAACCGAGCGTGACGCCCGGCGTGACTTGAATGTCGTCCATGTTGTGAATCTTGAAATTGCCGTGCTGCTCGACCCAATCTTCAATGAAGGGATCGCGCAAGGCGTGTTCAGCTTCCGATTCAGTCAGGTAAGCGCCCTCGACAATCAGGCAGTATTCGCGGCCTTTGGTATCAGTCATTGTTCTGGAAAGCAAGAAGTACCGTTGGCGACAACGGTCGCCTGGTAGCGCAGAAAGAGGGTGCAGCTTCTCTAGCCGTCATGCGTTAGGCCATTGCGTCGCGAATGGCCCGAAGAGTGGGCCTAATTTACCACCGCTGCATGGTACAGCGCCAGAGTTTTTAGTGAATCCCGACAAGTCGGGATAGCGGGCGGTTGATCCCCAATACCGAAGAGTCGGTATGAATTGAGATCAACCGCCCGCTACCGCAGGCGGTTCTGACAGGAAGGGATCCTTATGAAGAGTAGTGGCGATTCAGCTCTTCGCGCAGGCGGCGGAAGTGTGAATCGAAAGTCACAAAGCCGCTCCCGCCCTGGAAAAAGGCGCGGCCGCCAGTTTCGTCCGAGACACGCTGCAGAGAGCTTTGTCCGTAACTTGCCGCGAGACGGTTGCGGCCGGTGAGGCCAACCGACGGCGCATAGAACGAATAGATCGAAACATCGCGGCGATTCGCTTCCTTGATAGTGCGATGGATATCCAGCGTATTGCCGGCAGCGCTCGAATCAAAGCCGCGCGACACGTCCAGCCCGTCGGAAATCAGTAGTACAGCGTTGTTACCACGCCAGCTCGGATCGAACTTTTTCAGGGCGTCGATGACTTCGACGTACGGATTGAAGGCTGACGCCCCGGTGCTGGCCAGCGGCATACGCAGTGAATTCGCGGCGCGATTTAAGTCGGTAGTGAATGACTGCCGCACCTGCAAACGACCGGCGGTGATATAGCCCACCATCACGCGCGAACCTGCGGGAAGGGAACGAATGAACTCTTTGGTGACGCCAATTTCGTTGGCCACCTGCGAAGTCAAATCATCCTGAATGAGGATCGCGATGTTCAGCGGCACACGCACCGCTTCGACATCTTTTGCGCTCGCGGTCGTCAAACCAACAGTCGCTAACAACGCTAATGCAACAATGAATGAGGAAATTCTTCTAAACATAACTTTACCTTCCAAACCGGCGAACACCTCGCCAGAAATCGTCGTGAATTGAGTTGTCTGGGTTGAGTTTGAGATGCGCGCAAAGGCGGGATGGTTGGTAGTGCCAGCGCCCGAAAGCCCCGGCAACATGGCATTCACCACAAAGTCACGAAGACACAAAGTAGAAGTTTTAGTGCCTTCGTGCCTTTGTGTCTTTGTGGTTATTGAATCCGCGTATTACTGCTCACTTGTGCAGCTTGCACACGCCGCTTTCATCACATGGCGGTGGTACGCCGAACAGAGTGTAGCGTCGCGAAGCGAGCCAGTGGTAGAAGATGGAACCAAGTTTCGTGAACGGCCAAAGGCCCATGACGGGAGCGAGCCACTTCCAACGCGGCAGCACGCGAACGAGTTCGATCCAGGCGAAATAACCTTTGTACCAACGCCCATCCGGCGGTCGGACGTGCATCTGCTCGGCCATCTCTTTGTGCGTATGCGGCGCGGCGCGATTCAGATTTGCCGGATCGTTATAATCCAGCCATTCCAGCCGTCGATCGCGATCGAGTGGCTCAACACGTGCGCGTGTCCAGCGGCACAGGTTGCACTGGCTGTCCGTGTAAACTTCGATCTTGTTTGCCGGCCCGGTTTCAGGAATCATGTGTGCCGCCAGGACGATACAGTAGTCACACAACTGCGAGCAACGGAGTTGCAGGAACACCGGTGCAGTAGCCGACCGTCACGGAGGCTCGATGCGATGCCAGATGAGCCCTCCCTGACGGTCGGGCTATTGCCCCGAAACTGCGACACCGATAATCATCAGCGGGAACATCCTGCTGTAAACTCTTGTCTAAGCCAAATCACTCGCTAAGCAGCTAATGCTGAAAATCACTGACCTGACGAAGACCTACCCAAGTGGAGTACAGGCTTTAAGGGGAATCTCTCTCGATATTCCTTCCGGTATGTTTGGGCTGTTGGGACCAAACGGAGCGGGGAAGACGACATTGATGAAGATTCTCGCAACGTTGCTCGATCCGGACGCGGGCGATGCGAGAATGAACGGCCTGGACGTCATCAATGACAAACATGAGACACGGAAGATGCTGGGCTATCTACCGCAGGACTTCGGCCTTTATCCAAGTCTTACCGCCGAACAAACGCTGCATTACTTTGCGCAACTAAAAGGTGTCCACGATAAGAAAGAACGCACCAGGCTGGTGGACGCATTGTTGGACAGAGTGAATCTTGCGGACGCGCGTCGACAACGAGTCGGCGGTTTTTCGGGTGGCATGCGGCAACGTCTGGGAATCGCGCAGGCCCTAATCGGTCAGCCGCAACTCATCATCGTTGATGAGCCGACCGCCGGCCTGGATCCCGAAGAACGGATTCGTTTTCATAACCTGCTCTCCGAAACGGCGGGTGAAGAGGCGGTAGTGATTCTCTCAACGCATATTGTCGCTGACGTCTCGAGCCTTTGCAGCCAAATGGCGGTCATTCGACAAGGCGCAATTCTGGCTTCGATCACACCGCAGGAAGCAATCGATCACCTTAAGGACTCAGTTTGGGAAGCCACTGTGCCGCGCGAACAGATCGCGGCCTTCAAGTCTCGCCATCAGGTAATCTCTTCGCAGATGTTCGGCGGACAGGCGCGGCTGAGGGTGATCTCAAAGGGAGTGCGACCGAGCGAAGAATTCACGCCGGCAGCTCCGGTCCTCGAAGACTATTACTTTGAGCTGGTGAACCGACGGGAACGAACCAGTCGAGATGATTAGCCCCTTCCGGACGCCATTCGCCGTTGTCTTTCAGAACGAGGTGCGGCTTAATTCCAAGCGCGTCGCGCCCTATGTGATCGCGGCTCTGTGTGCAGGCAATGCCGTGCTCTGGTGGGGGTGGGGACCAGCAACCGGACGGGGCCTCGCCGTCAATAGCGATTTGTTCATCGGCGGCGTGCTCTCACCTTACTCCTTCTTATTCCTGCCTCTGTACACAGCCTTGTTCATGGCTGATCCGGCAATTAGAGACTTTCGCACTGGCATCGATCCGCTCATTTTTTCCAAGCCGGTAACGCGTGCCGAATACTTGCTGGGGAAATTTTTCGGGAACTTCTTCGTGCTGGCGTGCTGTCAGGCAGCGTTCGTCCTCACTCTGTTTGTGCTGCAGTGGGTTCCTAAGCCGGGGGTGACCACTCTTGACGAGACCAGGTTCCTGGCTTATCCCAAACACTTTCTGGTATTCGTGGTCGTCTCCCATATGTTTTTGGCCGCGGTTTACTTCACCGTCGGCACTCTTGCGCGAAATGCCAAGATCGTTTACGGGCTGGGAATTGCGTTTTATCCAATCTACATTGGCTATCAGACCATTCTATTGAGCAGCTTGCCGTGGCGGTGGAAACTCGCTCTTGACCCTCTGGTTATGAACCGTGGGCTAGGCAATGACGGGGAAGCCTTCGGACCTCACCTGATGAGGCGTCATGCTCCTGAGTTGCTGAATCAGATCGTCATAGTTTACGACACGGATCTGATCGTTAATCGGGTCGTGATGATCCTATTGACGGCGATTTGTCTGACGGTCGTCTACCTGCGTTTCACCACAGCCGAGCGTTCAGGGAAGGCAGAAAGTTTGTCCGTCCTCAGCCTTTCGACCGCCGCCGAAGGAGTCTATTACCCGGACTCGCTCCCGCCGCGCCTCGGCGAACTAGAAAGGCCGGACTACACCATCAGGGCCTTCTTGCCTCACGTTGCCCTGCCTGATGTAGCCAGGGTAAACGAAGGAATTCGCGCCAACGTGAATAAACTATTAGCTGCCCTGGCTGTTGAGTTTCGCCTGCTGCGTGCTGAACGAAGTCTGGTTGTGATTATGCCGCTGGCCATCTTCCTCTCTGTTTTGGAAGTGGCCTTCTACAACATTCCCGCTGACGTCTCTTATTCCGCCGCCTATGCTACCAACACAGCGAAGTTGTTATTGCTCTTCCTGATCGGGTTGCCCGTTTTCTATACCGGCGAAGCGATGCACCGCGATCGTGAATTGCGAATTGAGCCGTGTCTCTGGTCGACTCCAGTCACTAACAATGTCTTGTTGCTATCGAAATTCCTGACAACTCTCTTGCTGACTTGCGGCTTGATCCTGGCGGTGGGGGTAGCGGCAGTCGCGATTCAGGTCTTAAGAAATCACACGCCGATAGACCTGCTCGCCTACTTTAGGGTTTACGGGTTGATTCTTTTGCCAGGCACCACCTTTGTTACCGCACTCTCCGTGCTGGCGAATATCGTCCTGCGCAACAAGCATGTCGCGTATGTGTTTAGCATCGGCATGGCCGTGGGATTGTTCTATTTGTACAGCAACGGCTACAACCATTGGCTTTACAACCCTGTGCTTTACGGGCTGTGGAGTTACGTCGATCTAATACAGCCCGCCACGCTATGGCCGATTCTTTGGCAGCGCGCTTTCTGGTTAGCCAGCTCGGTCCTCTGCCTCACGCTCGCGCATTTGCTTTTCCAGCGCAAAACCACCTTCGGACGAATCAAATCATCAAATCAGCGCGCAGAGGTATGAAGCAGTGAAGACGGTTGCTCTGATTCTCATTATTGTGGTTGGCGTCTCGGTGACAAAAGCGCAAGCCGTCAGCTCCGTCGTCGAGATTGTCACTGTCTACTCACAAAACGAGAAGTTCTATCTCCGGTCAATACCTTACGATAACGAATTCCCAAGTCTGCCCGGCAAAACGCACGTCTATCAGACGGGCAAGTCTGTTCCGCTGTACGAGTTTGAGCGCGGATTTGATTCCGTGAACGCCGACAGTAACAACCTGATTTTGAGCAATAATGGCGAAGTCATTTTCCATGCGATTCCCTGGGAGGCAGATGAACAGAAGGAAGGACTAAAGAGCGTTACGATCTATAAACATGGCAAGATCTTCGCTAGTTTTACTGAGATTGAAATCAATGGCTGTGACAAGAAGAAGGAGCGATGTAGCCTCGTCTATTCCAATTTCGAGACGGTTGTGGACGCGGAAAAGAGTTACCTGGGAACCAGAAACTATAAGAAAGTTTTTAAAGAAGGAGTCGATGAAAAAGAACAGTTTCTGAGCGACTTCTCGATCTTTAGTTCTGACGACGTGGTTTATTTAACCGATTCGAAGAAGGTGGTCCACACCTTTGATCTGCGTGAGGGCAAGTATTTGGGCTCTGATTCGTTCGCGAACCTCTTCGAGCAAATTAAGAGCAAGGCACGATTCACTCGGGTTGAATTGAAAGAGTATCAGGCGCCGTTGTTCTCGGATTTCCCGAATCTAAAGGATGGACGAAATACTCAGGTCAGTCTGGCGAACGCGATCGGTATGAAACCCGCCAGCAGCTTGGAGACCAGAGACGAGCAGTTCAAACAGTATGCCTTCAAAATCAAAAGCACGATTTCCCGTGACGGCAGCCTGGAGATTGAAGCCATCGAGTTTTGGGATGACGACTTGCCGAAAGAGAAGATCACTGAATTCTTCAAGACAAATAAATTTGATGTCAGTGCGATTCCTCGCGTGTTTGAGAAGTGGAACATTGACGACCAATATTTTTATTTCCGGAACAAGAACGACCGTGTTGCCCGGCAGGAAAAGCAGAAGGAGCTGGCAGAACAGCGCGACGAATATCGACGACGCCTGACACTGGAAAGGATTGACGGCGTCTACATACCGAAGGATCTGGGTGAGTGTTTCACTGAGTTGGACAAGATCCTATCCGAGATCGACAAGAAGGAAATGGCTGCCCTGCCTGCGAAACGCGACATGGTTCAATACCATATGGGCCTGGGAATGTGGATGAGGAACACCTGGCGACTGTGGGCGGGGTCGCGATTACAAAAATACTTCCTGGACCGCGGAATACAGCATCCGGACGACATGTCAGGCGTGATCTTGGAGTACTACTACGACTGGCTAAAAGGTAAGAAAGAAACGTGGAAAGCCTGGGAAAAGAACCCCAAACCCCATTAACCTCAATCGCTCAGTGCGAACCTAAAAGAAGTGGACGCGCGACGCAAGTCCTAACTTGCCATCCACCTTCCCGCTCGGATAAATTAACGGTCAAAATTCGCTATCACATCCGGCTTTTCATCGCATGAAACCGAGGGATGTCATCGGAATTCAATCTCTGAAAGGATTAATTCGCTCTTATGAAAGTCTACGCCACCGAAGCCATTCGCAACCTTGCGGTCATTGGACATGGCGACGCAGGGAAGACGCAACTGGTTAGTTCGCTTCTCTACGTCGCAGGCGCCACGCCCCGCTGGGGCAAGGTCGATGAGGGCACCACCACGACCGATCACGACGAAGATTCCATTGCCCGCAAGATTACGCTCAACACCGGACTCGCCCACCTCGAACACAAAGAAACCAAAGTCAATTTGATCGATACGCCAGGATACGCCGCGTTCGTGTCGCACGCCCGTCCGGCGGTGCGCGTGGCCGATTGCGGCATGGTGGTGGTCGATGGCGTCAAGGGCGTCGAAGTGCAGACGGAAAAAGTTTGGAATTATGCGAATGAGTTTATGCTGCCGCGCATGATGGTGGTGACGAAATTAGATAAAGAGCATTCGGACATCGGCGTCGCGCTCGACAGCGCGCACAACGCTTTTAAGAGAGCGATCGTTCCTTTCACCCTGCCCATCGGGAAAGAGCACAACTTCAAAGGCGTCGTCGATGTGGTGCATATGAAAGCATACGAGTTTGACGAGCACGGCAAAGCCAAAGAAATTGAGATTCCAACTGAAGGCCGCGATGTCGTGGACAAAACCCGCGAACGAATTATTGAACTAGTCGCCGAATCAGATGACGCTTTGATGGAAAAGTATTTCGATCAGGGCACACTGGACGATTCGGATGTGCTGCCGAACATCACTAAAGCGATTGCCGCCAGCAAGCTCTGTCCCGTGTTCGCAGTTTCGACCACGAATCTGGTAGGACTATCGACGCTGCTCGATCACATCGTCGAGTTCGCCCCGGATCCGGCGCATCACGAAGCCGAACACGGCAAAAACGAAAAAGGGGAAGAGGAATCACGCAAGTACTTAACCAGCGAGTCGTTTTCCGCGTATTGCTTCCGCACGATTGCCGACCCGTTCGCCGGCCGCATCAACGTTTTCAAAGTCATCAGCGGCAAAGTCGGCACAGACGCGACGGTTTACAACTCCTCGCGCGGCGTGTCAGAGCGCCTGGGCGCGCTGCACACCATTCAGGGCAAACAGCTCGATAAAGTTCCCGAGGCCAACGCCGGCGACATCATCGCTTGCGTGAAGCTGAAAGAAACGCAAACCGGCGACACACTTTGCGACAAGGCCAGAGCGCTTGTCTACGATCCGGTTCAGTATCCGGAGCCGGCGATTGCTTTCGCGATCGAGCCGAAATCGCGGCAGGACGAAGAGAAGATCAGCGTGGCGATTCACAAGATTCTCGAAGAGGACCCGTCGCTGTCGTTTACGCGCGACGCGCAGACGAAAGAGTTTCTGCTTGCCGGCTCAGGTCAGGTGCACGTCGAGACGGTCGTCGACCGACTTAAGAAACGCTACAACGTCGAAGTGATGCTGCATCCGCCGAAGGTACCTTACAAGGAAACGATTACGCAGCGCGCGGAAGTACAGGGCCGCCACAAAAAACAGACCGGCGGCCGCGGCCAGTTTGGGGATTGCAAGGTTATCTTTGAACCGTTGCCGCGCGGCGGCGGGTTTGCTTTTGAAGACAAGATCTTCGGTGGTTCAGTGCCACAACAGTTTCGACCCGCGATTGAAAAAGGAATTATTGAGGCCGCTTCACACGGGGCTATCGCCGGTTATCCGCTGGTCGATTTCAAGGTGCAGTTGATTGACGGCTCGTATCACAACGTCGATTCGGACGAGCACAGTTTCCGGGCCGCGGGCCGCAAAGCGTTCCGCAACGCCATGGAAAAAGTTAAGCCGACACTGCTGGAACCGATTATGGACGTTGAGATCGAAGCGCCACAGGAATGCAGCGGCGACATTATGGGAGACCTCAATTCACGTCGCGGCCGTGTGCAGGGCATGGATACGCGGGGCAAAAACCAGGTCGTTAAGGCGCAAGTACCGATGGCCGAAATGCTGAACTATCAATCGACGCTGAACTCGATCACCGCCGCGCGCGGCAGTTTCCACATGCAGTTCTCGCACTACGATCCGGTTCCGGGACAGCTGGCACAGAAGATCGTTCAGCAGGCGAAGGACGAAGGCCGGATTCGCGTAGCCGAAGAAGATTAGAGCAGACCGGTCGACCTCACGAAAGAGCGGGGGCAAGCCCGGGGTCCCCTTGCTCCCTGAAAGCCATACAGGTGGCGATCACCATCTCGACTCTAATCAGTCGGGGCGAGGAAGGTGCGCTTGCCCCCGCCTTCTTGCCGCCGAATCGCAAAATAGCACCTAGAGTTTACACGCCCCGTCTTGCTATTATTCCGGCCCGTGGAGCGTGAGCCACAGCACTATTCAAACCCGCCCAGGCGCCCCTTAGCGTCTCGTCCCCATCCGAGACGCCGAGTTCCTTCGACTTCCGGGTACATGGTCGCGTCCGCGGCGGCCGCCGCCTCGCTGTTCTTTGTGCTTTGGTGGATGTTGCAGAGCGAGGATCATCCCTGGGTGCCGGCGGGCCTGGCGGCAAGCGTCGTAATGCTGGTGGCGGCGTCGGCTCGAGAGGTAATCATGCGCCGAGCCTGGACGCGTTACGTGTTGGAAGAGAATGCGGCTCCAGGGTTCAATGCGATGCGAGGCTCGGCACCGGTGTATGCGCAACGGCAACCATCGTTCTCGCAAACCGAAGCGCTACGCGTTCTGGAAAAAAAGTCTAAAGAAGCCGACAGTGAGGGTGCACTCCCCGAAGCCCACTTGAGGGTCTTCCATTTGTGCGGCGAATTTCTGGAAACTGCGGATAGGTCGCTGGCCTCGCCGGCGGTGTCCTCAGAGCGGCGATTTACAGTACGCGCCCGACAAGAACGCGTCCGGGCGCTGCAAAAACATCACATGCTATCGTGGGCGCGCGATTCGGCTCGATTGCTGACGCACCAGGCGCACCAGCAGGCCCGGCTTCATGAGAAAATCGAAAGCGCGAACCGCGCGCTTGACTGCATTGATACAGCTTTGAAAAGTTATCCGGATAATGAAGAATTGCGGCGCTCGGGCACGGCGGTGCGCGAGTTTATGACTTCGAGTCGCGTGGCGCATTGGGTCGAGTTGGCCCAGCGCGCGGCTTTTAAAGGCCGCTACCGTCGCGCGATCGATTGTTACCGCGATGCTCTGTTTTACCTGACAAGAGCGGGCGCGGAACATCCAGTGGCCGCAGACCAGATCACTCGTGAAATAGAATTGCTTCGAGCACGCGTGAAGACGGCCGCCGTGGATGCTCAACCTGTGGCCCGGAGAAGAAAGCGACGACCGACGATCGACGAAGAGGAATCGTGAGAGCTATTACCCGCAAATGTCCCCGGTGCCGCAGCCGCAGAATTCGGCGCGGTTATAGACGCACGCCGTGGTTCTTCCGTATGTTTGGCATACGGTCCCTTTTGTGCGATCATTGCAACTGGTTATTCACAGGTTTCGGCATCTTGTTGTCTCCCCGACCATCAAAGCGCCGAGTGTAGAACGTTATCCCAAACGAAGTCGTCTTTGCTTGATTCAGGCGCTTCTCGAGGTTTTGCTATGAGAAAAAAACTCCTAATTTTGTTCGCGGTTTTCGCGGCGCTTGGTGTCACCGCTTTGGCGCAGACGCAGAATGGCGGCGCTGATTTTCAACCTTCATCGTCCGTTGATAATCAGGGCATCAGACGATATAGGATCGGCCCGGGGGACATCCTCGATGTTAGAGTTTTTGGCCAGTCGGACCTCAACTCGACCGCTGAAGTGGACGAAAACGGAAACATCTCTTCGCTGCCCTTCATCGAAGATCCGATTCCCGCCAAATGCCGTAACGAGAAAGAAGTCCAGAAGCTCATCACTGAGGCGTATGCAAAATACATCCTGAAACCGCGCGTTAGTGTTCGCATTCTTGAAAGACGAAGCCGGCCGCCCGCAATCGTATTCGGCGCGGTGCGAATGCCGTCGCGCGTTACCATGAACCGGCGTCTGCGATTGCATGAGGTGCTGGTGACGGCGGGCGGTGTTACTCAGAACGCGAACGGAACCATCGACGTGCTGCACACTGAACCTCAGCTGTGCTTGGAAGCCGAGGACGCGATTACCTCTGCCCCGGTCGCTTCCGCAGTCGCCGCTAACCATAGCAAAGAGTCAGATATCGGAACCCTTGAGAGCTACAAGATCATCGATCTGAAGGGCGGATCGGCTGAGAACAATCCCTACATAAGACCGGGGGATATCGTAATTGTGAACGAAGGCCAGCCTGTATTCATTACGGGTATGGTGGTTAAGCCGGGTGACGTTGTAATCAAAGATCAGTTGACGCTGACGCGAGCCATCGCAATGGCCGGCGGAATGCAGAAGATGGCCAACACGTCCCAGGTTCACATCTACCGAAAAACGGAAGGCAAACTCAGCCCGGAGCCTCTGCGATACGACTTCGACGCCATCCGCAAAGGAAAAGCACCTGACGTGCTTCTCCAGGCTTACGACATCATCGATGTGCGGCCCGCCGGGACATTTTCGGCTAAGGGCCTCGGTGAACTGCTAAAAGGACTCGGAACCGGTACGTTGGGACAGTTGCCTGCGCGTGTGTTCCTTCCGTACTGAGCTGACGTGGCATCTCGAAAGGTAAAGGCAACAGTTTTTCTGTTGTGCGATCTATGAGTCAACGAATACAAGCAAAGAAAACTGGAAAGAGGCGTTGGCTTACTTACCTTTGGATTGTCGCGATTTTACTCGTCGTCTCACTTCTCATTTATTTCGAACGCACTGCGCTGCTTTACGTGCTCGCCACGCTCGGGGTCACGGCGCTGCTTTTGGTCGTGGCGTTTGCCGATCTGGGCGGTGACGGTCGTTCACCCGATACGGCAGGCAATATCGCCGGCCCGAACACTAATCTCGCAAACAAGTAATCGCCCGGTCTGGCACGCCTAACTTTGGCGCGACGTAGCTGCGTCGTGCCTTAACTACGACTCTGCGCTTTTTGCGCCGGCGCGCCGGCGTCAATCTTCAGCTTCCGCGTGATCCCATCCCGATCTTGTTGTTTAAGTAAAGCCGGGTTGCAAAGGGCAGTTTTCGTGTACGGATTTGCACGCGAGACGCTTTGGCTTTTCCGGCCGTGTCGATTACAGTATGCAGCGTCCCCGACATCAGTTTTCAGCTTTTCCGGAGGTTTATTCAATGAAAAAGACGAAGTATGCATTCCTGTTCCTCGCACTCGTGGCCGTGCTGTCGCTGTCGATTGCCAGTCCGATTCGGCTGGCACAAGCGCAGAAGAACGGCGAGGGCGGCGCCAGTTCCCCAATCAAGTATCCTGAAACCAGGAAGGTCGAAACCGTCGACGATTACTTTGGCACCAAGGTGGCCGATCCTTATCGATGGCTCGAGAACAACGACTCGCCTGAAGTGGCCGCGTGGGTGGAAGCCCAAAACAAAGTCACATTTGCTTACCTCGACCAGATTCCGTATCGGGCGGCGGTCAAGGATCGGCTGACGAAGCTTTTCAACTATCCGAAATACAGCTCGCCTTCGCGCCGCGGCGAGTGGTTCCTGTTTTCGAAGAACGACGGCTTGCAAAATCAGAGTGTCTTCTACATTCAGAAGGGCCTGACCGGTACTCCGGAACTACTGCTGGATCCCAACAAGTTTTCGACCGACGGTACCTCGCGGCTGGGCGCCTTTTCGTGGTCGCACACCGGGAAATACGTCGGCTACGGTGTTTCCAAAGGTGGTTCGGACTGGAATGACGTCCACGTACTCGACGTTGCCACCAGGAAACCGCTTGCGGATCACATCGAATGGATGAAAGTTTCTGGCGTTGCATGGCGCGGCGACGAAGGGTTCTTCTATAGCCGTTATCCGGCGCCTGAGAAGGGCAAGGCACTGACCACCAAGAACGAATATCACGCCCTCTACTATCACAAGGTCGGTACGTCGCAGGCTGACGACGAGTTAGTGTTCGAAGACAAAGACAAAAAGAATTCGGAACGCTTCCACACCGCAAGCGTGACCGAGGATCAACGCTACCTGCTGCTTTACGTCTCAGACCGAAGCAAAGGATTGGACGGCAACGCTCTGTACTTCCGCGATCTCACGAAAAGCGACAAAACGTTTACTCCGATTGTGGTTGAGATCACGAACGACAGTTATGGCGTCATTGGCACGGTCGGGGACAAGTTCCTGATCGAAACGAACCACGGCGCGCCGAACAGCAAAGTCGTGCTTTACGATCCGGCGACCAGGACCTGGAAAGACGTGATCCCCGAAAAGCCCGAACCGCTGCAACAATCAGGCACGGCGGGGGGCAAAATGTTTGTCACTTATTTGAAGGACGTCACGACGCGCGCGTACGTGTATGGCCTCGACGGCAAACTCGAGAACGAGATAACTTTGCCCGGACTGGGCTCGGCCGGTGGTTTTGGCGGACGCAAAGACGACACGTTCGTCTTCTACAGCTTCACGTCATTCAACTATCCGCCGACCATCTTCAAATACGACATTGCCACGAAGAAGTCTTCGGTCTTTCGCACGGTCGAGATTCCCGGCTTCAACGCGACGGATTACGACGTAAAGCAGGTCTTTTACAACAGCAAAGACGGCACCCGAGTGCCGATGTTCCTCACTTATAAAAAGGGCCTCAAGCTTGATGGGAACAACCCGACGGTGCTTTATGGCTATGGTGGTTTCAATGTAAACAACAGTCCCGGTTTCAGCGCGCTGCGGATTGCCTTGCTCGAACAGGGCGTTGTCTACGCGTCCGCGAACATGCGTGGTGGCGGCGAGTACGGCGAGAAGTGGCATGAAGCCGGCATGAAACTCAAAAAGCAGAACGTGTTCGATGATTTCATTGCCGCGGCTGAGTGGCTGATCAAGAGCAAGTACACGTCGTCAAACAAGCTGGCGATTCAAGGCGCGTCCAACGGCGGTTTGCTGGTCGGCGCAGTCGCAAATCAGCGCCCCGAACTGTTCAAAGTAGTGCACCAGCATGCGGGCGTGATGGATATGCTGCGATTCCACAAGTTCACGATCGGCTCGAACTGGATTGCCGACTATGGCTCGAGCGAGGCAAACGCTGAGGAGTTCAAGGCGCTGTACGCGTATTCGCCGATTCACAACACCAAGCCGGGAACAAAGTATCCGGCAGTGCTGATCACTACGGCCGATCACGACGATCGCGTGGTGCCGGCGCACTCGTTTAAGTACGCGGCGGCCATGCAGGCGGCGCAGGGCGGCGACAATCCGATTATCATCCGCATCGACACTAAATCGGGTCACGGCGCCAGCAGCACGACCAAACAACTGGAACAGCAATCAGACATCTTCTCGTTCATGTTCTATAACCTGGGCGTCAAGCCTAAGTTGTAATCCTGGAAGCGCAGGCATCTTGCCTGCGGTTCGCGGCCATCCTGGCCGCACAAATTGAAAGCCGCTCGCGCAGCGAGCGTCAGCAGGAACGCCGAAGACGTTTCCATAAGATACCCAGGGGGGCGCGAGGCGCGCTGCCCTGGGTTTCTGTTTTTAGATTGAGGTCATGGCCCTGAAAGGGGCGAAAGAACCGAGGCAACAGCAGCGTCAGCGTTTCTTGCCCAGGCGGCCGTTCGCGGCTTTCCCAGCAGGCGTTGGTTCCACCCTATCACTTAACATTGGCAGTGGGTTGATCGCCCCACTGCTCGAATAGACCCCGAAGTGAAGATGCGGCGATGTACCCGCGGCATTCCCAGTCGTGCCGACGTAGCCCAGCACGGTTTCAGGTGTAACCCGCTTACCGACGCTAATGTT
>DASUTF010000241.1:0-13531 GCA_036374695.1 Pyrinomonadaceae bacterium
CACGTAACCTACCAATTGGGGTTGCCAACCTGCAAGGCGTTTGGATTTCGCCGTTCAAACCTCAAGCGCACGGGAACCAGACGTGCGTTGAGCATCTAATTCCCTGGATTCAGTCATCGATCGGCCAGAAAGAACGATGGGGATGATAGCTAACCCTATTGAGCGCGAGATTCCAGATCCTGATCTGGGTCAAATGGAACTTCGAGGGCCTGATTTCCAGGGACGAGTGGTTTGGACAGGAAAGCGCCGCCGTCGTTAAGCAAACTCCAGTTTACCTCTGATATTCTCCGCAAGTTTGGTGGATGAACCTCGTTCTAGTTCTGAGCGCGGAAGTGCGCGTGTATAGTTCATCCTGGAGGCTTTTTGTTATGAAACGCATAGTAAGCGGACTCTTCGCCGTAACGCTGACTTTCACGAGCGTCGCGAGCGCGTTCGCACAAACATCTGAACAAACGACGACGGCTGCCGATCGGCAGTCCGTTAACATCACAGTCTATAACTCGAACCTGGGCCTGGTGCGTGAGACGCGGCGCTTGAACCTGCCGGCGGGTCGCGTCGCCCTGCGTTTCGCGGATGTCACGGCGCAGATTCGGCCTGAGACGGTGCATCTGGCATCGCTTCTGTCACCGACCGCGTTGCGGATTCTCGAACAGAATTATCAGTACGATTTGCTGAATCCGGCAAAGTTGCTCGACAAGTTTGTCGGCAAACAGATCACGCTGGTCCTGCGCCGCTTTCAGAACAACTCGGAAGTTTTTGAGCCCGTGCAGGCGACCTTGCTTTCGAACAACGCAGGTCAGGTCTGGCGGATCAACGGGCAGATCGTGATCAATCCGACGAATATAGTCGAGATGCGCTTTCCCGATGTGCCGAAGAACCTGGTCGCCTCGCCCACGTTGGTTTGGGACATTGAGAACCGCGAATCAGGTACGCAGACGATCGAAGCGAGCTATCTCACGAACGGGATGAATTGGCGCGCGGACTACGTGCTGGTCGTCAATGCAGACGATACGAAAGGCGATCTGCAGGGCTGGGTCACGTTGATGAACTCAAGCGGCGCTACCTTCGAGAATGCGCGGTTGCAACTGGTGGCGGGCGACGTAAATCGGGTCCGCCAAGAACGCGATTATGCGCTGGCCGGCGCGATGGCTCGCAAGTCAATGGAAAGCGAGTCGCAATTCCAGGAGCAGGGCTTCTTTGAATATCACATGTACACGTTACAGCGGCCGGCGACGATTCGTGACAACGAGACCAAGCAGGTTTCGCTGCTCGGAGCCGCCGGATTCGACGTGAAGAAGGAGTTTGTGCTGAGCGGCCAGCGTCACTACTATCAGAATTACAACAATCCCGGCCAGCCCATCAAAGAAAAAGTTGGCGTGTTCATGCAGTTTCGAAACGCGCAGCAGAACAAGCTCGGCATGCCGCTGCCGGCCGGCACGATTCGGCTGTACAAGAAGGACACGAGCGGAAATCAGCAGTTCATCGGCGAAGACAAGATTGATCATACGCCGAAGGACGAGGACGTGCGCGTGAAGGTCGGCGACGCATTCGACATTGTCGCTGAACGCAAGCAGACCGATTACAAAGTCATCGCGCGTAACGTGTACGAGTACGCTTACGAAATCAAGATTCGCAATCACAAAGACACTGCCGTGAACGTGATTGTGAACGAGCCAATCGGTGGCGACTGGGAGATGATCTCTTCGAGCTTTGAAGCGAAGAAAACCGCGGCGTTCGCTGCTCAATTTAATGTGCCAGTCGCGAAAGATGGCGAAGCGACGTTGAGCTATCGCGTGCGCGTGCGGTACTAGCAAGCCCCGTCACGGGCGTCTAGCTAACCTGTCTCCGGAAGAAGCGACGTCCGTCGCTTCTTCCGGAGTATTTGTTTTTTCTCCGGTGTCTGACTATAAACATTCGGCCGCTACGCGACTGAAGAACATTTTTCAGACGTATGACAATTACTTCCGGAAGAACGCGCGCCCTTATCCTAATCGCCCTGTCGGCCCTGGCCGCTAACGCTGCGCAGGCCCAAGCGCCCTCGTCATCCCTCGACTCGCGCATCCGCAGCGAAGTCGCTCCCTTCAAGGGAAAAGTCTTCCTTTATGCAAAGAACCTCGACTCTGGCAAGGCATACTCGTTCAATGGTGACGAACGCGTGCGAACCGCGAGCACAATCAAGATCGCGGTGATGATCGAAGCGTTCGCGCGTGTCGCCGAAGGCCGCGCTAAGTGGACTGACGAACTGGTCTTGACGAAGGCGGCACGGTACGGCGGCTCAGGAATTCTTCCGGAACTAAGTGATGGACTCCGGCTGACGCTGCAGGACGCCGTGCGGCTGATGATGGTGCTCAGCGACAACACGGCGACAAACATGGTCCTGGACTATCTGACGACGGACGCCGTTAACGAGCGCATGAACTCACTTGGGTTCAAAGCTACGCGTATTATGCGTCGCGTCGGCGGCGGCGGGGAAAGTAAGGAAGGGAAGTTGGGCGATAACCTGAAGCGGTTCGGCCTCGGCGCAACGACGCCGCACGAGATGGTTCAGATCATGGAGAAGCTCGAACGCGGCGAAATCGTCAGCAATGAAGCTTCCGGGCAAATGCTCGATCTGATGAAGCGCGAGCAAGGGCGCAACTCAATTGGCCGCAGCATGCCGGACGTTCCGATGGCGAGCAAATACGGGGCTCTCGATGCGCTGCGAAGCTGCGTTGCCATCCTCTACACGAAGCAGGGAAAGATCGCGATCGCAATCACCGTGGACGAAATGCCGGAAGTTCTCTGGTCCGTTGATAACCCCGCTTATCTGTTGATGATGCGTTTGTCATCGATCCTGGCGGAAGGACTCGGACACAAGCGCGTCAGCTCTAACAGTTAGGCCGCGTCGCTCAAATCAATTCTTAATCGACGCAATTTATCCAAAATTCTGAATGCAATTTTTGGAGTTTTGTATATAATGCCCCGCGTCCCGGTCATCTGATCGGCAAAAGAAGTAAAAACCGTCAGTTTCATTACGTTTCACTTTTCTGTTGCGGCTGGAATAAGAAGTGCCTGTCCGCTAACTGAAAACTTATGATCATAGATCTTGAAGCGAGACGTAATGCGTCCTCGGTTCGAGTTCCCGATCATCGGCAATGGGATGTGGCGTATGACCCGCACGTCCGTTGCTGCAAGTCGTCCCAGTTACCCAACAGTCCTACACAAGCTACGGGGAGGAAGCGATGAAAATGAAGAAACGTTTCGCGAGTGGGCTTACATTATTGATCGCGGTGTTGTTTGTGGTGGCTCTCGGAAGTTCCAGCGCGTCAGCACAAACCGGCACCGGCTCGATCAGGGGAATCGTAAAGGATCCCCAGGGCAACGCCGTTGCTGGCGCCAAGATTACCCTGAGAAATGATGAGAAGAATTTTAGTCGTGATCAGGTTACCGACAGCGACGGCAGCTATACATTCACAGCCGTGCCTCCAGACACGTACGTGCTGGACGCGGAAGCGCCGAACTTCAAAAAGGCGGTCATTTCCGGTGTGAAGGCCCTGGGCGACAAATCAAACACAGTCGATGTGAATCTGGAGATCGGCGCCGTTACCGAGACTGTGAATGTCGTAGCCGGTGGCGTTGACAGCCTGGTGAATACGCAGGACGCGAGCCTGGGCAATAATTTTGTTTCCCAGCAGATTCTGCAACTGCCGCTCAACGCCAGGAACGTGGGTAATCTGTTGAGCCTGCAGCCCGGCGTTACGCCCGACGGTTATGTGGCCGGCGGCCGCAGCGACCAGGCGAACCTTACGCTCGATGGCGTTGACGTCAACGAGCAACAACTCGGCACCGCGTTCACGCCGGTTTTACGCGTCAGTCCCGATACCGTCGAGGAGTTTCGCGTAATCACCACGAACGCTAACGCGAACTATGGCCGCTCGTCCGGCGCCCAGGTTTCATTCATTACTAAGAGTGGTTCGAATGATTTTCACGGCGCGCTTTACGAATATCATCGGAACACGAAGACCAGCGCCAATGATTTCTTCAACAATCGCGCAGGACACTTCAAGGCAACGGATTCGGCGGTGCTCTTAGGCTCGGCGCGCGCTGGCGATCCGAAGTTGCCCAGGCCGAAACTGCTCCGCAATGTGTTTGGCGGCTCGCTCAGCGGACCGGTTGTGCGGGATCGCTTCTTCTTTTTTTACAACTATGAAGGCCGGCGGGATGCGCGCGAATTACCCGTTACACGCACGGTCCCATTAGCCAGCCTCGGCCAGGGTGAACTGCGTTTCATGGCTCGCCGGCCCGGCGATTCCGCGACCGGGGGCGTTCCCGTCACTCTGACCCCGGCTCAAGTCAACGCCCTGACTTTGACCTCGGGCGGCGTTACGCGCCAAGTCGTCGACATCAATCCCGTCGCTTTAAATATCCTGGCCGCCGCGGCTGCGCGATATCCAGCCAATGACTGTGAGGGAGCGGGCGATGGTTGCTTCAACACCGGCGCGCTCCGTTTCAACGCGAATGTGCCGGTGGAGTTGAATGCGCATACCGTGCGTTTCGACTGGAATCTGACCGAAGACAGCCGGCATGTGCTGTTTTTCCGTGGCAACTATCAGAATGACAACTCGGCGATCACGCCTTACTACCCGGATAGCCCCCTCACATTTAACTGGAGCCATCCGCTTGGATTCGTCGCCGGACACACGTGGACTGTCAGTAGCAGTTTGACGAACAACTTCCGTTACGGATTGACGCGTGAAGCTTTCAGCGATCAAGGCGAGTCCAACGAAAACGATGTTCGCTTCCGCAGCGTTCTGTTCGCAGAGCGCGGATTCAACCGCACCTTCCATCGAACGACCCCTGTCACCAACATTACGGATGACCTGCTGTGGCTGAAGGGGAATCACTCGTTCGAGTTCGGCACGAACATTCGCCTCGTGCGCAACAAGCGGCAAACGTTCGGCTCGGCGTTTGACAACGCTATTACGAATCAATCGTTCTACGCTTCCTCAGGCGCTATTCTGTCGAATGCGATTAACCAGTCACTGCCCGGGCTGACCGGGTTGCCCGTGGGCACCGTGATCCGGGCCGATCAATCAACGACCACGCGGCATGCTCTCGCAGCGATCCTGGGTCGTCTTTCGCAGTACAGCTCAAACTACAATTTTAACCTCGATGGAACCCAGATACCGTTTGGCCAGGGTGTGAATCGTGAATTCGCCACCGAGGAATACGATGTGTACGCTCAGGACAGCTGGAAGCTGAAACAGAATCTGACAATTTCCGGAGGCCTGCGGTACGGCTTGAGCCGGCCTGTTTACGAGCGGAATGGTTTCCAGACCACGCCGAACGTCACGCTTCAGGACTATTTCGACCAGCGCGTATTAGCCGCTGCCGCCGGACGCAACCACACCCCGCCGATCACTGTGGATCTTGCCGGGCCTTTCCACGACAAGCCGGGGTTCTATTCGTGGGACAAAAACAATTTCCAGCCTCGCGTAGGTGTCGCCTGGTCGCCGAACTTCCGGCACGGATTTCTGGGAACGCTTTTTGGCGCTGATGGCACCACCGTGCTTCGTGGCGGATTCGCCATTGCGAATGACTATTTCGGTCAGGCCCTCGCAGTAAACTTCGACGCGAATAATACGCTGGGTTTCGGGTCCAGCTCGAACATCTCAGCCAACACCTTTAACATTACGACCAACCCCGCGCCACTAATCACAGGGTTGGGCATGAACATTCGCAACTTGCCGCGGATGGTGAATCCGGGGAATCTTACATTTCCGCAACAACAGCCGCAGGATTTTGCACAGCGGATCGAAGGCTCGCTGGATAAGAACCTGGTTTCGCCCATCAACTACACCTTCAACTTCAGCTACGGCCGAAAGTTTCCGAAGGGTATTTTCGTCGAAGCGTCTTACATCGGCCGCTTAGGACGAAACCTTCTGGCGACGCGCGACGTGATGGCGCTCAATAACATCGTTGACCAAAAATCCGGGATGGATTGGTACACGGCAGCCCAGCAACTCGAAGCCTTCCGCCGAAACAACACCCCGATTTCTCAGATTCCGACGATACCTTGGTTTGAGAATGTGTATCCGGCCGGCTCGATTGACGCTGCCTTCTTTGGCTCCGGCTTTTTGACGAACACTCAAGCTGCTTATGCGCTCAACGCGATCCCTCGGGCTAATACACAGTTGGAGACCGAGTGCGACGCGCTCTTCGGCTGCGGTGAGATAGGTAATGATTGGACGTTCACGCAATTGTTATTCGATTTCTCTCTGCCGCCCGGCCACCTTTTCTTCCAGAGTCAATACGGAGCGTTGTCAGCCTACGGCACGATCGGAAATTCCGATTTCCACGGCGGCACGCTTTCGATTCGGCAGCGGCATCCGGGGTTGATGTGGGATTTAAACTACACGCTCTCAAAGTCGATGGATGATTCGTCTGGCCTCCAGACCAGCGGTGTTTACGGCTCGGCGTTCATTCTTAATCCGCTCAGACAGCGCGATAACCGCTCGGTTTCGGACTTCGACATTCGGCATATCATCAACTTCAATTCCGTGTGGGAAATTCCCATCGGTCGGGGACGCCGGTTCTTAGGCGGAACGAACGGCGTGGTCGATAGCATTCTGGGCGGCTGGCAGCTGACAAGCATTTTCCGTTGGAATTCCGGTTTGCCACTGGTCAACTTTGTGGATCTTGGCGGCTGGCCGACTAACTGGAACGTGCGCAGCAACGTAGTGCGCATCCGGGATATCCAAGCCTCGCCGACTCGCGGCGTTGGGACCGCAGCTCCGAATCTGTTCTCAGATCCGGTAGCGGCGTATCGAAGCTTCCGCAGCCCGGCTCCGGGTGAAACCGGCGATCGAAGCATTGTTCGGTATCCCGGCTTCGTTACGCTGGATGCGGGCCTGTATAAGACTTTCAAGATGCCCTGGAGCGAGAACCACAAACTCCAGATCCGCTGGGAAGTCTTCAACGTGACTAACACCCAACGGTTTACCGGCAATGCGGACACGACCTTCGGTCTGGACCCGCAGAACGGTTCGCCCAGCCCGACCTTCGGAAACTTTACCGGCATTCAGGGCACTCCGCGCATCATGCAGTTTGCTCTCCGGTACGACTTCTAAACCGCTTGCAGAGCAAGCCCTTTCCGGCAGGCTGAAGTGGAAACGCTTCAGCCTGCTTTTTTGCCCCGAAAAAGCGAAGACCGCCCCTTCCGAAAAAGGACGGTCTCCAAACCCGATGGATTTTGATTACGGTTTTTTGTTTTGCTTGATGTAGTCCTGCAGCTTTGCTTTCTCAGAATAGTCCGGGCGCTTGGCGAGAAATTGTTCGTACTCCAGAGCGGCTTTGTCTTTCATTCCCGCGCCGTTATAGAGCGCGCCGAGGCGCAAATGAATGTCCGCCTTTCCCTGCGGATCAAGCCGTAACGCCTCGTTTAAGTGAACTACGGCTTTCGAACCCTTCTTGTTCTGCAAGTAAGCTTCACCAAGATAGTGTTGAGCTTCAGCCGACTTTGGTTCTGATTCGACGGCCTTCGTAAGAATCTCTATTGCCCCGTCGAGGTTCTTTTGCTCGATCCGCAATTTTCCCAGATTGACCAGGGTCACGACAAAATCCGGTTTCGCCTCCAGCGCCTTTTGATAGGCAGCCTCGGCTTCTGAATACTTTTGCTGCTTGAAAAACAGGCTGCCGAGTTCGGACCATGCCACAAAGTCCTTCGGATCGTTTTCAACGATCTGGTTCAACAAGGCGCTTGCCTGATCAAACTGTTTCTTATCAATTGCGGCCTTTGCGTTGTTGAAGAGCGTCTGATTAGCCGCTGAACGATTGTACAAATGTGACGTTGGAGGTGGGCTTCCGCCGGAACCCGACATGCGCATTTCCATCTCGATGTCTTTGCGCACATCCGTTTTCTGTCTTTCGAAGATCCGGAAACGGTCGCGATAGACTTCGCGGCCGTCATATTCCACCGCGATTTGATAGTCGCCGTTCGGAATCCCCATGAACCGGAAGCGCCCGTTGTTGGAAACAGCCTGCCGCTGAACGGCGTTCATCCCGGCGTAGAGCACGACGTAGTACAACGGCTCTGTGGACGGTGGCGGGCCGCCAACCTTCAAGTCTCCAAACAGAAGGTGACCGTCGCCGAAGGGAATTGGATTGTTGGTGCTACCGCTGCCGCGCTGGGCCGCTACGTCTACGGAAAGGCAGGCAATTAGAAGTGCAAGGCAAAATACAGCGAACATCGAGCCTGTTGCTCGGACTAAAAGCTGGGTCATACGGCGGTTCCTTTCAAGTTGGGGAATCGTAATACCATCCCGCTGGGGGATTGAGAAGAGAGACGGTCTTTTCTTATGCCAATTCTTGGGCGAAGTCAACACATCGGCATTCCTTCGCGCGGCCCCGGTGGCTCCGTGAGATTTCCTTGCCTTCCACTGCAGATTCGAGGAACCTGGGCGCCAATCAATTCGTTGTTCAGCGTGTAGAACACCAATGGTGGCCGCCCGCCACCGAT
Organism: Pyrinomonadaceae bacterium; assembly: GCA_036374695.1. Classification (GTDB taxonomy): domain Bacteria; phylum Acidobacteriota; class Blastocatellia; order Pyrinomonadales; family Pyrinomonadaceae; genus UBA11740. The sequence continues at coordinate 8,498 of DASUTF010000241.1, forward strand.
CATCAGGAGGCTTCAATGAAACGTGTACTGATCGTTGTAGTTCTGGTCGTGGCCGCCGCAATTCTGGGCTTGTGGCGCACGAGCGGTGGCGTGCGGCAGAGCCTGAGCCGGGTCGTCGGAGCTTCCGGCGAACAGTCACCAGGCGATGCGCGAGAGGAAATCCGCAAGAGTTTCGAGCTGCAGCCGGGGGCGCGTATCGATGTCGTGGGCATCAACGGCAAGGTTGATATTCAAACGTCGGATACCAGGACCGCCGAAGTTTATGTGCTGCGGACCGCGGGCGGCCAGGAGGGACTGCGTCGACGGCAAGTGACTATCGAGCAGACGTCGGCCGGATTGGTGATCAAGGGCCGACAGGTCGGCCACGGCTTCTGGGAACACCTGTTCGGAGCCAAAGCCACCGAAGATGTCACGATCAAGGCTCCCCGCCAGATTGCGCTGGGGCTGAAAGGCATTAACGGACGCGTCACTGGCGGCGACATCGCAGGTGCGCTCGAAGTAAAAGGGGTAAACGGCGGCGTCAATTTAGGTCAGGCGAATGATACGGTGACCATTAGCGGGGTGAACGGCAACATCTCAGTAGGTTTGAACAGCCTCACCGACTCGGGCGCGCGCGTCAGTGGCGTCAATGGCAACATCGAGCTGAAGTTAGCGAGCGGTCTGAACGCCCAACTCACCGCGAAAGGAATGAACGGCAATGTGCGTTCAGAGATTCCGGACGTAACCATCGAGAAGGAAGATTACGGATCGCGCTACTCAGCCCGCATCGGCAACGGGGGCCCGCCGCTCACCTTCAGCGGCGTCAACGGGAATGTGCGGCTAACGCGTGCGAACCTCGTCGCGACGGAGAACGAAAAGAAGTCCGAGACGAAAGCTACGAAAACATCATCAGAAAAATGAGGGCGGTTCATCTTGGGTTCAACACGAAAGGCCGGAGAATCTCTCCGGCCTTTTGGTTGGCCTGGTACGCACGCCGCTGGCGTGCTGGCACTCCAGAGGAGTGCGTACCTTACGAAGATGGTGCACCCAGGAGGACTCGAGCTTCCGGCCCTCTGATTCGAAGTCAGACGCTCTATTGCTCAAACTCGGTACGCCGGGCTTCTAGTCGTTCGAGAATTTCGGGCTCGCCTTTAAGTTCAACCAAAGGACCTAGCTGCTCGAGAATGTAGCTCCAATCCAGATTTCCCGTCTGCCGCACAATCACACGCTCAATGTCAGCCCAATCCTGAGCTCTGCCGGCGAAAGCCTTCAACACAATAAGATCCTCAGCCGAGCAAGTCCGGAGTGTGGTGGCAAGGGGATAATCGAAAAGCGAGGACCGCTCTATCATCCTTTCTTCGAAAGGTAAGCCGCCCAGCGCAACATCCAACCCCACGCCCCGGGACGTTCTTAACAGAAGCACGCGATTGCGACGCGCAAATTCGTCAGCATCAGCAATTCGCCCGGGGAACTCTCGCAGCAAACGGTTGATGAATGGGGCTTCGTCGCCAAACCCGGTGAGCAGAGTGAGATCTACGTCTACAGTTTCGCGGGGTTCTCCCCAACGAAGGACGGCAATGCCGCCAATGAAGCAGAACCTCCAGCCTTCGGCGACACAGACAGCCTGCAATTCCGCAGCAGCTTTAATAACGTCATTCACGAATTAGTGCCTTCATGAAAAGGCGCTGCTGCTCAACGAGGCCGGATGACGGCTTTGGCGCCCGTGGGGGGCGCGCATAATCAGCAGCTCCGCAAAGCAGTTCAATTGTGTGGTAGGTATTCAGTTCACGGATCTCGCGCCTTCGGATCTTTTCCAGCTCCTTACCCGCCGTACGCCAGGTGTCGATCCAGCGCCGGGTTTGTTCAATTTGCTCCGGCGACCAACCCGCGACAGACGACAAGGGTTCAGACATGGTAAATGGCTATGGTGCACCCAGCAGGACTCGAACCTGCGGCCTTCTGATTCGAAGTCAGACGCTCTATCCAGCTGAGCTATGGGTGCACACGAGTAGTTTCAAGTTTCAACTTCAAAGTTTCAAGTCAAACGACTACATCTTCGGTGACTTTTCAGCCGGCGGCGTGTGCCCCGGCTGAAATTCCTGACGAACCATCCGAATCAACTCGTCGATCTGCTGCGGGCTCAGTTTGTCTTTGAAGGCCGGCATGCCGTCGCCACCTTCCATTACCTGTCTGCGAAAATCCGAATCCGTGTGACGCAAGGCATGTCCGGCGCGGAAGGTCGGAACTTTCAGCGTCTTGCCGTCTTCAAGTTTTACTGGTCCACCTTGACCATCCACGCCATGGCAGGTCTGGCAATCCTTCGCATAGACGGCGCGGACGCCGGCAAACGCATCGGGCGTCGCAGTCGCCTGCGCCACCGGCGAAGCTTTGGTTTCAGTGTTAGTTGTGGTCGGCTGGTTGCTGCACCCGCAGGTTACCAGCGCGCAGACGATTGTCATCAAGAAAGATCCGCGGAAACTCATTCTTTATCCCTCAACAATTTTTTCCTGGAACGCGGGCAGTATATCACGCGCGTGACAGCCGAGGGTGACACGCGCATCCTGCGCGTGGTTCGCGGGCGGGAGGCCGATGCCGCCTCTTCAAACCAGGCCAGAGTAATCTCGCCTCGCATTGCAAAAGCCTTTGACTCGCAGCAGAATAGGTGCGCCCCTTACTCAGGCATTAGGATTTCATTTTTACGGCCGCGCTCGAGTCGTTCACTTCAATCTCTGATGAGCACCGAACGAGACTCTCCAAACAACGGACCGCGCGGCGCTTTGCGTCTGGCGCCCAACGTTGAAGAGTTGGAGGAGCACAAACGAAAGCTTCCACGGCAGTTCGTCAACTTCACTTTTTATCGCGCATTGCCCGAATGGCGCATGCTTGCCGATGCCGACAAAGCAGACTGCAGACAACGTTTCATAAACACGGTCGATGATTTCCGTCGCGATCTGTTAATTCACACGTATTCGACGGTCGGGTGGCGCGCGAATGCGGACTTCATGATTTGGCGCATCGGCTACAACCTCGAACCATTTCAGGACATGACGAGCGTGCTCAACGGCACGTCGCTGGCGAAATACCTGGAGGTGACTGAGTCTTTCCTTTCGATGACCAAGCGATCGATGTATATCGAAAAAGACTGCTCAGATCACGAAGAGGATCATACTCATGTGGTGCCGGGCCAGGCCGAATACCTGTTTGTTTGCCCGCTGCAGCGCACGCACGAGTGGTACGCGCGGCCGCAGGAGCAGCGGCACGAGATGATGGAAGAGTATCAACGCATCGGCTCGAAGTACCGGGCTGTAAAGCTGCACACGACGTATTCATTTGGTCTGGACGACCAGGAATTTGTCGTGGCCTTCGAAACTGACAATCCTTCGGACTTTCTCGACATGTTTCAGGAACTGCGCGAAACGAAAGCAAGTTGCTTCACGCTAAAGAGCACTCCGATGTTCACCTGCCGGCGACGCAGTCTGGCTCAATGCCTGGACGCGCTCGGATAGTTCCCCCGGGAGCTTTTCTTCAATCCTGCTTGACCAAGAAACGACAACGAATGATTTGGCCGGTTGTGCTGATCGTTCTGATCTTCATAGCGACGGCTGTCCAGCTGCGTTTTCAGGGCAGATCGTGGTGGTGTGAATGTCGTTCGTTCTGGACATCCGACGCGTGGGGTTCGCTAACGTCGCAAACGTTTCTCGATCCGTACAGCTTCACGCATTTGCTGCATGGCTTCATGCTGGCCGGCTTGCTCTTGCTGCTGTTTCGTTTTGTGGTGACGAGAAATGTCGCCACTAGTTGGCGGTTGGTAATCGCCATGGCACTCGAGGCCCTCTGGGAGATTCTGGAGAATACAAATGCAGTCATCAATCGGTATCGGGCGGCGACGGCGTCGCTTGATTACTACGGGGACACGGTGGTGAATTCGCTGGGCGACATGGTTTGCTGTGGGATCGGATTGCTAATCGCGCGAAAGTTAGGATGGCTGCGGTCGCTGCCGATATTCATCGCCACTGAGCTAGTCTTGCTGTTCTGGATTCGCGATAGCTTAATTATGGAAATCATCATGCTGATCTATCCGATCGATGCGATCAAGGGTTGGCAACTGGGAAGATAGTTCAATGAATCACCGCCGTCGAATTTTTATACTTGTTCTATTGAGCGTGCTGGTTTTGACTGGAGCGCAAGCGTCTCGCTTGCAAATGCGCCAATCGGCAACCGGGACGGTTGCGCTCCAGTCTGCGACCACTCCCGAGTACCTCTGGTACGAAGCCGAGAACATGCGCGGCATCAGCGCCGACGCGCGGCATGAACCCGTCTTGAATCCTTCGTGGATGCAACATCCGGCGGCCAAAAAGCCTGGCTGGGGAATTAACGGGCCCGGAGTCTCCGCCGAATGGTCGCAGGGCGGCGAGAGCGAATGGAACTCAGTGAACGCGAGCGCCGATGAGACCCGCGGAACGATGTCGCAGGAGATCGAAGTGCCGCGCGCCGGCGAGTACAAACTGTGGGTGCGCTACGCTGATTGGGCAAACAAGACTGAGAGCTTTACGGTCAAGATCAGTCAATCCGGGCGCGATGTCTTCAGTCATGAGTTCGGCACGAAAGACGTAATCGATCCTCACGACGAGATCAAGATGTACTGGCAGTGGGCGTTCGCCTGGGATGGTGCGACGGCCACGCTCGCCAAGGGTCCCGCGCGCGTTTCGATCGAAATTCAGGAGGCAGCCCAGGCGTCGCGCCAGATTGATTGTTTCGTGCTCACCAACGATGGCGCTTACGTTCCGCAAGGACGACAGAAGCCTGAATTCGCAGCGTCCCGTTACCTGCGAGATTTCGCGAAGGCGCGTCCCGCGCTCGCGCCGCTGATCGACCAACCTGCGATGACGAGTCTGCCTCAATCATGGAATCCGTCAAAAGTTGCCGGGCGAGACTTCGTGATGCCCTGGAACATCAGCAAAGAGTTTTGGTCGCTTTATGACAAGCCCGCCGATCAGCGTCCGCTCTATCCGTTCCACGCCGAGCCAATCAATGAATTCGTCAAGACCTATTCCG
>DASUTF010000242.1:0-4442 GCA_036374695.1 Pyrinomonadaceae bacterium
GCGGCGATCGATGGACCTGGTTAGTCCGCACGATGAGTTCCGGGTGGGCCGGATGGGTTTGCTGTATGAGCGTTTCCTGGAGCGCTGTCTTGAGGCTGGCGTCGAATGGATGCCGGAAACACGTTTTACCGGCCTGACTGACTCTGAAGCCGGTTCGGTCGTGCATCTTGAGAGTCAGCGACGCACGCACCAAATCCGCACGCGTTTGATCGTGGGCGCCGATGGCGCAAATTCGCGCGTGGCTCGCGCCCTGGGGCTCGATCAAAATCTGGAATGGATTGTCGGCATCGAAGAAGTCCTGGAAGACGTGCCGCTGGACGGCCCGCCGAGATTTCATTGTTTTCTTGATCCGCGGCTGTCGCCAGGGTATCTCGCCTGGGCGGTCCATGACGGCGAGCAGGTTCACGTCGGCGTCGGCGGTTATTCGGCTCGCTTTGATCCGCAGGCAGCGTTGGAGGAATTCAAGGGAAGTCTGAACGGCATTCTTGATTTGCGGAACGCGCGGTTCGTTGAAAAACGCGGCGGCCGCATACCTGTGGGTGGCGTCATGCGCCGAATTGCGAACGAGCAAGGTTTGTTAATAGGAGACGCCGCAGGTGCGGTTTCTCCACTGACGGCGGGCGGTCTCGATCCCTGTATGAGGCTCTCGACTTTTGCGGCCAACGAAATCACCAACTATCTGGGGACGGACGGACGTTGTTCTCTCGCCAAATATTCGGGCGAGCAGTTTCGCGCGCGGTTCATCTCGCGCCTTTGGTTGCGGCGCGTGCTCAAGACGATAAACCAACCGGCGCTGGTTGAGCTGGCGTGCGCAGTGATGCGTCTGCCGCTGTTGCGGTCCTTTGCGTGGCACGTCTTCTTTGGACGGAACTCTTTTCCCGATATCGACACCACCGTCGCGGCGTCACCCGCCACCGGCGAATTAGCCACCTCAAAATCGTAGATAGGCTAATGTCCACTCTTGTCTTTGCGATGCTTTGCGTCTCTGCGTGAAATTGCTTCGGACTGATGTAATTCACGCAAAGTCGCGAAGACCGCAAAGAAAAACCGCAAAGCAGGATTAAGGCTCACTGCAAACCGTCGGGTACTTGGTGTATCATCCCGCGAAATTCTGCTGCTTCGAGGATCAAATTCATGAAAAAGCGTCTGCTTCCCCTACTCGTCCTGTGCTTTTTACTGACCACCCTTTCCGCGCAAACAAGACAAGCGTCCTCGGCTGATGACTACAACGCGATTTTCAAAGCGCTCAAGTGGCGCTCCATCGGGCCGTTTCGTGGTGGGCGCTCCGTGAGTGGTACCGGCGTGGTCGGCGATCCGAAGACATATTACATGGGCACGACCGGTGGTGGCGTCTGGAAGACAGAAGACATGGGCCTGAGTTGGCGGAATATCTCAGATGGCTTTTTCAAGACGGGTTCAGTCGGGGCGATCGCCGTCGCCGAAAGCGACAGAAACGTTGTTTACGTCGGCATGGGTGAGCACGCTGTGCGCGGCGTGATGACGCACCACGGCGACGGTGTTTACAAGTCAACCGATGCGGGCAAGACATGGAAACGGATGGGCCTTGAGGCGACGCAACACATCTCTCGCATCGTGATCGATCCGAAGAACCCCAACATTGTCATCGTCGCTGCGCAGGGCGCACTTTACAGTTCCTCGAAGGAACGCGGCATCTACAAATCGACTGACGGTGGGGCGACGTGGAAGAACGTTCTATTCGTGAACGACAAGACCGGCGCGGCGGAATTGTCGATGGACATGACGAACCCGCGAATTCTTTACGCGGCCATGTGGGAGCACGGCCGTCTGCCCTGGAAAGTCATTAGCGGCGGACCGGGCAGCGGCCTCTACAAATCGACCGATCAGGGTGAGACGTGGGACAGATTGAAAGAGGGCCTGCCCGAGGAAATGGGCAAGATGTCGATCACCGTGAGCCGTTCTAATCCGGAGAAAGTTTATGCGTTGATCGAGAGCGATTCCGACAAAGAGGCGGGCGGCTTGTTCGTCTCAAACGATGCCGGAAAGAAATGGAGCCGCATTACGAACGATCATCGCCTGGTGCAACGCGCCTGGTACTACATCGAACTGTTCATCGATCCGAAAGACGAGCACACGATCTATGTGTTGAGCGCGCCCGCGCTGCGTTCTATCGATGGCGGGCGGACGTGGGAAACGTTGTCGGGTACGCACGGAGATTTTCACGACCTCTGGATCAATCCGGATGATTCGAAGAACTTCGTCATCGCGAACGATGGCGGTGTGGCGATAACTTTCAACGGCGGCCGGACTTGGAGCACGCAGAGCAACATGCCGACGGCACAGATTTATCGCATCAACGTGGATAATCAGTTTCCGTATCGCATCTACGGCGGACAGCAAGACAACACCTCCGTCTCGATTGCCCACCGCGAACTGGGCGGCGGTGGAATCACGACCGCAAGCTGGACTTCCTCTGCCGGCGGTGAGAGCGCTTTCCTCGCCTTCGATCCGGACGATCCGAAACTCGTCCTCGGCGGAAGCTATCAGGGGACGATCGAGGTGCTGAACGTAAATGCAAAAGGCGGCACCAGCATCATGGCTGCGCCCATCCAGTACCTCGGCATGGACGCGAAGGATCTGAAGTACCGCTTCAACTGGAACGCGCCGATCATCTGGAGCAAGCACGAGCCGAACACCTTCTATCACGGCGCGCAATACGTTCTGAAGACCAGCGACTGGGGCAAGACCTGGAAGGAAGCTTCGCCCGACCTCACGCGTAACGAAAAAGAGAAGCAGGGGAAAGGCGGCGGCCCGTACACGAACGAAGCAGTCGGCGCAGAGAACTACGGCACCCTGGCTTACATCATGGAATCACCGCATGAGAAGGGCGTGATTTGGACGGGCAGCGATGACGGACTTGTCTATTTGACGCGAGATGGCGGCGCTAACTGGAAGAACGTTACGCCGCGCGGCCTGGCGGAATCTCTAATCAATGCGATCGAGGTTTCGCCGCACGACAAAGCGACGGCATACATCGCGACGACGCGCTACAAGTTTAACGATCACCGGCCGGGCCTTTACAAGACGACTGACTATGGCGCGACCTGGACAAAGATCGACAACGGCATTCCGGCGAACGCTTTCACGCGCGTGGTGCGCGAAGACGACGTCCGCAAAGATCTTCTGTTTGCCGGGACGGAACTTGGCGTGTTCATTTCGTGGGACGGCGGTAGAAACTGGTCGCCGTTTCAATTGAACCTGCCGGTTACGCCAATAACTGATCTGCGCGTGCACAAAGGAAACCTGATCGCGGCGACGTCCGGCCGATCGTTCTGGATCCTCGACGATCTGAATGTGCTGCGCCAGTACAAGAAAGACACGCCGGCTTTCAGCCTCTACCGGCCGGCGAATTCCTATGTCGTGAATGGATCGAGCGAACTGGATGGCACGAGTGAAGAGTTCACCGGCGCAAACACCTTCCGCGGCGTGAATCCCGCCACCGGCGTGGTCATTCATTACCACCTGCCTGAGCTTAAAAAGGACGAGCACATCTCGCTGGAGATCAGGGACGCCGAGGGAAATCTCGTGCGCACAATTTCGTCAAAGGCCGATGAGAAATTTAAGCGTTGGGACGGCGGGCCGCGCGCCGAGCCTCTGCTGCCGAAAAAGCAGGGCCTGAACCGTTTCGTCTGGGACACGCGTTACGCGACGATGCCAGGCGTTCCAGGCGTCTACATCGAAGCCGGCTATGCGGGACACAAAGCACCGCCGGGCAGATATGCGATCACATTGAAGAGTGGCGGCCAGACACTCTCGACCGAGGTCGAGATCCTCGCGAACCCGCTCTATCCGACTGATGCGGCGACGTACCGCGAGTACCACAGCACGATGTCGAGCATGGAAACAGAATTGGCGACCATGCATCGAATGGTGAATGACCTCTACGACAAACAGAAACAGTTAGAGTCGCTGATCAATTCGATTCCAACCGGCGACAAGTACGCGGCAATTAAGAAGGACGGCGAAGCGCTGCTTAAGAAGATGAAAGCGTGGGACGAAGACATGGTGCAGCGCAAATCAAAGGCCTACGACGACGTCGAGAACTTTCCGAACAAGTTCACGGCCAACTACCTGTTCATGATCAATGCGACTGAGAGCGACATCCCGCGAGTGAATCAACCCTCGCTCGATCGGATGAGGGAGTTGAATGCGCAGTGGGCTTTACTGAAGGCGCGAGCCACTGAGATTCTCGAAAGAGATATTCCTGCACTGAACAAGCGCATGTGGGACGCGGAACTGGCGGTCTGGAAGTTCTAGTCTTCACGCTGAAGGCGTGAGATGTAATAGCCAGGGGCAACGCCCCTGGTGAGTCGCGAAAAACAATCGTCGCCCTGAAGGGGCGAAATACCAAACCTGGAATCTCGAATTGCGCGCCTTCAGCGCTTGAATCGGTGTAACTGTTA
>DASUTF010000243.1:0-6486 GCA_036374695.1 Pyrinomonadaceae bacterium
ACAATGAAGGAGTCGTCAGCACGGTGTCGCCGACGGATCTCAGGCGAATCACCAACACGCGTTTCACTTCCGACCAATCCCAGCGGGCGGCCGCGAGCGGTTGCGGTTCCGAACTGTCCTGCTCGCCGAAAGCCAGGTGGCGAACGCTCGGTGATGCTTCAATTATTTCCCGCAGGCTGTTCATCCTCGATGGTCGCTTCGTCGATCAGCATCACCGGAATGTCGTCGCGAATCGGATAGACGCGCCGGCACGAGACACACTTCAATCCGTTGCCGTCGGGCTTCAACTCGACCTTGGCATGACACGCCGGGCAAACCAGAATTTCAAGCAACTGTTCGCTGATTGCCATACTCAAACCCTCTGAAGTCTTGTTTACATGAGAAGGCAGCAAGCTTAGCAGTATTGCCCGAATAGTTGTAGCGGCTGTAGTACAATGCGACCCGACGGTTCGCCATGTCGATGATTAACGAAAAATTTGGCTCGCGAGTGACCAGCGCCTGGAACGACTTGCGCCCGCAAACCCGCACCCTGCTTGAGCGTGCGTGGCAATCGACGCCGCCCGCGGTCGAACAGTCCCGCGCCTACGATCCGCGCGCCGACCGCGAGCTAAGCAAACTTTTGGCGGCGCTTGATGAGCGCACTCAGCGCAAGGAGGCAGGGGCCGAGGACGAGTCCGCACGGCAGGCGCGGCGGCTGGCGGATACATGCGCTCAGATGCTGACGCAACAGACGCAGTCCGCCGAAGTTTTCGGGCAACTGATACAACGGGCGCACGAGCGCCAGCAGTTTGCGCGGTTGGATGAGCTCGCGAACGGAATGGCGTTACGACTCGCTCCCAGTGAGTTGTGCGACATGGCACGCTCGCAAAACGTCGTGGTGCGCGCCCTGGCCAACGAAGTATTGACGCAGGCGCCACCGTCACTGTTGCGCGCACTGCTTCACGATCCGATCGATGCGGATGTGGCGCGTTCAGTGCTTGAGCGGCAGGCCCACGAGTTCGGATTGGAAGAAGCGAAACGAACCCTTCGCGAAATCGACGAGTTCGGCGGTTAGCACACCCGGCACCACGCCACGCACACTTCCGCGGACACTCTCCGATTCAAAACTTCATTCTACGAATGAATTTTATTCGGGCTGGCCTTTGCAGTTCGGCCCAAACAGAGCGGGAATCTTCTGACTAATCACCGGATATTTCGGTGCTTCGTCAATATTGATCTGCAACCACTCGCTATAATTCTCCGGGAGGCTGCTGTCGGCGAAGATGGCTTCGACAGGACACTCCGGCACACACGCATCACAATCGATGCAGGTGTCGGCGTTGATATAAAGACGATCTGGTAATTCGTGAAAAGCTTCGACAGGACAAACCGCAGCGCAATCGGTGTACTTGCAATCCACACACGGCTCAACAACTACGTACGTCATTCAGGGATGACTCCTTTCAACAAGTGCAATTGTTTATGATCTATCGCGATGAATGTCAACTGAATTTTTTAAAGTCGTTGGTCGATTTTCCGTATAGCTTCAACTTTCAGTTTCAAGTCTCAGGTTTCAAGTTTCATGTTCGCTGGCCCGAACTTGAAACTTGAAACTTGAAACTAACGACTTTCACTTCGGCACGTACGTAAACCAAAAATAGATTGCCTGCGCCACGCCGATCCAAAATCCGATGATGGCGCCAAACAGTTCGATTGTCTTCAAATGATGCTGGGCTACCATCAGCACTAACTCTTCCAACTTGTCGAGCGGATAGTCGGAAACTTTCTTGCGCACTAAACCGCCAACGTCGAATTCTGAAATCGCCGCCGGTAAACGTTCGCGCGCGGCAGCAGTAATTTTTCCGGTCAGGGCCACACTGGCTTTTTCGATAGCGCCTTCGGGCATGTGATCCGCCAGCCGGCCAATCGGCGAAACCAGAAACCGTTCAATCTGCGAACTTAGAATTGCGTTAATCGTCCGCGCCGTGTCGTCCCGAGCGAGCACGGTCAGCAAGCTGTCCGCCAGGAACTTCTTCACGCGCGGCGCCGACTCGGCATTCAGCGTCTCGAGCAGCTCACGCAATGTTTGTGGCCGCAAACGCCCGACGGCATCGGTCAGGTAAGTCGAAACCGATCGCGCCAGCTCAGGACTGCGGGCCATGGCCACGAATCTGGCCCCTGCTTCGCGGCGAATAGTCTCAAACCGCTCGGAAGAAACCTGCCCGACCAATTCACTCAAAGGCCGGGTCATGAAGTTATCGACGGTCGTGTTGATGAACACGGTGGCCTCGTTGGCGAATGCCGGCCCGCGCAGGTATTCATCCACGCGTCGCGGCATGGTCGCGTGCACCAGGTCGTCAACCTCATGGTAGATGCGTTCGCGCGAGATGAAAATCTTTTTCAGGAAGGAAAGGTCGCGGTAGTAATCATCAACTTCACGTTTAATCAGCCCGCCGATCTGGTTCCGGGTGGTCGGACTGGTGACAATGTCAGCTAACTGATCCGCAATCGGTCCGACCTGTTGCGTAATTCGATCTTTGATCAGCGCCACCGTTTCCGGCGTGAACATCTCGGCCAGCGTCGCATGCGTGCCGGCAAGATCGCCGAGTCGTTCGCTCACGAACGAGCTGACATTTGCCTCGAACCGTTCGTCGTTGACGAGATCGGTAAATCGCCCTTCCGCAAATCCGAGGATCTGCGTGAACGTCTCTTCGCTGACCGTTTCGCTTAGCCGCCGTTCCAGCAGACTATCGACCTGCCGATCAACAAAACCTTCGATCGCTTCAGCCGTTTGTTCGCTCTTCAGCACCGATGCGATGTGTTCCGCGAGCCGGTACTGCAACGCGGCAATTGTGTCGAGCACCGGCGCGCGCGCGCCCGTAGGCAGCGCATCAATCAGCGACGGATAGGCGGTGGAAAGCAGTTCGGTCGTATACGAGTTAACAAAACTTTCGACCTTGCGTTCAAAGAACCCCGTTTCGAACAGCGCCTGGAAGACTGTCTCCTGCGAAACAAGTTCGTTGCCGACCGCGTTTCCGATTGATTGGGCCAGGCGCTCGCGATGACGCGGAATCATTCCCTGCGGCCAAATCGTGAGGCCGAGAAGTTTCACCGGCTTGTACGGGTGAAACAGCATCCAGATGGCGAGCCAGGCCGCGCCATAACCATGCACCGTCGCAATCACGACGATGGCAATGCTGATTAGAATTTTGAAGGTGATGGGATCGATGTGTGCCCCCTGGTTGAACCGACAGATTACACCGGTGAGAACGAAGCAGGCGTCAACGATGTTCAGCTTTCACAATCACAAAGCGTTCACGGCCAGATTTGTAAACCGTGTAATCTGGATTGCCAGGATCGGTCACTTCCGCGCCAGAAACTTCTTCGCGTCCTGGAGTTCAGCGCGGCTGCCATCGCCGCGTTCGCCCAGCGCGGTCAGTTTCGCATAAAACATCGAGGCCTTGTTTTTATCTCCGGACAACTCGGCAGCTTTCGCCGCACCGTACAATCCATTGAACCGATTTGGCAAAAGGAGCAACGAAGCTTCGAACTCTTTTAGAGCTTGTTGCGGCTCACGCAGTTCCAGCAGCAACTCTCCCAACAACTCACGCGCCGGGAGGACCGCACCTGGTGTCACCGGATGTTTTTCAGTTGTATCCTCTAAATCCGCGGCAGCGCGCATCAGTTTCAAAGCTTCGTCACGCTTTCCTTCGGCATGGGCCAGCCATGCGGACGCGGCGAGACGCTGAATTTCGACCTGCGTCGCCCAATAAACTTCTTTCGCTTCCGCGAGTGACTTCTGTGTCGCCGTCAGGCGTTCCAAGCCCGCGCTCGCGGTCGCCTTATCGCCACTTCTCGATGCGCCCAGGCTGCGGGCGAAATGGACATTTGCTTCCGCGTACGCGAACTTGTTCCAGGGGAAACTCTCGACCGGCACTTTTAGCGCCGCGGCTTCGGCCCATTGGCGTCGTTCGAGGGTGTAACGAGCAGGTATTGCTGCCAGCGCGTATCCAACCTGAAAAATCTGAGCGTCAATGCTGTTCATCGCATAGACCGCATCTTTCAATTCCTTTGCCTTGCCATCCTGGGCCGTTTGCAGATAGGCGTAAGCAAGGTAATCAATGGCGTGAATTTCGTCTTTCGCGGACGCATGTTTTCTGCCCGCCGCCGCCGATGCGAGGTTTGATTCAATCGATTCCGTCCACAATCCGAGCCTGATAAAAATGTGCGACGGCATGTGCAGCGCATGCGGGGAATCAGGAGCAATCTTCGAGTAACTTCGCGCCGCTGCCAGCGCCAGATCGGCAAGCGCCGGATAGTCGAAACTGTGGATTATGTAATGAGCCACCCCTGGATGGTTCGGTTCAGCCGCGAGCACTTTATTCAATATCCCGGCGGCCTTCTTCTGGTTCGCGTAAGTCTTGTCAGTCGGCAGCGCCGTCCCCAGCAGCGCCAGTGAATAGAAGACCGCCGCTTCCTGATCCTTTGGATAGCGAACAAAAATCTGTTCCATCGCTTTCTCGTAAGCGAGTGACCGCGTGCGGTGATCGACCTTGTCCGTGTCTCGATAAAAAGTAGCGATCGCGGCCAGGTAATCCCGCTCGCGTTGCGTAGACGCCGGGATGGCGTTTGCCTTTTCCATTGCGGCGGCGGCCCGTTGCAATTCAACTGGAAGCGGCGCCGCCCACAGCGGATGGTACAAACTCATCGCCACGCCCCAGTAGCCCATGGCGCACTTGGGATCGGTTTGGGTTACGCCGTTAAATTCTTTTTCGGCTTCGTCGTACCAGAACGAGTGCAGAAGCGCCACGGCGCGATTGAACTTCTGCTGCGCTGGTTTGGTGCAGGACGTGGCAAAGTTAACCCGTCCAAGTTTTTCGCTAAGTTCGTGCTTGTGTGAATGCGTTTCCTGCGCGAAGCCCGAAACGCTACTGATGATCACCAACAGGGTTGTGGAAGCTAATAATCTAGTGAATCTCATAAAATTGTCTCCTGCGTTTCTGGATCTGTCTCACCTCTTACCCCAAATAGCGACAGATCCAGGCGAAATGTGTCGGGGGGACAACTCCTGCCCGTTTCAGTTAAGCGGACAAATGGGTCGACCACAAATTGAGACTTACGGGGCTTCGTAGACTATCTCACCATTAATCACGGTCATTACGCAACGCGTCTTGAGGATTTCCGCTTCCGGAATCTTCATAATATCTGCGGAGAGGATTGTCAGGTCAGCAAGCTTCCCAACCTCGATCGAGCCGCGAAGCTTTTCTTCGAATGCGGCAAAGGCGGGCCAAATGGTGAACATTTTCAAAGCCTGTTCGCGCGTGACTTTTTCTTCGGGGTGCCAACCTTCGCCTGAGAAGCCGCGAATGTCTTTGCGTGCGACGGCCGCGTAAAACTCGATCATCGGTTCGCCGCGTTCGACCGGCGCGTCAGAGCCGCCCGCGATAATCGCGCCCGATTTGATTAAGGTTTGCCAGGCGTAAGCGCCCTTCGTCCGCGCGATGCCGATGCGACTCGGAACAAAGTGAAGATCGCCAATCGCGTGCGAAGGTTGCATTGAAGGAATAATTCCGAGCTTCGCAAAGCGCGGGAGATCCGCCGGGTTAACGATCTGTGTGTGCTCGTCGCGCCAACGCGGATCGCGCAGGCCGCGTACCGGCACGGTCTTAAAAGCTCTTTCATATTCGTCGAGGATGAAACGATTTGCCCAGTCGCCAATCGCGTGAGTTTCAACCTGAATCCCCTTGCGCAAAGCGTCTTCGAGCATCGGCCGCAGCTCTTCGACTTTTACCCGCAGGATGCCTTTGTTGCTCGTGTCGTCGCTGTAAGGTTCCAACAACGCTGCGCCACGCGAGCCGAGCGCGCCGTCGGAAACAACTTTGATTGTTCTCAACGTGAAGCGATGGTCGAACGCGCCAATGGTTGGGCCTTCGCGTAAGAGCCGCTGCGCGTCAGGGCTCGGTCCGTGCACGGCTTTGTAAAGGCGAATCTTCATTTTGCCTTCGCCGTAAAGTTTTTTGAAGAGCTCGACTTCGCGATAGCTGCCGCCGGCGTCATGAATCTGCGTCCAGCCAAGTTCGATGCTGCGCTTGTTCGCGAGCACCATCGCCTCTTCGGCGCTGCCTTCGCCGCGCGGTGGAATGTGCCGTGACACCAGGCCCTGCGCGGTGTCAATCAGCATGCCGGTCGGTTCGCCGGTCTGCTTGTCTTTCAGGACTTGTCCGCCGAAAGGATCCTTCGTGTCTTTCGTTACACCCGCGATTTTTATCGCGGCGCTGTTTGCAACCGACGCGTGGCCATCGGCGCGCGTGAGATAGACGGGATGGTTCGGCGCGACTTTGTCGAGATCAGCGCGCGTGGGAAACGCCGGCGGCTTCCAGAACGTCTCGATCCAGCCGCGGCCGGTGACCCATTCGCCGGGCTTCGCCTGATCGACGCGTTCCTTAACTTTAGCGAGAAAATCTTCGAGCGTCGTGATGCCTTCAAGATTCAGGTTCATCTCGCGCT
>DASUTF010000244.1:0-3704 GCA_036374695.1 Pyrinomonadaceae bacterium
GTCGCGCTGCACGCCCTCGCGCGAAACGTCCGGCCCGTGACCGGATTCGCGCCCGGCGATCTTGTCGATCTCGTCGAGGAAGATGATGCCGGATGATTCCACGCGCTCGAGCGCGGCGCGCGCGACGGTGTCCATGTCGATGAGGCGCTCTTCCTCTTCCTGCATCAGGTACTCCATCGCCTCGTCCACGCGCATCTTGCGGTGCTTGGTGCGTCCCTGAAACATGTTACCCAACATATCTTTCATGTTGATGCCCATCTCTTCGACGCCCATCGGCCCGGCGAATTCAATTGTCGGAAAGCTCTTCTCGCGCACTTCGATCTCGACCAGCCGGTTGTCGAGCTTGCCTGAACGCAGTTGAGTCCGGAGCTTCTCGCGTGTGCGCGCAAAGTTCTCGTCTTTAGGTTCACTGTCCGGAACGAGCACTGGCGCCGTGATTTCTCCCGAGTCAAAGTCGAAGAGGGGACTGCCCGACCCGGATTTAGGTGGCGGCAGAAGGATGTCGAGAATCCTCTCCTCGACGTTCAGCTCGGCCTTGTCGGCAATCTCTTCGACTTTTTCCTGGCGCGTCATGTCAACCGCGATTTCGGTCAGGTCGCGAATCATGCTCTCCACATCGCGGCCGACGTAGCCGACTTCGGTGAACTTTGAAGCCTCGACCTTCAGGAACGGCGAGTTGGACATCCGCGCCAGCCGGCGGGCGATTTCAGTCTTGCCGACACCGGTCGAGCCAATCATGATGATGTTCTTGGGAATCACGTCAGCCGCGAGATCCGGCGCAAGCTTCTTGCGGCGAACGCGATTGCGCAAGGCGATCGCCACCGCGCGCTTGGCGGCGTTTTGTCCGACGACGTGCTTGTCGAGTTCCGCGACGATCTGGCGGGGGGTAAGGTCGTCCAACCGGACGTCGTGTTCTTCGTGCTCACCTGCGAGATAAATAACCATTTTTTAAGTCGGTACTAACTAAACTTTCCCGTAACTGTCGGCGCGCCTACGCTTGAGCCACGCTTAACTCTTCAACCACGATGTTCGAGTTGCTATAGATGCAAATCTCGCCGGCGACGCGCATCGCTTCCAATGCTATCTCACGCGCAGAGAGTTGCGTGTTCGCCATCAACGCGCGCGCTGCGGCCAGCGCGTACGACCCGCCCGATCCAATTGCCAATACGCCATCATCCGGCGAAATCACATCGCCGTTGCCGGAGAGAAGAAACGAAGTCTTGTCATCAGCCACGACCAGCAACGCTTCCAGGTGCCGGAGAATCTTGTCCGTGCGCCACTCCTTGCTCAGTTCAATCGCGGCGCGCTCGAGATTGCCATGGTACTGCTCGAGCTTGCCTTCGAACCTCGTCAGCAATGAAAACGCATCACCCGTCGCCCCCGCGAAGCCCGCCAGGATCTTATCGTTATAAAGACGACGCACTTTTTTTGCGCTGGACTTCATCACCGTCTCGCCCATGGTGACCTGGCCGTCGCCTGCCAGCGCCACCTGGCCATCACGACGCACCAGCAAAACAGTCGTGCTGCGGATTTTCGGGGATAGTTCTTTCGTCATGAAGTGAAAGAGCACTATAGGAATGACGGCGAAGTTTAGTCAAGCTAGGCATCTGCGCTATTATGGCGTTTGCCAGTAATCGTTTCGATTGACAGCAGCACCGCGAGAATGACGACACGAACACGGCCCCGCATCGGCATCACGATGCGCATCGAGCTGGAAACTGACAGGTTCTATCTTTCCCGTCATTACAGCGAAGCAGTTGAAGCCGCCGGCGGTTTGCCGGTGCATATTCCTCTGATTCCTGATGCCGGTTTTCTGCGCGAAACGATCGCGGGTCTCGATGGAGTTCTGTTGCCTGGGAGTGACTCGGATGTTGATCCCCTGCGGTACGGGCACGATCCGCATCCAAAGCTTGGCCGTGTTCACCCAATTAAAGATGAGACCGACGTGCTCGTGTTGAACGAAATTGAAGAGCGCGCCCTCCCGTTGTTTGCGATCTGTTTTGGGATGCAGGTGCTGAACGTCTCGCGCGGCGGCACGCTGATTCAGGACGTCGGCAGTCAATGGCCGAACCCGATCAAGCACGAACAGGGCGCGCCACGCGATCGGCACTCGCACAGTGTGCGTTTACTTACGGAGAGTTTGCTTCACCAGCTGGCAACAGCCGAGCGCGCGCCAGTGAACAGCCACCATCATCAGGCGCTGGAGACACTGGGAAGGGAACTGGTGGCGACGGCGTGGGCGCCGGACGGTCTGGTAGAGGCGATAGAAGATCCGCGCAGCGATCGCTTCGTGTTGGGCGTGCAGTGGCATCCCGAGCTGGGCTGGGAACGCGATGGGTTTGCGCGCGCGCTGTTCGAACGATTTGTGGAAGAGGCCGCCACCTTTGCCGCGCGTCGCGCAGGCAATCGTGAATCGGCAGGAGTCACTGCATGATTTCCCTGAACCTTGAGAATCGAGTCGCGGTCGTTACCGGCGGATCGCGCGGGATCGGGCGCGCGGTCGTTGACTGCTTTGCCAGGCTCGGCTCGGGCGTCGTAGTGAATTATGTGAAGGACAAGAAGGCCGCCGAAGCGGCCGTTGGGTTTGCGGAAGCACAGGGCGTCCAGGCCCTCGCGGTCCGGGCGGATATGTCTTACCGAGGCGATGCACAGCGGCTGATCGACGCGACCATCCAAAAGTTTGGACGCCTGGACTTTCTCGTTTGTAACGCCGGGATCTGGGAAGGCAGCGCCATCGATCAAATGACCGAAGAGGTTTGGGATCGCACCATTGATCTAAATCTGAAGGGAACCTGGGCCGCTTGCCGAGCGGCGGTGCCTCCGATGAAGCAGAACAGATTCGGGCGAATTGTGATTGTGAGTTCGACGGCCGGCCAGCGTGGCGAAGCGAACGTGTCTAACTATGCGGCGTCAAAAGGCGGCCAGATTTCGTTCACGAAGTCTTTGGCAGCCGAGCTAGGTCCATTCGGCATCAATGTAAACTGCGTCGCGCCAGGTTGGGTTGATACTGACATGTGCGCCGACGTTTTTGCGCGTCCCGGTTTCCGAGAGGCGCTTGAGGAAACGATTCCCGTCGGTCATGTAGCGACGCCGGAAGACATCGCCTGGCCCATAGCCTTCCTTTGCACGGAATGGGCGCGGCACATCAACGGCGAAATTCTGAACGTCAACGGCGGTTCTGTTCTGTGTGGTTAGACGAGGTGGCACGGGCGTCTTCGCCCCCGGATGACGCGCCGGATGCGGGTGCCACTGCGCTGCGGATAGGTTAGTAAAGCTTAAGTGTCGAACTGCCGACATCAAATCAAACTTGGTCTTGAGCGACTGCTGGATGAACGTGTCGGGTCGCTGGCGGATGTGCGCGTCGGCTTAGTCTGCAACCAGGCGTCAGTCGATCACGACTTTCGCCATGCTGCCGATCTCTTTCACGGGCATTCGCAGATCAACCTGACCGCGTTGTTCGGCCCGCAGCATGGCATTCGCGGCGACGTCCAGGACAACATGATCGAGACAGATCACGCCGTCGATCGTCGCACGCAGGTCCCGATCTATTCCCTGTACAGCGAAACACGTGAGCCCACCGAAGAAATGCTGCGTGACGTCGATCTGATCGTTGTCGATCTCCAGGGTGTCGGCTGTCGCATCTACACCTTCGCGTACACGATGGCAAATTGCATGCGAGCGGCGAAACGCCTCGGCAAGAAAGT
>DASUTF010000245.1:0-4954 GCA_036374695.1 Pyrinomonadaceae bacterium
AACTAGCCGCAGATGAACGCGGATTCTCGCAGATCAGAAGCGGCAGATTGAATCTGTGCGAATCCGCGTGTATCCGCGGCTAAATGTTTCCTTTCCTCTGTGGTTAATCTACGCCGCGCTCCCCTTCGACATGCCAATCACTGCGCCAATCGCAGCGAACAACAACCCAACTCCCATGAAAGCGAAGCCGATGATGGTGCGCGTGCCTTCCACGAATCCGGTGCCGACTAACCGAATCCACTCGGCCGGTCCGGCGTCGTGAGGGACGATCATCAACCCCGTTGCGACCAGGAAAGATCCGAACGCCATCAGCATCAGCCATGAAGCGGTGATCCGCGCCCGGCCGATCTGCTGGCCGATCTCGCTGTGCGAGTAGCCGTACGAAAGATAAATCGCGAAGCCCAGCGCGAGCCAGGCGATGAAGCGCCAGTACGATCCGCCGGGCAGGTAATAGATCAGGAACGCACATGTCGCCGCTCCGAGGCCCGGCAGAAACCATGGTCCCAGCGGGACTCTGAACGGCCGGTGGCGATGCGGATCTTTATAACGCAGGACGATCACGCCCACGCACACCAGAATGAAAGCGAAAAGCGTCCCGATGTTCGTCAGGCTTACCATTTCGTCGACGGTCGCGAACGCTGCGATGCCGCCGACCAGCACGCCCGTAAGAATCGTCGTGACGTGCGGCGTCTTAAATCGCGGATGAACTGAGGCGAACACGGAAGGCAGCAAACCATCGCGCGCCATCGAAAAGAAAATGCGCGGCTGGCCCAACTGGAATACGAGCAGCACAGCCGTGTGTGCGACGACTGAGCCGAACGCGATCACGCCGGCCTGCCAACGGGCGTTCGGCGCCACTGAAGTCAGCGCGACGGACAATGATTTGTCGAGGTCACCCTTGGACCAGGTGCTTAAAGCTTCGAAAGGCACTGCACCGGTGAACACCGCGGCGACCGCAATGTACAGAACGGTGCAGACGATCAAGCTGGCGATAATCCCAATCGGCAAATCACGGGCGGGGTTCTTTGTTTCTTCGGCCACGGTCGAAACCGCGTCAAATCCGATGTAGGCAAAGAAAACTACCGCGGCGCCGGTGAACGTGCCGGACCATCCCATCGGCTGGAAAGGCTTCCAGTTCTCGACCATCGTCGACGGTGAGACGAAATAGAGCATCAAGGTGATGAAGAACAACAACACGATGATCTTGATCGCGACCATCCCGGCGTTGAAGTTAGCGGACTCTTTGATTCCCCACACCAGCACGATCGTGATCAGGGCGACGATGCCGAAAGCGGGCGCATTGAAAACGATTGGGTACCCCAATAAGTTCGGCGCCGCCGCAAGTACTTCAGGAGTTGCCGTGCGATAGTTGTTGACCAGCCATTCAGGCAGCGTGATGCCTATGGTCCGGAGGAACTCATTGAAGTAACCGGCCCAGCTAATCGCCACCGCGACGTTACCGATGGCGTATTCAATGATGAGGTCCCAGCCGATAATCCAGGCGACGACTTCGCCCAGAGTCGCATACGAGTATGTGTAAGCCGAACCAGAGATCGGCACCATCGACGCAAGCTCGGCGTAGCACAAAGCGGTGAAGCCGCAGACGACGGCTGTAATTACGAAGGACAGCGTCAACGACGCGCCGGCGCCGGGCCTTACCAGCAGGCCCTCGAGAGTTTTCTCGCCGGCCGCCGCGGTTCCCACGGTCGCAAAGATTCCGGCGCCGATGATCGCGCCGATACCGATCAACGTGACGTCGAAAGCACCCAACGTCCGTCTCAGTGAAAATTGTGGCCCGCCGGCGGCCGCCAAGATGTCGTCCAGATTTTTCGTGCGAAAGATTCCGCGTAACATGCGGCGGAGTTTAAAGTTTCAAGTTTCAGGTTTCAAGTTTTTTTGTTCAGGTAGAGTACCGAACCTGTTTGCATGTGCGGTCGTTTGACTTGAAACCTGAAACTTGGAACTTGAAACTAAGGTACGCTAGACTTCGACTGAAATACGTTCTGAGCCGAAATGACTTCTGAAACCAAGCCTCCACGGGTGCTTTACGAGAATCTCGACACGAGTTTTGTGAATGTTTGGGCGCTGCTGCGATATTTGTCGCAGCGTTCGTTCGTCGGCCGCGTGCACGTGGAGCTGGAGAATTACTCGGCCGACGTTTTCGTGAATGGCAGTGAAACGCCTTTGGTTCACGAAATTGATCGCGACGCGGGCACGGACGTGGTTGAAGAAGCGGCGCTGCATCGCCTGGTCCTGCGAGTGCGCGAATCATCCGGGTCGATCAACGTTTACGAAGGCGTTTCAGAATCTATTCCGCCTCAGGCTGAAGCAGCCATGGAGTCGCCCTCGCCCGTCGATGAAATTGCGTCCGCGTACGAGCCCCTCGCCGCAACTCCGGAAGCCGGTGGATCGAGCGCCGGAAAAGACGAGGAAGAAACGGTGGTGGCTACGGATACGGTTACCGTGGTCAGGCCGGCGAACGGCGGGTGGAGCGAGACTATGCGCGTGAGCGGTGAATTGATCGCCGGTGTCGAGCGGGCCGCAACTTCGCTCGGGACTGACTTCGCTTCGCTGTTTCGCGAGACGCGGATCTCGTTGGCGGATGATTACGCCTTCTTAGATCCGATGACCGGTCAGATGCGATATGAAAATTCGACGGTAACTATGAATGGGGGAGCACAACCGCAAGGCTATGTCGCCGGCGTCAGTGAAGCCTTGCGACGCGTGGTCGATCAGATCGCGACCGGTGAGCGAGAGCGCCGCACGCGTGAACGAATTGCACTTGAACTGGCGCGCGTGGCGCGAAAGCACAGCGAGGCGCTGGCGCGATCCGGATTTAGCGAACAACTCGACCGGATTGCGGCAACGAAAGTTCTTTAGAAAAACGTCAGTAGTCCGTTGTTAACAACGTCATCCAGACTGACAACTGACGACTGACAACCGACAACCGACAACTGACAACTGACAACTGACCAATGTCTTTCCGAAACATCCTTTTCCCAACTGATTTCACGGCGCACGCGCGATCTGCGTTGAAGTATGCAGCGGCGTTTGCGCGCGCCAGCCGTGGCCGTGTCGTCCTTTTTAGTGTTCAAAGCGCCGAGGTGCCGGCGAATCTGATGACCCTGCCGGAGCGCCTGCTCCAGGAAGAGGAGAATGAATGGCTGCTGCAACTGCGCCGCGAAGTCGGTCAGCTCCTTGCCGATCCACTGTTCGACGGAATTGAAGTCGAGCCGGTGATCGTGGAAGGCGAGCCCGCTTCCGAGATCGCCAAAGCAGTCCGCGACTACGACATCGATCTGGTCACCGTAGTGACGCATGGCCGCGGCGGTCTGGCGCGCGCTTTGTTCGGATCGACTGCCGAGGAGATCATCGCCGAGGCGCCCTGTCCCGTTTTGACGATCCGTCCACCACAGCATGATTTCGTCGAGCACCGCGGAAATTCAACCGATATTCGGGTCAATAGAATCCTGTTGGCGACGAATTTCCGCCCCTCTTCGATTCCGGCGACCAGTATGGCGCGCGAACTTGCCCGCACGCACC
The DNA here is from genome assembly GCA_036374695.1 of Pyrinomonadaceae bacterium. GTDB lineage: Bacteria > Acidobacteriota > Blastocatellia > Pyrinomonadales > Pyrinomonadaceae > UBA11740. The sequence goes on from DASUTF010000245.1 coordinate 3,544, forward strand.
ACGCAGAGCTGCACGCGGTTTACGTAATCGGCGATTACTTCGAGCAGATTTCCGTCATGTTTCCCGAAGGCGGAACCTCGGCATTGTCGCGCATGCGGCAGGAAGTTCGACAGCGCATGCAGTCATTTGCCGGCGAAGGCGACGGCGGCGTCAAGACCCACATTGCCGAGGGTCGCCCGTACGCGGAGATTGTCAGGATTGCGGCTGAAATTGACGCCGACTTAATCGTGATCGGAACGACCGTTCATGCGTCGCTGTTTGGCGGCGCTCCGGCATTGGGCTCCGAAATCGAACGCGTCGTGCGGAATTCACCGTGTCCGGTACTATGTGTTCCTTCCGGCAAAGTAGTAACGCCGCTGCCCGCTTTCGCTCATCCGCAGGCCGTGCCGCAACCGCAGATGTAAGACTCGAGAAATCTGGGTGCGCAGGCATTTCAAAGGTAGCGTACTGTTCGCCGTTTTTCTCGGTGTCTCCGAGTGACCGCTGTGCCTCAGTGTGATCGGATCCCAGACAAAAACTCACCACAGAGACACAGAGTGAAGGCGAATTAGGACACCAACCACCCTGAATTCAAGTTTGACCGCAAACATCGGATAGAACCGCCACCCGGGACTGCGTATCATCTGCTCATCAAATACAGAGGTGAAGTAAGATGTTGCGGTCGATATCAACAACGCCGGTGGTCATGACCAATCCCGAACTTTGGAACGCAGTCCTTGAGCGAGACGCTTCGCGCGACGGCAGTTTCGTTTTCGCGGTACGTTCCACGGGGATTTACTGCCGGCCGTCGTGCCCGGCGCGCCGTCCGAAACGCGAGCAGGTCAGCTTCTTTCGCGTGCCTGAAGCAGCCGAGCAAGCCGGCTTTCGCGCTTGTAAGCGTTGTCATCCGCGCCGCGCCAGCGCGAACGATCCGCAAATTGAGCTGGTGCGTCAGGTTTGTCACGTGATTGACGAGCACGAGGAAGAGGGCGCAACGCTGGAAAGCCTGAGCGCATCAACCGGCGTCAATGCTCATCACTTACAACGCACGTTCAAGCAGGTGATGGGAATCACGCCGAGACAATATGCCGAATCGCGCAAGCTTGCGCGATTCAAAGCCGGCATTAAGCAAGGTTCATCGGTGACCGACGCGATGTACGACGCCGGTTACGGTTCCAGCCGCGCGCTCTATGAAAAATCTTCCGAGCAGTTAGGGATGACTCCGGCGACCTATGGCCGCGGTGGAAAAGGAATGCGCATCGTCTTCACGATTGCCGCATCACCGCTCGGCCGTTTGTTAGTCGCGGCGACCCAACGCGGTGTTTGCGCCGTGACGATTGGTGATTCGGATGCGGATTTGATAAGCAGGTTGTTCGCCGAGTATCCGCACGCAGCGATCGATTCGAAGGATACCGAGATTAGTCCTTCACTC
>DASUTF010000246.1:0-4443 GCA_036374695.1 Pyrinomonadaceae bacterium
CGTATGTCCTTTGAGCGTGCGATCATTCCCATTAACCCGTTTGAGCTTAGTTTGCCGGATCACCGACAGCGAAAAAGCGAGTGGCACACTAAGGCGCGGCGAGCGCCGACGATCCTTAAAATACATACGCGCGCGGGACACTACCGAGCGGATTAATTCTGGCACGAACGCAGCCTTTCTGTGGCGGAAGGGGCACTCTGGTTAAGCTCTCTGAGGGAGGGAGCAGTAGGAGGGGCGCGTACTGCTAACCAATATTAGCTGTTGTAAACACGAGCGGCAATAGACATTTTCCGGCGTGCCCTGATTTCCGGAAAAGCCTTTCAAAAGGGTATAGTTCTGGGCATTCCTATCGTAAAAGGTTCCGAATCTTCTTGAGACGAGCAAAAATCCTCGCGACCCTTGGCCCTTCAAGCAGAGAGCCAGAAATACTTGAAGCCATGCTGGCGGCAGGCGTGGACGGCGTGCGCATAAACATGTCGCATGGCACGCACGAAGAAAAAGCGGCCGACATTCGCGCGGCGCGCGCCGCCGCGGAAAAGATGAACCGGCCTTTGGCAGTTCTCATCGATCTCTCGGGGCCAAAAATTCGCACGCGCACGCTCAGGAATCATGAGCCGGTAACGCTGCTCGCGAATCAACAGTTCATCATCACCACCCGCGCTATTGAAGGTGATAACAGCCAGGTAGCAACAAATTACGACGGTATGCCGCGCGATGTGCCTCCGGGCGCGCGCATCCTGCTGGATGATGGCGCCATTGAGTTGCGCGTTGAGAGCATCACGGACACCGATATCATTACGCGCGTCATCAACGGCGGTGAGTTGGGCGAGCGCAAAGGCATCAACCTTCCTGGGGTCCCTCTACCGATACCTTCACTGACGCAGAAGGATCGCGACGATGTCAGGTGGGCGGCGACTCAGGATGTGGACTTCTTCGCGCTTTCATTCGTGCGTACCGCCGCCGATTGCATGGACGCGAAGCGCTTGATCAAAGAAACGGGCAGCGAGGCTCCGCTCGTGGCAAAGATCGAAAAGGCCGAAGCGATCGATCATCTGGGCGAGATTCTCGAGGCCGCCGATGGCGTGATGGTCGCGCGCGGCGACCTGGGCGTCGAAACCAGCGTTGAGCTGGTGCCTGTCTATCAAAAGCGAATCATCGAGTTGGCAAATGAAGCCGGCAAGCTGGTCGTGACGGCGACGCAGATGCTGCAATCGATGGTGGAAGAACCGCGGCCGACCCGCGCGGAAGCCACGGATGTCGCCAACGCCGTGTGGGATGGCTCAGACTGCCTGATGCTTTCGGGCGAGACCGCGACGGGACAATACCCGGTCGCTTCGGTCGCGACGATGGCGCGCATTATCGAGACCGCCGAGACCCGCGATCAGGAACGGCCAGGCATCATGAGTAAGATCGCCGGCCGGCAAACGGGGCGGGTGAGCCGCGCGCTCTGCGAAGCCGCTGCGTTTGCCGCCGACGAGATGAACACGCGCTTGATCCTGGTGTTCACGGAATCAGGCTTGATGGCGCGCCGGTTGTCGGCCCTGCGGCCACGCCAGCGAATTATCGCCATGACGTCCTCTCGCAATGTGATGAACGTGCTCAACATCATCTGGGGGGTCGAGCCGGCGCTTTGCCTGGCGTCGAAAAGCGCGGAGGAATTATTGAAGGTCGGCGAAAAAACCCTGCTCGATGCCCGGCTGGTTACGCCTGGCGAGATAATTGTGATTATGGCCGGAAGACTTTCCGGACTAGGCTTATCGAGTTCAGTTTCGCTGTATCAGATTGGCGGCGATATGGAGGATTCGATTCACTCTTCAACGGTCTCGGATCGCACGAAGCCGCCGAGTTCCTAGTCTCTATCTATTTCAACGAGTGTAATAGCCGTACCGTCCCCTAACCGAGAGGTTTTTGAGTTCGGGAGGAGGATTGGGTGGTACGGTTACCTTGATCTTCAATCGGCGCCATTTATTTGGGCCGTCGCTCTTGTCAGGTCGAAATCCCAATCGATAATGATGGTGTAGTTCGCCGCCGATCGTTGAAAACGCCTTTGTCAGTTCTTTGCGACTGGTGGGATAGGACGCAGCGCCGCCTGTTGTTTCACTTAGTTCATCGAGAATCCCCTGTCCTTCCATCCCCAGAGACGAACCCACATCACTAGCACCCATGATTCCGATCACATAGAGCGTGACATCGGTAGCTCTCAGCGCGTTCCGCACTTCCTTAAACGTGTGTCGAGACAAGTTGTCCTGGCCGTCTGATAGTAAAACCAATGCCCGTCTTTTTCGTTGACCGCTGTGAATCTTCTCAAGAGCCAAAAAAACCGTGTCGTACAATGCCGTGTCATGCTTGGGTTCTTCAACGTCGAATGTCCGCGCGAGCATGTCGTTAGCTCTGCTCCAGTCGGCCAGGAGTTTCGGAGTCTTGCTAAATGACATGAGAAAGTACTCGTTGTCAGGGTGGCCGGTTGTCAGGAACAACTTGAGTTCTTCGCCCAGCACCTTTTGTTTCGACGCGCCCCCCAACAGACTCGCCTGCATCGAGCCCGAGTTATCAACAAGGATCCCGATACTAACGGGCGTGTCGGCATCGTCGAAAAACTCGATCGGCCTTACTACTTTCTCATCCATTACGGTAAACACTTCGCGCTTCAAACCCTTGGTGAGGCCTGAGCGGTTCCACACCACGACCGACATCATGATCAGGTCCTTATTGTCTTCGGGCGTGTTCTGCGATGCGTGAAGAGGACTAATTACAAGAACGATGACAGAAACAAATATCAACGCCTGGCAAAGGGAGGGCATCGCTTTAATGTATGTGTAGGCTGGCCGGTTACTGCGGGCGGAGGATCTGGACCATCCGCTCTTCTTTTTTCTGCTGCTGCTCTCTTCTCACTTCGGCTTCAGACATTTGCGGGTCGCGCCAGTTGTCGAGGATGCCAACCTGGTGCACACACTGAATGGTACAGGTGGGCGCGCACCATTTTTCGGTCTTGTACTCGCGTTTGAAATCTTCCATCGAGTACTCATCGAGCGGAATTCCCGGAAAGCCGCGCTGCTGCGAGCACCAGTGAACTTTGCCGTCTTCACAAATGTACAGATAACGCGAACCTGAACGGCAGCGCCATTCGTAAGGCTTGCCTTCGGCGATGCTGTCCTGAAACCAATTCAGCCGTGCGTGATCTTTATTGCCAAGCTTCTTCACCGCGTGAAAGACTTCCTTCTCTTTCTCAGTCAGGGGCTTTAAGGTTCCGTCTTCGTCATGAATCACCCCGACCGTGGTCGAGAAGCCGAGCTCAACCGCGCGTTGCGCAACTTTCAACGCGTCGTCCGGGTTTTTAATTCCACCACCGATCACTGAATTGATATTGATGTGAAAGTCGGCGTGCTCTGCCAGGTAGCGGAGTTTCTTGTCCAGCACGCGCAGGCTCTTGCGCGAAACTTCATCCGGATCGACGTTGTCGATGCTGATTTGCAGGTACTCCAGGCCGGCGGCATTCAGGCGTTTGATGCGATCCGGAGTGAAGTAATAGCCGTTCGAGATCAATCCCGCGATAGCGCCGTTTGAGCGAATATGCTGAATGATGTCGTCGAGCTGCGGATGCATCATCGGTTCGCCGCCTGAGACGGTGATGACCGAGGTGCCGAGTTCCGCCAGCTTATCCAGTCGCCGCTTCATCACGTCGAGCGGCACCGGCTTCGACGTCTGATCGTATTCATTGCAGTAGCCGCAGGCGAGATTGCAACGGCGCATCGGAATGATGTGCGCCAGCACAACGTGGTTCGTCGAGAGCAGCGCCTTGCTGATGAATGCGGCTTCGCGAACTTTTAACTTTAGAAAGGTGCTCTTGCGCATCTCGATGTGTCAGTACTCGCTCGTGTCAGAACCCGGAGCGGTAGCGACGGGATCAAAACTCAACTCAGTGGTTTGAAGAATATGCCGAGCGCTTTGGTTGCGCAAGTTGTAAACTTGCGACTACGCAATTACCAGCTTGCGCCATAAACGCGAAGGGCTTCGGTTTCCCAAAGCCCTTCTCTGCCGAAACTGTAACCGCAGTTTATCCCTTGATAATTTTGACGCCCGAGCCAAGGTTCAGCTTGAACTGATCCATCGGCAGCGACGGGTTGCGTTCGACATTGCTCAAACGAACAGTGGTCGCGTCATCATTCTTCTCAACCATCTTGGTCTGCACCGGCATGCCATCCTTATCGACCCACACTTCGATGTATTTATAGCTGGCCGATCCGGTTGGTATCGCTCTGAAGTGCTGTGTCCAAACGCCGCCCCAAAGCGTCTCTTCGCGCACGTCCTGGAATTCGCCGAACTTCGTGCGCAGCTGCGCCGCCGACATGTTCATCAGCGCCAGCACATCGCTGTCACGTTCGCTCTTGATTCTTCCAGTCTTTCCAACGTAAGCCTGGTTCAGTCGCGGTTGGTATAGCGTGT
>DASUTF010000247.1:0-28518 GCA_036374695.1 Pyrinomonadaceae bacterium
TATGGAGAAAAGCCTCTGCTCGAAAGGGTCGGCACCGACCAGGCTTACTGGATCAAGGGGAAAGAGCACTGGCGAGGTTAGTTTTTCGCCGGCGCAACTCGCTTGAATGTTAGTGCTCTGAACTGCAGTCGGACCACGCTGATAAACTCAACCTGCAGCTGAATGTCTTCGCTTTTTCGCACATGAAATCCTACCTGAATCTTGGCTGCGGCGAGCGTTTTCATCCCGCCTGGACGAACATCGATTTTGCGAGTTCCGGGCCCGATGTTGCCGTTCATGACCTGCGCGATGGCATTCCTTTCCCGGACAATACGGTGCAGGTTGTTTATCATTCGCACATCCTCGAACACTTCTCTCGCGAGAAGGCGCGTACCTTCCTGCGCGAATGTCGTCGGGTGCTCAAACCGGGGGGAATCATCCGGGTCGTAGTGCCCGACCTGGAAAGCCTCGTCGCGACCTACCAGCGAGCGCTTGAGCGCGCCGCCGCCGGTGATGAACAGTGGGGTCACAACTATGAATACGTCATGCTCGAGCTCTACGACCAGGCGGTGCGCGAGCGGCCCGGTGGCGAGTTGGGTGATTATTTGCAGCAACCGAGCATTTCGAATTTAGAGTTCGTGCTCGAGCAGGGTGGCATTGACGCGCAGATGATTATTGACGAAGCACGGCGCGCCTCCTCTGCGGTTGGTACGCCGACCGGGGCTGCGCCGGGAAACACCCTCGCCCGCCTACCGCGTCGCCTTTATGGGTTCTTACGGCGGACCGGGTTTGGCCGTGAGGCTCTGCTGCGTCTTATACTGGGAGCCGAGTACGACGCTTTGCGGGTTGGGCGTTTTCGTCTCAAGGGCGAGCCACACCTTTGGATGTATGATCGCTATTCGCTTTTGAAGTTGTTGCGCGAGGTGGGGTTCGAGGGCCCGCAACTGCTCGGTCCCTCCCAGAGTCAGATTCCGAACTGGACTGAGTTTCATCTCGACACCGAACCTGACGGCGCGATCTACAAACCTTATTCGCTTTACGCGGAAGCGCGGAAGTAAGCAGGCAGACAAGGCAGGAAGCAGGAGATCCTGTCTCCCTATTAAGATTTATGTGCGGCATCGCAGGCATTGCGGGACAACAACAAGAATCCTGGCTCTCTGGGATGAGTTCTCTTCTCGTGCACCGGGGGCCGGACGATTGGGGAGAGTATCGCGATCCCGAAGCACAAACAGCCCTCGCAATGCGGCGGCTGAGCATTTTGGATCTGGCCAGTGGTCACCAGCCGATGGCCAATGCTGATGAAACTGTCTGGATCGTCTTCAATGGCGAGATCTTCAATTCTCCCGAGATTCGCCGGCGCCTCATTGCCGCGGGCAAGACTTTCAAAACGGCAAACTCGGATACCGAGATCCTGCTCCACCTCTACGAAGAGAAAAACTTTGCGATGCTGGATGAGCTTAACGGCATGTTTGCGTTTGTCATTTATGACAAGAAGCGCAAGCGGCTGTTTGGAGCGCGCGACCGCATCGGCATTAAGCCGCTGTATTACCTTAACCAGCCGGGCCTGTTTGCCTTTGCTTCGGAACTAAAGAGCTTACTTACTCTGCCGGTTAGCCGCGACCTGGACTTCCAAAGCCTGTATCACTACATGACGCTGTTATTCGTGCCGGGTGAACGGACGATTTTCAGCGGCGTTAAGCGAATACCGCCAGGGCATTATTTCACCTTTGATCTGGCGTCTCGCCAACTCTCAACACGCCGGTACTGGCAGCTCAAGACGGATCGGGTGGACGAGAATCGGTCGCCCGAAGAATGGCCCGCAGTTGTTCGACATGAACTGCGCGAGGCCGTGCGGCGCTGGACCTTGAGCGATGTTCCGGTGGGCTGCTCGCTCTCGGGCGGCTTGGACTCTTCGGCGGTCGTCGGTTTGCTGAGCGAGCTGGGCTATGGCCCCATCAAAACATACTCGCTCGGTTTTGCTTCTGATGATGAAGCAGCGTGGAACGAACTGAACCTCGCCAGAAAAGTAGCTGAACGATTTGAGACGGATCATCAGGAAGTCATTCTTCGGCCGGAGGAGCTTTTGGATGATTTGGTGTCGATGGTTTGGCACCTGGATGAGCCTTACGGTGGCGGTCTGCCATCCTGGTATGTTTTTCGGATGATGAGCAGGGAAGTAAAGGTGGGACTCACGGGAACCGGAGGAGACGAGCTATTCGGCAATTACGGTAAGTATTCGCCGTTTGAAAACAGTCCCGTCCTGCGAATGGCGACTGCTCACCCGGGTCTCGCGCGGTTGGGGGCCAGGCTGCCCGCATCCTTGTGGTCGGGATGGTCCAGTTTGGTCGACTCAGTGCCAACCGCTCTTATGTCCTCTCAAAAGAAGGACCGCCTCGCGCAGCTGGGCGACATCTGCCGCGCCCCTTTCGGCAGCCATTACTATGCAAATCAGGTTTATCTGAGCGACAACCTCAAACAGGCTTCCGTGTTCAATGGCCGTTTCCCCGAGGTGGAAGAGACGGCTTTGTACTTACAGCGCTTATTCGCCGAAGCAAACACAAGCAGTGTTCGCGATGCGGTCGCCTACGTTGACTTTCAAACTCAATTACCGGAAGAATTTCTGATGATGACCGATCGATTCTCGATGGCGCATTCACTTGAAGGACGCGTGCCGTTTCTCGATCACGAGTTTGTCGAAACGGTCTTTCGCATTCCGGCCTCAATTCGGACTCGCCCCGGTGATTTGAAATACCTTTTGAAAGCCGCAGTGGGAGATCTCCTGCCGAAGGAATTACTGGGCGCGCCGAAGAAAGGGTTCGTGATTCCGATCACATTGTGGCTGCGTAATCAGTTGCGTCCGCTTGCGCAACGCTTGTTATCGACTGAGCGCTTACAGCAACAAGGGATCTTTCGTCCGTCTTTCTATGCTTCGTATGTGGCGCCACACCTGGAAGGTCGCGCGGATTACACCTGGCAGGTTTGGTCGGCGTTGATGTTTCAGCTGTGGCATTCGGTATTTGTGGAACAAAGTGGGGTAGAAAGGCCCACTTATTCCTGGCGTGACTTAATGTGACAATCGTGAGTGTTACAAACTCAAAAACCAGTGGACAGATGACGACTCAAATGAAGCCGCATGAACTCGTGTGGACGCCGGAAAAGGCGGAAGCGTTCTGGAACTATTTTTCATCAGACCCAAGATTTGCGCAGCAATACTTCAGTAACCATTCGGGCGACCTGCTTCTGGAATATTTGGCAACGCTGGTTAAGTTCGAAGGGGATATTCTGGATTATGGCTGCGGCCGCGGTTATCTTGTCGGCCACTTGCTGCGGCGCGGCATCGCGTGTCAGGCGCTCGATTTTTCGTCAGCAAGCATCAATCACGTTCGGGAACAATTCGACACCCATCCACTCTTTCGTGGCGCTACGGTCGCAACTGAGTTGCCGACTCCGCTGCCTGAAAAGAGTATGGATCTGGTTTTGAGCGTAGAGATGGTGGAGCATCTCTTCGATCAGCATCTCTCGCCGACTTTCACTGAGTTTCACCGGCTCTTACGGCCCGGCGGAACTTTAATCGTGACCACTCCAAATGAAGAGGATCTAGAGGCTCTCCGCGTCCTTTGTCCTGACTGTGGTGCTTACTTCCATCAGTATCAGCATTTGCGCAGGTGGTCCGTCGATACTTTGCGCGAAGCGCTGGAGTCCTACGGCTTCCAGACCATTACTTGCCACGCAACCTTGATCGCGCCCAGGGAAAAGGCTCATCGCGTCCGCGAGCTCCTCCGTCAATTGCGGCGACTGCCGGAACCGCCGCGGCCGCACCTTATTTACATTGGCCGGAGCATCGGTTCATGAGGCCGCAAGCCCTGGAGCGGCTGGTTGATCCCGGCACTGGCGCGCTCTTGGAAATCAAAAGCATAGCCGCCGAAGAACATTCGGAGATTAAGACCGGCGAGTTAGTGGCGACAGATTCGGGTAAGTTATATCCCATCAAACACTTTATTCCGCGTTTCGTTCCCGACGACAACTACACGGCGAGTTTCGGTGAACAATGGAACCGTTATCGTCGCACCCAGTTGGACCGGTTCAACGGGACGACCTTGAGTCGCGATCGCCTTTTCGAAGGGACAGGCTGGAGCCCGGCTGAATTGATGGGACAAAACGTTCTGGAAGCCGGCTGCGGCGCCGGCCGCTTCACTCAGGTGCTGCTGGACGCGGGTGCAGAACTTTGTTCCTTTGATTACAGCTCGGCGGTCGATGCCTGCTGGTTAAATAATGGGCCGAACGAGCGGCTCACATTGGCCCAGGCCGACCTCTATCAAATTCCATTTCAGAGAGGCGTCTTTGACAAGGTTTTCTGCTATGGTGTCTTACAGCATACTCCTGATGTGAAAGCCGCATTTATGTCCCTGATTCCGTTTCTTAAGCCAGGCGGCAAACTCGCGGTCGATTTATATCGAAAGGCTCCCTGGATTTCCCGCTGGACTTCGAAGTATTGGTACCGGCCGATTACCAAGAGAATGCCACGCGACCTGTTGCGACGGCTGGTTGAATGGTACGTGCCGCGTTGGATCCCGATTGACAACGCCCTGCAAAGAGTTCGCGTCCTGCGTTATGCGGTTCCGGCCATCGTGCCCTGCTGGAACTACACTGGCATGTTGCCCCTTACCCCGGAGCAAATTAAGGGTTGGGCTATCCTGGATACATTCGACGCGCTTTCGCCAAAATACGATTCGCCCCAGACTGAAGCGACCCTCGCCGCGTGGTGCGAAGAGGCGGGCCTCGAGCAGGTTCATATCCGCGCTGCGGGAAACGGACTTATTTGCACTGCCCGGAAGCCCTGAAGTTCCCGAATGCCTCAAAGCACGTCAACATCAAATAGACGGGTTGCTGACCCGGCCAATCTAAGCGTGCTGCACATTAGCACCGCCGATAATGTGGGCGGCTCAGGGCGATCGGCCTATCGGGTGCACACGGGACTAAAAGAGTTGGGAGTGCGCTCACGAATGCTGGTTGGTCAGAAGGTTACCGCGGATCAGGACGTCCAACTGATCGCCGGGCCCGGCTTTCAAACGGTGGATCGATTTTTTGATCGGGGGCTGGGACGGCTGAGTCTGCAATACCTTTTTTATCCTTCCTCGTTTTATCTTCCGCGCCACCAGTGGTTCAAAGAAGCTGACGTAATTCAGTTATACAACACCCACGGTAACTACTTCAGTCATACGGCGTTGCCAATGATTAGCCGCAGACGTCCGGTGGTGTGGCGACTGTCCGACATGTGGCCGATGACTGGCCACTGCGCTTATTCGTTTGACTGTGAGCGGTGGCAAACGGGATGCGGTTCCTGTCCGATTCTGTCGGATCCACCGGAATTGTATCGTGACACCACCGCGACCTTATGGCGGATCAAAAGATGGATCTATGCTCGTTCAAATCTGACGATTGTCGCGCCTTCCAGGTGGATTGCCGAGATGGCCGCCCAGAGTCCGCTTTTGCGTCGATTTGACGTACACGTAATTCCCAACGGCCTTGATACAAAGGTTTTTGCTCCGGGTCCCCGCGAAGAGGCCCGTCTATCTCTTCGGATAGGCCCGGCCGAACGAGTAATCATGTTTAGCGCCCAGCTAATTACTGATCGGCGAAAAGGCGGACACTTCATGCATGCAGCGATAGAACGGCTGGCGGCATCTGAAGAGAATCTGACGGTTCTGATTGTCGGTAAAGGGGGAGAAGAAACGGATCTGCCGTCTTCGGTCCGTAAAATCGTCCTTGGCACTATCCGCGATGATCGAGAACTGGCAACTGCTTACTCCGCAGCTGACGTGTTCGTGCTCCCGACTTTGGCTGAGAACCTCCCAAACGGCGTACTCGAAAGTATGGCCTGTGGGACTCCGCCGGTTACCTTCGATGTCGGGGGATGCCGAGACGCGGTTCGTCATATGGAGACCGGTTATCTTGCGACTTATTCAGATTCCGATGACCTGACCGAGGGGATACGACTTTTGCTGAACGATGAAGAGTTGCGGCGCCGTCTGGGCAGGCGGTCTCGTGAAGTGGCCACCTCGGAATATGGAACTGAGTTGCAGGCGAAAAGGTTTTTTTCCCTATACCAGGACATTCTGCAAAAATGGACGTCAATGGCCAAAACCTCATGAGGTTACAACCAGCCATCAACGCCGCTTCGGCGGCCGAAAAAGAGGAAATCGGTTGGGCTAAAGCTCAAGTAAAGAAATTTGAGCCATTGGCCAAAGTGAACCGTCTCTTTGCCAAGAGGAGAATTAAATGAAGAACTCTCAACCCACATTACTGCGAATTAGCTTTGTTTTTCTGGTTTTGCTTTCAATAAGGATCGTCGGTGCAGCTCAGGGAGGCTGTCCGGTAATCGATTCGTTCACGGCAGCACCGGTGCCGAACGGGCCCGTGGCATTCTGGCGGTTGGACGAGGCAACCGGCACAGTTCGAACGGACTCGATCGGGACGAATGACCTCGCGGACAGCAATTCCGTCACTCAGGTCGTCGGCAAGGTAGGTGCGGGAGCAGGCTTTTCCAGGGCGGCTGGACAACGATTGTCCGCGCCTGACAATTCCACTCTCCGCTTCACCAGCGGTGACTTTACCATTGCCTTTTGGGTTAAGTTCAACACTCTCGAGACGAGCTTAATAGTTGCCAAAGACAACGCGCTTAACAATCTTTACGAACGCGATTTCCAGATTTTTCAGTTGAACGGAAAGATCAGCGCGGCCATTTTTAATAACCCCTCGCCCTGGGCTTCGGTCCAGTCACTCGGCACCGTCACTGCCGAGAATTTTGGCATTGTCTCGACGGGTGTTTGGTACTTCGTAGTTTTTCGTCACGACGTATCGGCAAAGACCTATTATTTGAGTGTGAATAACGGACCCGAGAACAGCCGTGTTTATACGGGTACGCCAAGTGTGGGCACCAACGCCAGTTTTACAGTGAGCGGGTTTCAGAGCGGTGCGAGCCACCTTCTGGAAGGCGCGGTTGATGCTTTAGGCATTTGGAACCGGAGTCTTTCCAGCGAGGAAATTGAGGCGCTATACAACTCTGGCGATGGCCTGGAATATCCTCTAATAAATGTTCAGTGGCAAACAACAGGTGCAGTCTTAGGCGACTTGGAACTCAGATTGCCGGACGGCAACACCAGCCTGGTGGAACCGGACGGTCAGACCAACTGGATGACGCCGGAACCGGGAACCTTCACTTTTGACCTTGAAGTGATCAAACCCGGATGCTCCAACAGCCGGTCGGTGATCGTTACGAGTGGGTCACCTTCACCCTCGCCGACACCAACTCCAACGCCGACAGCAACGCCGACGCCGACCGCCACACCAACGCCGACGCCAACGCCGACACCAACCCCGCCATCGGGAGAAGCTGATATTTCAGTTTCGATCAGTGATTCGCACGACCCGGCCGAGCAAGGCAATGTTCTTAGTTACAACATCACGGTCACTAACCGGGGGCCGAACACGGCCGTTAATGTGACCGTGATGGATGTCCTGCCAGCAAGCATGACCTTCCTTTTGGCTTCAAGTGGATGTTCGTATGGCGGCGGAACGGTCACCTGTAGCCTGGGAGATTTGAACGTTGGGGCCAGCAAGTCCGTACACATCCTGGTTGCGCCAAAGGCGACGGCTGCCGGTTCGACGGTGATGAATAGTGTGAGCGCGGTCAGCGCAGGATCCGACCCAACGGTCCCCAACACCGCAACCGCAAGCACGCTGGTGACCACCTCGGCGGCATTCGACCCGTTGCAGATATTTTTCGATGCGAAAAACAATACCGGTTTTGGCACGACCTCTCCGATCTTCAACGATGACGGAGTTACCGGCGCCAATGTTGGAAAGTATTTCGCGATCGACGGCGTGACCCCGGGCGCTGCCGCATACCTGGGCCTCGGTGGGTACATCACAAACCCCACGGATCGAGTTGGCCTCCTGAATTTTTATAATCGCGCTCAGGGCGGAGTGGATGGACGAACAGCCACCATCGCGTCATACAATGATGGAGCGCTCGGGAAGGGAAATCTTGTTTTTGCTACCGTACCGAACAACGTGGGTCCCATCGCCCGGATGATTATCGATAGCCAGGGAAATGTGGCAATCAACCGGCCCCACGCCGGGATTGGCACCACTTTGGCCTTAGGTGGTCAATCCATCAACGACACAACCTACCCGCTGGTGGCTTACAACAATCAGGGCCAGGCCGTGTTAATCCTTACAAGTGGCGGAAAACTAGGCATAGGCTCTGTCAATTTTCCGAAAGAGTCGTTGCAAGTAGGGCCCAGCGCCCAGTTTTCGGTGAACAGTTCAGGAAGGCTCTTTATCGGCGCGCCCGGCGAGGGAATAATTCTGAAGTCACCAAACGGCCTGGTTTGCTCCAAGCTGACCATAAACAACTCCGGTGTTCTAACAACGGCAGTTGTGACCTGCCCGAGACCGTGACCGGCAAACGGCGGATCGAATGGAGATCATTGTGGAGCAGCGATGTTTTCTTTTCTTGATGAGTTTTGAGAACATTAGGCGCTGTTGGCCCCATAGCTCGTCAGGCTTTGTGGGAACACTGAAAAACTCCTCCCGTTGATCTTCGCCGGGAGGCATTTAGGCCAACCATCGGATTGAATAGACTCCATTGAACTCAAAACGGGCTTTGATCACCGGCATCACCGGTCAGGATGGTAGCTATCTGGCGGAGCATTTACTTTCGCTCGGTTACGAAGTCCATGGAATCGTGCGCCGTGTGGCCCTCGAAGATCCTCAAAGGCGATTTACTCGCATTGGTCATTTGCTGGATCGGTTGACGCTTCATGCCGGTAGCCTGGAAAGCTATCCCAGCATTTTTCAGGTTCTTAGCCGCCACCAGTTTGACGAGTGTTACCACCTGGCCGCTCAGTCGTTTGTCGCCGAGAGTTTTGCCGATGGCTTCTCAACGATGAACACAAACATCAACGGCACGCATTACGTTTTGGCGGCCTTACGTGAGCTGCGACCGCAGTGTCGGTTCTATTTCGCAGGATCCTCTGAGATGTTCGGCAATGCAAAGGAAGTCCCACAGACCGAAAACACTCCGTTCCATCCCCGCTCGCCTTACGGGATAAGCAAGGTCGCCGGGTTTGATCTAACACGTAATTATCGCGAGGCGTACGGCATGTATTGTGTCGGCGGCATTCTCTTTAACCACGAAAGTCCGCGCAGGGGTTTCGAGTTTGTCACCCGCAAAATCACGTCTGCGGTGGCGCAAATTAAAGCCGGGCTTGCATCGGAATTGCGGCTGGGCAATTTAGAAGCCCGTCGCGACTGGGGACATGCCAAGGATTACGTGCGCGCGATGCATTTAATGTTACAGCAGGAAGCACCGGCTGATTACGTTATTGCTTCAGGCGAGACGCATTCGGTGCGCGACTTTTGCGAGCGCGCGTTCGCTGAGGCTGATCTCGATTATCGCGAGTACGTAAAGGTTGACGAACGTTTCCAGCGGCCCGCTGAAATTGATTTACTCGTGGGAGACTCAAGCCGCGCGCGAAAGCTGCTCGGTTGGGCTCCGGAGTATACATTCTTGGAGCTAATCAGCGAGATGCTCGCGTCGGACATGAAGTCATTTACGCGGCAGGCACCGGAAGTCCTTTCGAGTTAAGTAGATCAGTTCCCCACCATCATCGGCGCTGGTCGTACATTTAAATGCACTATCACCTGATTGGAATTTGCGGGACCGCCATGGCGTCGCTGGCGGGCATGCTGCAAGCGCGCGGGCACCGCGTGACGGGATCCGATGAGCATGTCTATCCGCCGATGTCGACGATGCTCGAAGGTTTGGGCATTTCGATTCTGCCTGGGTACAAAGGTGAGAACGTTTCGGCGACCCCCGATTGCGTCGTTGTGGGCAACGCGATTCCGCGTGGCAATCCGGAACTCGAAGAGGTTTTGCAGCGACGAATCGTCTACCGATCGCAAGCCGAGGTCGTGAAAGAAGAGTTTATTCGGGGCCGGCGGTCTTTGGTGATTGCCGGCACGCATGGAAAGACGACGACGACCAGTCTGGCCGCCTGGGTGATCGATCAAGCGGGTCGGAATCCGTCGTTTCTGGTGGGCGGCGTGGTGCAGAATTTCGGTGTCAGCTTTCGCGTCTGCCAAAGCGACTACTTCATCATCGAGGGCGATGAATACGACACGGCCTATTTCGACAAAGGTCCGAAGTTCATGCACTACCTGCCCGAAATTGCCGTGGTCAACAATATCGAATTCGATCATGCGGATATTTACAAAGATCTCGACGCGGTGAAGCTCGCGTTTCGCCGCTTGATGAATCTTGTGCCGGGCAACGGGAGAGTGATTGCCGGCTGGGACAGCCCGCACGTGCGTGAGGTCGTCGCGTCTTTTGGCTCGAAGTTGTTCACCAACCTGGAAACGTTTGGAACTTGCGACGATGCGAAGTGGCAGGCGCGTGACATTCGTTACGCCGGCGGCATGACGCACTTCAAAGTGTTCCGTGAAGGAGCAGCGTGGGCCGAGTTTCAGACGCCGATAATCGGTGAGTTCAATGTCCGAAACTGCCTCGCCGTGATTATTGCCGCCGATGCCTGGGGCGCAGATCGAAAGTCAATAGCTGACGCGCTCGCGAGCTTTAAGAGCGTTCGACGCCGCTGTGAAGTTCGCGGTGAAGTAAACGGCGTCACCGTCATCGATGACTTTGCGCATCATCCCACGGCCGTGCGCGAAACGCTCTCAGCGCTGCGCACGAAGTACGCGGGTCGGCGTCTGGTGGCCGTGTTCGAACCACGCTCGCGCACGTCCTGCCACGCAACCTTTCAGAACTTGTATGTTGACGCGTTCGCGCCGGCTGACTACGTGATCGTCTCGCGTGTTTACGATGCGCAGCGGGCGGCTGAGATGGGTGGAGTGCTCGACATTGAAAAGCTGATCGAAGATGTCGCCGCGACCGGGAAGCCGGCGCACGCCATCACCGAAGTTGATGACATCGTTGCGCAGATACGGAAAGAAGTTCGCTCAGGCGATGTGGTCGCGATCATGTCCAACGGCGGCTTCGGTGGCATTCACGAGAAGCTGCTGGCGGCGCTGGCGGCGTGAGACCGGTACCATCCGCGTGAGCGGATGGGGTCGAGTGCTCAACTTAATCATTAGCCTACACGCAGCGTCAAAACAAATTTATTTACCCGAAGCGGCACGAGCTTTCCGGATACGCTTAGCCAGAAGCTCAAATCGAAAGTCGGTAGCGCCCCATTCCCTGCGACCCTCCTCCAATGCTTGCCCGAAGAGTTCTTCGGCTTCCGCCACTTTGCCGAGTGCGAGTTTGATCTCCGCTAAATTGAGTAGGGCCCCGGTGTGGATAATTGCTCCACCTTCCGCTTGCTGGTAGCGTCCGATTAATTCTTGGTTGATGCGTTCTGCCTGCGCCAGGTCGCCCCGCGTGAGCGCGAGCATGGCCAGGCTGCCGTCGGCGGAAATGGTTGCGACGTGGTCTTCGCCGTAATGACGAATGAACAGAGGTCTCGCTTCCAAAATAAAGCTTTCGGCTTCCGCCAGGCGGCTTTCGTTTCTGCTCTGCTTCTCGCCTGAGATGATCCACTGGGCCAAAGATTGCAGCATGTAGGGTAAATTGACGTTGTCGCGATCGGTCTGACGCATCATAGCCACGGATTGCCGCAAGAGCGGCTCCAACTCTTCGATGCCCGCCGCGCCCATCCTGCTCATCCCTACACAAACGTAATAAATCCCCCTCGCCACCTTCGGATGCTGTTCGCCGTGAACTTGCCGATACAAATCGAGCGATTGGCGAAAGTGTCTGAGGGAAATTTCATATTCGCCGTGGGTTCCATAGACTTCGCCCACGGTGTAGTGAAGGCCGGCGCGCACTTCCGGCTCGTCCGCGAGTTCCGTGTCGATGCGCCCGGCAGCATCGTCTATCGCTTTTCGGACGGTGACATCCAATCTCCCCTTGCCTCGACCGTACCAATGCGGGTTGGCATATTCGAGGAAACTCTGCATGAAACGGCTCGTCCGTTCGGCTTTTTGTTTCTCCGCTTTGGTCCGCTCGGTTTCGAGTTCGGCTTGCCGCTGGGCGCCCGCTGCGATTCTCGCCTGCGCTCTCGCGGCGTTTGCCTGGAATACCGCGATAGCTATTCCGGCAAACAAACTGATCAAAATAAACGCCGCCGCCAGCACCGGCACTTTGTTACGTCCATAAAACTTCCTCGCGCGGTACGAGAAGGTCGCGGGACGCGCCAACACCGGCATCCCGTCAATGAATCGCCAAATGTCGGCGGAGAACTGCTCTACAGTTGGATAACGCCTCTCTGGCTCTTTGCGAAGCGCCTTCAGAACAATATTGTCCAAATCGCCCTTCAATTCCGAAGGCGAGATGGGTATGGTTGGAGCATCGCCTGTGGACGCACTCCTGCGAGCCACTTCACTGGGAAGTGTCGGTTGGGTTAGAGACTCATTGGGAAGATATCCTTCAGCCCCTGTCCCCGCAGTATGCGGAAGGCTCCCGCTAAGAAGTTTAAATAAAACCACTCCCAGGCTGTAGACGTCAGTTGCGGTATTGACCGGCTCGCCTTTGAGTTGTTCAGGGCTGGCATATAACGGAGTCAGGCCTCCCGGCTGGGTGATGTTCCCTGAATCCGCTGCCGGATCAAGCAACTTCGAGATGCCGAAATCCAACAGTTTCGGTTCGCCATCTTTGGTAACCAGAATATTCGACGGCTTCAAATCCCGGTGAACTATCAGACTGCGGTGCGCAAAAGCGACGGCCTCACAGACCTTGTTGAAGAGTTTCAGCCTGGAATTCAACGAGAGTTTCAAGCCCTCGCAAAACTTATCAATGGGCTCGCCCTCAATGTATTCCATTACCAGATAGGGAATGCCGTCGTCAGTCGCGCCGGCATCAAGCAAAGTGGCGATGTTCGGGTGAGCGAGTGTCGCGAGTATCTCTTTTTCACGGGTGAAAGTGCGGCGGATCTTTTCGGTGTTGAATTCGCGTTTGAGCATTTTGATCGCCACCTTCTGCTCAAACTTACCGTCCCGCCGCATCGCCAAATACACCGCGCCCATGCCGCCCAGACCGAGTTCAGAGACGATCTCATAGATGCCAATTTTCTGATTGATGAGGGGGTCTGCCGAGGATCCGCTGCCGTCAAACAACTCGCGAGCAAAACCGCTCGCCGTCAGCGACATGAAATCTTTGGAGTTGTTCTGTTGAGTCAGGAGCGATTCGACTTCCGCGCGCACTTCTGGGCTTAGGTCCGCATTATCCAGGTAAGCTCGCCGGCCGGAAGTATCAAGCTCAAGCGCCTCCAGCAGAGCGGCTTTTATTGTCTTCCAGTTTTCCGGTTGCATGATTGATTCTGTCAGAACCGCCTACGGTAGCGGGCGGGCCCGGAACTCCTCGCGAGGTTTCGCCCGCCCGCTCTGACTGTTTTTATATGCGTGAACGGTCAACGCAGTCGGACAAAAGAGTGTGGCCGCGACTGATCTTATTCCTGATTCAATTCACGGTAGAGCCACAACCGCGCCGCCTGCCACTCGCGCCCGACGGTCCGCTCGGAGATGTCCAAAGTCTCGCCGATCTCCTGATTGCTCATCCCGCCGAAAAACTTCATCTCCACGATCCTTGCCTGCATCTCGTCAAACTTTTCCAGCCGGCCGAGCACTTCATCCAGCACCAGAATCGCACCGGCGCGCTCTGCGACGGGAATCTGCACGTCGTCAATCGAAAAATGAATCGGATGATGGCCGCGTTTTTCTGTCGCGTGCAGCCGCGCATGATCAACCAGGATCTGCCGCATCAGGCGTGAGGCAATGCCGTAAAAATGACTTCGATTCTGCCAGTCTATTCCTGTCTGTTCGCTCAACCTTAAGAATGCTTCATGGACTAACGCTGTCGGCTGCAAGGTGTGGTCGGAGCGTTCCCTGGACATGAGGCCGCGTGCCTGCCTTTTCAACTCGTCATAAACGAACGGAATCAGACGCTCCTTCGCGTCCGTGTTGCCATCGTTCCAGGCTTGCAGAATCCGGGTGATTTCCGCTGGTGATTGATCATTCATAAAAACTCGCCGGATGGCGCCTGCGGAAACGCGAGGAGCCAGGTCAAAACCGGGTGCGGCAGCGGACGGGTCTTCCCCCGCTGACGCAGATGGTTCTGACATTATCCAGCCGCTGCCGCGGCGGTACTGACCTGTTTTTTGGCCGACTTGCTCAACTTCCTACGCATATACCCTCCAGAGAGCCCGAAGACCGCTGGAATGCCGGGATTCCGCCTACGTGGCCATTTCCCAATTTTTTGCTGTACGGATTTTAGGAGAAGAAGATCAGATGAACAAACGAACGCGCCGCAATTATCTCCGCTTCACGCTGGCTCTGGGGGCCACCCTGACGGTCGTCGCTGCACTGACGCACGGGGCGCGGACGGCGTCGTTGATGAGTGGGGCCGCCGTCAACATGGCGGAGGGCGACCTCGATACTTCGTTCGGCGTGGGCGGACGTGTCGTGCCGGGGCAGTTCTCCGGTTTTGACTCGATCTACGACATGGTCACGCAGCCGGACGGCAAGCTGGTCGTGGCGGGCGAGAGCGACTTCTCGTTCGTGCTGGCTCGCTACGACGCCGCCGGGCAGTTAGATCCCACGTTCGGCACGGGCGGCGTGGTCAGAACGTCGACACCTGGTTGGGCGCCATCCGGAGACGGCCGCAAGGGCGAGCGCCTCGCCCTGGCTTTGCAGGCGGACGGGAAGATCGTCCTCGGCGGAACAATTCTCGGCAGCGGCGGAGCGGGCACCGACTTCGGCCTCAGGCGCTTCAACTCCGACGGCACACCCGACACCTTTTTCGGCACGAACGGTTTGGTCACGACCGACATAGACAGCGGCGACACAAACAGCTTCGACCCGTCCTCCGGCCGCCGGAATTACCTGCGCGACATCGCCATTCAGCCCGACGGCAAGATTCTGGCCGTCGGCGGCCTGCACATCCCGGGTACGATCTTTAGCCAAGGCGGCAGCCCCGCCACTGTGCGGTACAACGGCGACGGCAGTCTGGATTCCAGCTTCGGCGGCAGCGGCATTGTGAAACTTGGCGGGGACGCGCTGGCGCTACAGCCCGACGGAAAAATCATTATCGCAGGGGGCGCAGCCTATCACTTCGTGACGACGAACTTCTTCTCGGATCAGTACCCGATGTCGGTACGGCGGTTAAACTCGAATGGCACTATCGATACGTCCTTTAACCGGTCTCCCACTATTGGCAATCCTGGTTTTGCACCGGGAATGGTCGGCCAGGCGTTCAACTTCGACGGCAGCGGCGACGCAGTCTCAATCGGCAACCCGCCCGCGCTACACTACACAATAAACTTTTCGATTGAGGCATGGGTCAAGCGAGGCAGCACCACCTCGACCTCATCTGACGGCGACGGCATGATTTTCGGGTGGGGTCCTGACGGTTACGTCTTTGGGATCAAACCGGACGGGCATCTCTTCCTGAACAAAAACGATGACGGCACCGAAACGATTTCAAACACTGTGGTCGTTAGCGACACGAACTTTCACCACATCGCCGTCACCTCCAGGTCGGGCACGACCGGCGTGAACTTCTATGTTGACGGCGTAGCGGACACTCCCCGGCAATTCCACCCCGTTTACGAGTTCACTAGCAGCAGCAACGCCGCAATTGGCGCTGAAGGTGGCGCCTTCGAGGGCAGCTTTCTCGGCCTCATTGACGAATTGAACATCTACGGCGGCGCGCTGACGCAGGCGCAGATTCAATCGATCTTCAACGCAGGCAGCGCCGGAAAGTGCAAACCGGGCGCGCCCGTGCCTGGCTGCGTCGCACCACTTGACGGGCTTAACGCCTGGTACCCAGGCGACGGCGATACCAGTGAGATCACAGGCCGCGTGGGCAGCCTGGCTTTCGCCAACTTCTTGAACGCTCGGGAAGCGACCGCCCGCGACGTTCTGATTCAGCCGGACGGGCGCATCCTCGTGGCCGGGTACGCATTCTCAACCGGGACCGGCAGTCCAAAGGTTTGCGCGCTCGCGCGCTTCAACGCGGACGGCACGCCCGACAACTCTTTCGACGTCGACGGTAAGGTGACGACGAACGCGGGAAGCGTCAGCGAGATCAACCGCATCGCCCTGCAATCTGACGGCTCAATCGTCGCCGCGGGCGTGAAAGACCTCTACGCGGGCACGGATGATTTTCTCGTCATGCGTTACCTCCCACACGGCGCGCTCGACCCGAACTTCGGGGCGGGCGGCATCGTCAGCACGGACTTCGGTGCGGGCCGCCGCGATTGGGCCAACGCACTCGCGCTGCAAGCAGACGGCCGGATCTTGGCGGCGGGTGTAACCACGGTGCCGGGCACTGGACGCGACTTCGCCATCGCGCGATACAACCTGAACGGCAGTCTTGATGACGGCACTGCCAACGACGCCACTCCGGGCGATTCGTACGGCACAGGCGGGCGCGTCGTCACCGCGCTGACCAGCAGCGCGAGCGCGAGCAACGTGCGCGAGATCGCGGTCCAACCGGACGGGAAGATTCTCGCAGGCGTGAGCTACGGAAGCGGGTTCCTCATCATGCGTTTCAATCCCGACGGCTCGCTCGACACATCGTTCGGCGTGGGTGGCGCGACCACCGCCTCGTTCGACCGCTTTTCGATCTTCGGCAACGCCAGCGTTAATCTGCTTGACCATGCCGTTCAGTTGCTTCGTATCGAGTTATTGCCCAACGGGAAGATTGTCGCTGCGGGCGGACAGTACCTCCACGGTTTAACGAACGACTTGTATGGCATGATAGCCCGCTTCAACGCCGACGGCTCGGCCGACAACAGCTTCAGCGGCGACGGATTGGTTCAGTTCCTCATCACAAACGGCGGCGACTGCTGCGGGAACAGTTCGGAGGGGCTGTTCGCGATGACCTCGCTGCCCGACGGCTCAATTGTCGTCGGTGGCGCTTTTCGTACGGCGCCCGACCCGTTCGAGGAGTCGTTCATCCGCCGCTTCGACGTCAACGGCAATTCTGCGGGAAGTATCTTTGCTGACGACTCTCACGTCAACGGGCTCGCGGCGCTACCGGACGGAAGCATTCTGGCTATCGACTCAGGGCCATTCAACGGCGCCATTGTAAAGAAATACCGCCCTGACCTGACGCTAGACCCCGGTTTCGGTCTCGACGGCGGGGTGACAACCGACTTCTTCCCTACGACTATCGGCGTGCTGCCCGATGGCAGGTTCGTTGTCGGCGGGTCAGTCTTCGGCAGCGGTTTTGGTGACATCGCGCTGGCGCGCTACAACCCCGACGGCTCACTTGACACCACTTTCGACGGCGACGGAAAAACGGTCCTGGACTTTGGCACTTTTGATAGCATTGCCGACATCGTCGTGCTGACTAACTGCAAGTTGCTGATCGGCGGGTCTAGCAACACAGGTAATATTGGGGAAGCATTCCTCGCCCGTCTCAATGGCGACGGGACGGTCGATACCTCGTTCGGCAGCGGGGGCCGCATCACTACCGACGGCGCCGTCAGCAGACTTGCCGTACAGGCGGACGGGAAGATCGTCGTCGGCAGCGCTGGCCTGGCCCGGTATCTGCACACCGTCGAGGCGGGGAGTTGCCCGACACCCGCGCCGACTCCCACGCCTTGTACGGGCGGGGCTGCCCTCGACACGACCTTCGACACGGACGGGCGCGCGACAACCCATACCGGCAACAACGATCAGGCGCGCGCCGTCGTCATCCAGCCGGACGGGAAGATCGTCGCCGCCGGGACATTCGGCACCTCATCAGATGAGGACTTCGGACTGGCGCGATACAACGCTGACGGCTCGCTCGACACCACGTTCGACTCGGACGGCGAGGCGACCACCCACTTCGGCGCGGACGACATCGCCTACGCCGTTGCCCTTCAGTCGGACGGACGGATCGTCGCCGCCGGACACGCCTTCATGAGTGGGGGCAACAGTTACGACTTTGCGCTCGTCCGCTACAACGCGGACGGCTCGCTCGACACCTCGTTCGACTCGGACGGCAAGGTGACAACTCACTTCGGCGGGGGCTTCGACGAAGCCTCCGGCGTGGTCATTCAGCCGGACGGCAAGATCGTCGCCGCCGGGTACGCCCGCGTCGGCAGCACGGACGAGTTCGCACTCGCGCGCTACAACGCGGACGGCTCGCTCGACACCTCTTTCGACTCAGACGGCAGGGTGACAACCAGCTTCGGCACGGGGAACGAACGTATCGCCGCCGTCGGGCTTCAGCCCGACGGGAAGATCGTCGTCGCGGGACACGCCCGCGTCGGCAGCAGGGACGAGTTCGCCCTCGCCCGCTACAACGCGGACGGATCGCTGGACACCACGTTCGACACCGACGGCAAGCTGACGACTAATATTGGCCCAGCCCACGACACCGTATCGAGCCTTGCCATCCAGCCGGACGGGCGGATCGTGGTCGCGGGCGGTGCCCGCGACGACACCTTCGACATCTGGGATTTCGCGCTCGCCCGTTACAACGCGGACGGCTCTCTCGACACCACGTTCGACACCGACGGCAAGTTGACGGTTGTGTTCAGCGCCTTCCCAGGTGACGACCGTGCGCATGCCGTTGCTGTCCAACCGGACGGGAAGATCGTTGCCGCCGGCTTCGCGGAATCTGGCAGCCACCAGGACTTCGCCCTCGTCCGGCTTAACCCGGACGGCTCGCGCGACGCGTCCTTCGCGCCCGGCGGTCGCGTGACCACCGACTTCAGCAACATCGAGTTCGACGAGGAGATGGCGAACGCCGTCGCCATCCAGCCGGACGGCCGTATCGTCGCCGTCGGGCACACGGACGTGATTGATTCGGGCCAAAATTTCGACTTCGCACTGGCTCGCTACGCTGGGGTCTGCACAGCTCCAACTCCCACACCGACACCGACGCCCACGCCAACACCGACGCCATCACCGAGTCCATCTCCGATCACCAACACAGTGCAGTTCAGTGCCTCCGCCTACAATTCCCAGGAAGACTGCACCACCGTCACCGTTACCGTTAATCGCATCGGCGATTCTTCCGGCGCAGCCAGCGTCGATTACAGCTCATCCGACGGGACCGCGACTGAACGTCGCGATTACATCACTGCACTCGGTAAACTTCAGTTTGCGGCCGGCGAGACTTCCAAAACTTTCGTAGTGCTGATCAACGAAGATTCTTATGTAGAAGGAAATGAAACGCTCAATCTCAACTTAAGCAATCCTTCGGGAGTCAGTCTTGGTGGGCCGGCGAACGCCACCGTCACTATTATTGATGATGCGTCTGAACCGTCAACAAACGTGATCGATGACCCGCGTAATTTCGTTTGCCAGCACTATCACGACTTCCTCAATCGTCAGCCTGACCCGAGCGGTTGGGACTTCTGGACCAACCAAATAACTTCTTGTGGCAGTGACCCGCAGTGCATCGAGGTTAAGCGCATCCACGTATCAGCGTCGTTCTTCTTATCGATTGAATTTCAAAACACTGGCTATTTGGTCGAGCGCAGCTATAAGACTGCATATGGAGAGGCAACCGGTGATTCAACACTCAACGGGACACGTCAACTGCCAGTTCCTATTGCGCGGTTCACTGAGTTTCTGCTCGACACGCAGCAAATTAACAAAGGCGTGATCGTATTACAGCCCGGTTGGGAGCAGTTGCTGGAAAGCAATAAACAAGCGTTCTTCCTGGATTTCGTTCAGCGGTCGCGCTTTACCACGGCTTTCCCGACGACTTTGACGCCGGCGCAGTTTGTAGATCAACTGAACCAGAATTCCGGCAACGCACTTTCAGCCAGCGAGCGTACTGCTGCAATCAATCTGTTTGGCGGCGGGGCCGATTCAGCTAACGTCACGGCGCGAGCGCAAGCTTTGCGGCAAGTAGCAGAAGATCAAGATCTGCAGATTTCTGAGTTCAACCGCGCGTTCGTGTGGATGCAGTACATCGGTTACCTGCGCCGCAACCCGAACGACCCGCAGGACACCGACCATTCAGGTTATGATTTCTGGCTGACTAAGTTGAATCAATTCAACGGCAATTACGTCAACTCAGAAATGGTGAAGGCGTTTATTGATTCAAGTGAGTATCGGGAAAGGTTTGCGGGAGGGACACCTACGCCAACACCTACCGCAACGCCAACTCCGACACCGACTCCGACACCGACTCCAACGCCGACTCCAACGCCAACGCCGACGCCAACGCCGACTCCGACGCCAACGCCGACTCCTACACCAACGCCCTCGCCGGCAGGGACTTTTACGGTTGACAATACGACCGACAACGGTGCGCTGTCGGCTTGCGCTGATGCGGTCGCGAACGATTGTTCCTTGCGCGGCGCGATTGGCAAGGCGAACGCGGCGGCAGGCGCGAATACGATCAGGTTCGACGCGACCGTTTTCAGCACGTCGCAGACAATCGTTTTAACGGGGACGGTGTTAACCATCAACGATTCAGGCAACGCCGCGCTGACGATAACGGGGCCGGGCGCGAATTTGCTGACGGTCAGCGGAAACAATGCCGTTCGGATATTTAACGTTAGTTTGGACGATACGGCATCGATCAGCGGCATGACGCTCACGCTGGCTGTTACCGGAGCTATTTCGAACAGCGGGAATCTGACTGTCACAAATTCTACCTTTAGTTCAAATACGGCTGGTAACGGCGGCGCCATCAGCAACAGCTTGTCGCTGACCGTTACCAACTGCACTTTCACGAACAACTCCGCCACGAGCGGCAGCGCTACTGGATTGGGAGGCGGCGCGATTTACAGCAACGGGGCGACGGCAACGGTGATGATTTCTGATTCGGCATTCACCGGCAACGCGGAAACCGGCGGGAGCGGCGGCGGCGGAGCTATCAGAAATCGAGGCGGCACGATCAATATCACAAATTCGACCTTCTCGAACAACACCGCCGTGGATGGCGGCGGCGCAATCCAAAACTCGGATACCATGAGCATCAGCGGCGCCACCTTTACAGGCAACTCGACCTCGACCTCGACAGCGAGCGGCAACGGCGGCGGCATCAGCAACACGAGCGGAGGTGAGCTGACGATCACTGATACGTTAATCACCGGAAATTCCGCGGTTATAAACGGGGGCGGCATTTATTATCAACCGAACGCATCGACCGGCACGTCTCTAACGGTCATCAACTCGACCATCTCAAACAACACCGCCAACTCTGACAGCAATACGACCGGCGACGGCGGCGGGCTTTTTCTTGCGGGAACGGGGTCGGTAACTATTTCCGGTTCGACGATTAACGGCAATCGGTCGAACGCAGGCGCAACAAGTAGCGATGGCGATGGCGGCGGAATTAATGTTTCAACCGTTCTAGATATGACCAATTCGACGGTCAGCGGCAACAACGCCGGACGTAACGGCGGCGGCATTTACGCATCCGGCGTATCAACCGACATCGTTACCATTATTAGTTCAACCATTGTCCATAATACGGCGGCGGTGGATGGGGGCGGGGTCAACCGCGCCAGTACCGCTAATCCCGTGAACCTTAGCAACACGATCGTCGCCAACAACACCGACGACGGCACCGCGCCAAACATTTTCGGCGCAGTAAACTCAAACGGATACAATCTAATCGAGAACACCACCGGCGCGACCATCACTGGCAACACGGCGACCAACATCACCGGAGTGGACCCGAATCTCGGCGCTTTGCAAAATAACGGCGGGCCGACTTTTACTCACGCCCTGCTATCCAATAGCCCGGCAATTGACAAGGGCGCAAGCGGCAGTCTGAACACCGATCAGCGTGGAGCGAGCCGGCCCGTTGATGACCCGTTAATTCCGAACGCGACCGGCGGTAACGGAGCAGATATCGGCGCTTTCGAAGTGCAGCAGTTCAGCGCGGCAACTTACCAACGTATCGAAACCGGCGCGACGACGATCAGCTTTACAGAGGACAAGGATTCGCCCAATTCGCGACTCGTAACGGACCTGCTGTTGGCTGCGCAGCGATCCGGCAAAGTCGCGGACGGGTATTTCGACTTTCGATCGTCGCTATTTGCAGAAGTCTATACTGGTATTGACGCGGTGTATTACCGCAACCAGCTAAGGTTGGAGTATGACTTTGTGGTAGCGCCCCGACGCGGGACTCGATTGCGCAGGCTATAAATACGACGCTCTTACTGAGCGCCAACTATGCGCCAGTTGTTATTAGCCTGGGTCGGTACGGTCTTATTTCGTTCGACCCAATCGATGATCAATTCGCGCACTTCTTCGCTCGAGCGATAAACCACCGGTGCGTTCTTAAACATGGTGAAGCCGCCGCCGCCGTTCACGCGATAGTTGTTCGTAACGACGCGCAGCTTCTGTGTTAAAGACAACGGCTGTCCTTTGAACTTGAGATTCTGTATGCGCTGGCCGAACGGCTTCGTCAGATCGAGGTCGTAAGTCACCCCCTCGGCCATGTCAAAGTTGTATCCCGGGATGCGCGTATCAACCAATTCACCGAGACTCTTGCCGGCCTGATACTCCTTGAAATACCGCGCCGAATGTTCCAGCGCGTCTTTCACCTGTTGTCCCGTCAGCTCCAGAGTCACGAGCGTGTTCTCGTATTCGTAGAGGCTGGCAATCTCACGAACCGTGACTGCGCCTTTCGAGATTCGGGCTTCGGTATTGAAACAGGCGGCCATGGAAACGTCGGCCTTACCCGCCTCAAGCTGCACTTTATGAATCAAGTCGATGATGGCTGTGTCCCGAGCCCGGCAGCCCTGCGCCGTCAGTTCCTTGTCCGATTCGCCGATGGTTTTCGCGAGCCATGCCTGGGTTTCGTCGTGATAAGGCTGACCAAGTTTCGCGATTTCCGCGTCGACCTCAGTTTTTTCGGTCACCGGGATCGTGCGTGAGGACTTCGCCAGCACATGCCAGCGATTGTCGACACCGCTCTTTTCGAGATACAGATCGACGCGCGCCAGGTGACTCGCCCAACGATTGGCCTGCGTCAGCAAAACGCCCTCATTAAAGTAGCCCGAGGTCTTCTGATTTGGAATGTCCATGTAGGTCTTAATCACTTCATTGTTTACGACCAGCGACGGCACGTCGCGATGCGTGTGCCCCATCAGAATTACATCGACGCCGGCTACCTGACGCGCAATGGCGAGGGCGGCATTTTCATTAGTCATTTGCGAAGGGCTGCGCATGCCCGTGCGCAGATCTTCTTCAACGCCCATGTGCATCGCGATTACGACGACATCAGCCTTTCCCTCATTGCGCAGGATCGGCACCCACTTTTTGGCTTCGCTGACGGTTTCGCGAAACTCGAGGCCTTCGTAATTCTGGACATTCTCCCAATTCGGAATCCCGGGCGTCGTCAAACCGAGAATGCCAATGCGCACACCCTGAACTTCTTTGATGATGTAAGGCTTGTGGTAATTCGACGGATCTCCTTTGACTTTGGTCTCGTAGGTATTTGCTGAGAGCCACGGAAAACTCGCTTCGCTGCGCGCCTTCTCCTGAACTTTCAAGCCGAAGTTGTATTCGTGATTGCCGACCGCCATAGCGTCGTATTTCAGGGCGCTCATCGTGAGCATCATCGGATCGGGCGGTTTGTTGTTGCGCCGGTTATGAATGTAAGCGAGGGGCGTCCCCTGAATCGTGTCGCCCGAATCGATCAACAAAAGGTCCGGGTTATTTTTGCGAGCCTCTTTCACCAGCGTGGCCACCTTCGCGATCCCGACGTTGTCGTACTTATTCGTGTAGTAGTCGATCGGAAAAACGCGCCCGTGCATGTCCGTGGTGCTGAGGATGACGACGTGCGCGCGCGGTGGGGCCGGGTTCTGCGCCAGCGAGTGCCCAAGTGAACCGACTGCGACGAGAGCGACTACCAGTTCGATTAGGAAAACACTAGTTCTCGTTTTCACGCGGTTTCTAGTCAGGTGTCTTAACATGATTTCTCATCCATTCAGTTAGTCCGGCTAAGTCAGTTGTGCCGGAGTCCACGTCATTTACCATGTTAACCATTTCATCAGTCGTCGCAATAATCTCGCTGCCATTGATTCGCAGAAAATGATCGGTTAAATGGGTTGCCGTTCGTTTGTTGCCGCCTACCCAGGGATGATTCTTGATCAAACCGTAACAGAGCGTCGCCGCCTGCGCGGCCAGATCCGACTGAGCGTATTTGGAGGCGTGTTGTGGCCGAGCCAAAGAGGATTGCAGGAGAGCACGATCGAAAATGCCGAACCGAGTTTCGCCAAGCCTGCATTAAATCGATATGATGAAGTATCGCTTCGGTGTAGGTGAGGTACTTGACTGGATCAGTCTCCAAGTCGCTTCATCTCCGCGAACGCCTCGCCAAATTTTTCACCGCTTCGCGCAACGCTGTTTTTGATTTCATCGGTCACTGGTGGAAGTACTTCTGCAGACACTCCGTCCTGGCTCAGGTCAATAACCAGCGACGACCCTTCGGCAACGTTCGCTTCACGAGCCATCTCCGCGGTCATGGGAATCACCCATCCGTGTTCGGTTTTTATTGGGGTCGATACTCCCGACATATGTGTTTCGGCCGGAAAAGTGTATCACACACGCTTCCACCGCCTATCGTTGAGCCTCCGCGCAGGGACTGGCACTGGCGCCAGCGCCCGGTCGCGCCGAATAGACTTCCGCCGCCGAGTGGCCACGAACACAGCTCACGTAAACCAGCGGAAAGCGTTCGCGCACCTGCTTCAACTCTTCCTGGTTCTCAAAGTACGTCCGCCCCCGCTGAAGAATAAAATAGACAGGTCCCTGATCGGGAACCGTGAAGTTAGGATCCGAAAGTACGCGCGACTGCAGGTCAGTGCGGCCAAACTTCTCTGTGTAGTAACGGACAACACCGGGCGCTTCAGTAACGATCGTGGCGCCGGCCGGCGCGTTCGCGCAAACGAACTGAATCGCCTCTCTCAAGCCGTCGTCGTAGAACTCATCGTGGGGAAAGAAATAGGCGGTGTAGCGATCGCCGATCACGTTTGAGTAAAGCGCGTAATGCGGCGCGCTCGCATACGCCGTGAAGGCCGGCACAATCACCACCAGGAGCAACAGCAAGCCCGTCACCGCCGCGGTCACGCCGCCTTTCGCATTCCATTTTCGGAACGCGGACGACGCCCAGCGAATCAGAAACACAATTCCGACTGCCGCCGCCATGTAAAGGAAAGGCATCAGCGAAAGTAAATATCGCGGCCACTTTGCGCCCATCAGCGAGTAGGGAACGATCCAAAACAGGATCATAAATAAGACAAAACCATAACTGGGCTTGCGCCAATGACGGAGGCTCACGATGAACCCGATAAGCGACGTTGCCAGCACTGCCAAAGGAACCTTGATCGCGAGAAACAAAAGATAGAAGTAAACCGGCGTGGCCCAGAACGGCGATCGCGAGATGTTGTTCTTGTACAGGCTGTCACCCATCAAGTAGCCGGTATGCGTCAGCAGCCGCTCTCCCGAGTATGCGTTCAGATAGTTCCACACCTTCGGCAAGAAGATCGCCGGGTTCGCGATCACGAACGCGACGCCCATGATGATGAAAAAGCTGAGCGGCGTTTTCCAGCGCGGCTCTCCCGGCTTGGGCTGCCGCACACTGTAGTTGTGGTGATACAGCATGTTCAGCCCGAGATAGTGAGGGAAATATTTTGACGCCATCATCAGGCCGAAGCTGACCGCGCTCAGGTTCCGCAGGCGCCCTACCAGCCGGTTGTTTGTCCGGTCAATTTTTTTCGCCTGAATGAAAAGGTAGAAGGCGAACAGCATGAAAAAGACCATCAGCGTGTCTTCTTTGCCGATGCGGTTGTAGGTGATGGCGGTGACGCCGAATGACCACAACGCCGATGCCCATAATCCCGTGCTGAGATCGAACAGGGCCGCCGTCAACAGGCACAAAGGAATCGCGGTGAGCGCGCCGAACAAAGCGTTCGGGAATCGCAACGCGGCTTCATCCGAAACGGCCCGGCTGGTAAGCGAATTCCACGCGGCCGCGCCGCGAAGCGCCACATAGATCAGCAGCTTCATCAGCATCGGGTGCTCAGCATTCGCGGTAAAGTCGCCGCGCTCGTACGCCCGCGCGGCCTCGACTTTGTTTATTTCATCCTCAGCGAACCCAACCGCGCCCAGCCCTTTCAAACGCAGTCCCGCGCCGATGACAATCATCAGGGCTAACGCGATGACCGCTGTTTTTTGCCACGATACGGCAAGGCCACCACTGTGAACTGAATCGATCGGAGGCGACGAAGGCAACGCGTCACCCTTGGCTGAATTTACACCGGCAACTGACATTAAATTAGCTGGATCGGCTGGCAGGGTTTGCGGAAACCGCAAGTTTGGCTTCCCTGGCCAGCGCCTGTTCAGCGTCCCGAGCGATGGCCCGCAGCGACAAACCGCGTTG
The DNA here is from genome assembly GCA_036374695.1 of Pyrinomonadaceae bacterium. GTDB lineage: Bacteria > Acidobacteriota > Blastocatellia > Pyrinomonadales > Pyrinomonadaceae > UBA11740. The sequence goes on from DASUTF010000247.1 coordinate 26,390, forward strand.
CAGCAGGAGTATCATACCCGTTGCCGCCCAAAACACATCACGCGCTTTGCGAACGATGGCGAGCGTCACGCCGGTCACCTCGGCAAATTGCAGCACCTTTGAAACTCGGCCGGTGCCCGCCTCATCGACACCCATGCGCAGCGGGATGAATTTGAACGCGACCGTGATCACACGATTAACGGACTCGAGAATGAACGCCGTAAGAAAAGTCGGGGGCTGGTCTGGACTAATGAAGCTGAGCACCACATAAATTTCAGCGGCGCCGGCCAGGTGGAAACACGCTTCGAGCAGAACAATCGGCAGGAATCGCGATTGGTTTCGCCGGTAGAAGCCGTAGATGCGTTCTTCAATCGATTGGGTCTTCTCAATCCACTTGGCATCCAGGCCGCGCCGGTGCAGAAACCCAGCGGTCCCGCTAATGAACCTCAGGCGCTTAAAAATGAGTGCGGCCCCGAGGGCGATGATGAGTACGATCACAACCAGCGTGACGATGCTGATGATTCGCAAGCCCTTCGTTACGTTAAAACTCAAGAGCAGCGCCGTCATGCCTGAGAAGATGAACAGCGCCACCGACAGGGCGTAAAAAGTATTTTCGATTGCCAGCGCTGAAATGCTGGCGGTCAAAGGCACGCGATCGCGAATCAATGCCGGCTTCGCGGGCTCGGAAACAAGAAATCCTGCGAAGGGAATGACGTTTCCCAATGCGTCGCCCATGATGCGCGCGCGGATGGCATCGCGAAACCGGAGGCGGTACGGCGCTTCCATGCAAAGCGTCCACGCGATCGAACGCACGATCTGCCGAATCGCCGAGACGGCGATCACCAGCACAAATCCGGCCCCCAGCCTCGAGATGCCCTCGAGGATCTGACCCACGCCCGCCTTGCGCACGAAATAGGCAAACAGGGCGATTCCGGCTAAGAAGGCGATGATGCCAAACGGAGTGAGGCCTTTCTTGCCGGGTCTTTGGACCGAATCTTTCGTCATTGAGCTGAACTGCTAATCACAAAATAGATGATCGTGAAAGGTATGTCCAAAACAAACGGCATTCCGCGTAGCGCAACTGGTTAAGTTGCGTTCGCCAATTACCAATTTGCGCTACCACGCCAATTTGGGGGCGATTAGGAGTCGGAAAAATCAGACATTCGAAAGGTGGCACGGGCGTCCCGCCCGTGAATCACGCGCAGGATGCGCGTGCCACACGCAGACGTTTTCAGCCTCGCGGCCTTTGCCATTTTGCGTTTTGAGTGAGCGGTTGATTATCATGTCGATTCAAGATCGTCATTCCTTTTCCGCGACCCGATCATTATGACTAAAACCCAAACTGCAATCGAAGAGTCTTTCGCCCGTCCGCTGACAACGCTGTCGGAAGACGAACAAATGTTCCGTGACAGCGTGCGCGAGTTCGCGGAAGGCGAAATCCGCAAGCGTGTCGAAAGAATGGACGAGCAGGGCCAGATGGATGCCGATCTGATCCAGCAGTGTTTCGACCTCGGCTTAATGGGCATTGAGACACCTGAGGAGTTTGGCGGCGCGGGCGGATCTTTCTTTCAGGCGATTCTCGCAGTCGAGGAGTTGTCACGCGTCGACGCCTCGGTGGGGGTGCTGGTCGACGTGCAGAACACTCTGGTGAATAACGCCCTTATTCGCTGGGGGAACGCTGAGCAGAAGAAAAAATATCTATCGCAGTTGGCGGCCGAAAAAGTCGGTGCTTATGCGTTGAGCGAAGCCGGCTCGGGTTCCGACGCGTTCGCGATGCAGACGCGCGCGGTCGATGGCGGCGATCACTTCGTGGTGAACGGCCGAAAGCTCTGGATTACGAACGGTAAAGAGGCCGAGATTTTTGTGCTCTTCGCCAACGCGAATCCTGAGGCTGGTTACCGCGGCATCACCGCTTTCATCGTTGACAAGACCACCGAAGGATTCGCAGTCGGCAAGAAAGAAAACAAACTGGGCATCCGCGCGTCATCGACAACGGAACTGATTCTGGAAGACTGCAAGGTGCCGCAGGAAAATGTGCTCGGCGAAATCGGCAAGGGCTACAAAGTGTCGATCGAGACGCTGAATGAGGGCCGCATCGGCATCGGCGCGCAGATGATTGGATTGGCGCGCGGTGCGCTGGAGGCGGCGCT
>DASUTF010000248.1:0-9450 GCA_036374695.1 Pyrinomonadaceae bacterium
CCCGGAGGGATAAAAGAAAGTAGCCACGGGCCAGCGAAGCATTGTCGCGGCAACGAGATTCGCGCAAATTGACTTCACCATCGTGACCGTCCGTTAGCTATACTCAGAATCCCCCGCTCACTTGTCCCGCCTCGCCACCACAAGGAGGACATTCATTTGGAACGAACACAGGGATTAGTGCGGGTGCGCGCGCGCCTGCAGTTGAAGCTGCCGGTCACCGTTTCTTGTCGAGAGAGCGCCGAGTATCAATGGATTGAGAGAACCCGCCTCGTCGATGTCAATCAGTTCGGCGCCGGTTTCACTCTCACGCGGCCGGTTGAAGTCGGACGATTGGTGCGTCTCTCGATTCCGCTGCCTCATCAACTTCGTTGTTACGATCAGTTTGACGCGCAACCGTATTCTGTTTGGGGATTGGTGCGCCACATACATGTCGTTAGCCAGGAGCCGCGCTGGTTCCGGATGGGCGTCGCGTTCATTGGCAAGCATGCTCCGGCCAGCTATGAAGATGATCCGACGCGTAGATACGAACCGCTTCCGCGACAGACGGGACAGGAATCTCTTTGGAAGTTGACGCGACGCCCGTTCGCCCAAAAAGAACGCAGAGAGGCGCGACTGATCATTCCGCTGGAAGTGCTGGTAGAGACCCTGGACGAAAACGGTAACCCTTCATTGCAGGAGCACACCGTTACCGAAACGATCACGAGTTTGGGAGCATGCATTCTCAGCAATCTTGACGTCGGCGTCGGTCGCGTCCTCCGGATCAGCAGCGTCACCGATCCGGTCTCGATCTTTGCGGCGATTCGCTCGCGTGAAGTCGCCACCGACGGCATCACGCGCCTGGGACTGGAGTTCATCGCTGATCGTTGGCCGCTTCAGCGCGAGGCGAGCTTCACCTATTCCAAACCTTCCTGAGCTTCCCACGCCCCGTTTAGAGCGCACACTTGTACGCGCACGCCGGACAAGTCCGGCCTCTAAACCACTGCGATTAATGATTAGAGATCCGCAATGACCTGCGACGTGCCAGACATTGATTGGCCTGCCTGAGCCATGGGGTGTATCCTTGGCCGTCCCCTGCCCCGCAATGCTCAACAGCTTCAAAACTCCACGCCGAGTTGTCATTACCGGCATGGGGTGTGTCACGCCCATCGGCATCGGCCGAAAAGCCTTTTGGAACTCACTACAAAACGGCGTAAGCGGCGTGCGGCGCATCGAGTCATTCGATGTTTCTGATTCGCCGGTGAAGATCGCGGCCGAAGTCCGCGATTTTGATTGGCAGGCCCAGCTCAACGCAAAGGATCGCAAGCACGTGCCGCGGACAGTGCCGCTCGCTTTAGCGGCCGCGCGCGAAGCTTTTCAGGATGCAGGCCTTGAGACCGAGAATCTTTCCGTCGAAGAACGTCAACGGATCGGTGTGGAGCTGGGGACGGGCGGCGGCGGCTTGCCGTTCGTCGAAGAGCATTACGCCATTTGGTACAACGGCCGCTCGCATTCAAAGGCCAGCATCTACATTATTCCGGCGGCGACGCATGGAACTTTGTCGAGCGAGCTTTCGATGGCGTTCGGCCTGCGCGGACTCTCGCATGTAGTCTCGACCGGCTGCACCAGCTCGACCGACGCAATTGCCTACGCAGCGCAACACGTCGCGCTGGGACGACAGGACGTGATGCTGGCAGGTGGCGTTGACGCGCCACTTGCGCCGGGAATTCTGGCCGGGTTCAACCTCCTGACAGTGCTGACTACCGACTGGAACGATGACCCCGCACATGCTTCGCGTCCGTTCACACGTAATCGATCGGGAATGGTTTTGGGCGAGGGCGCCTGGATGTACGTGCTGGAAACGTACGAGAGCGCAAAACAGCGCGGCGCGAAAATCTATGCCGAGATTATTGGTTATGGATCGACCTGCGATGCTTACCACCGAGTGCGTTTACAGGAAGGCGGCGACGAGCCGGCGCGCGCCATGACGCTGGCGATGCAGGACGGCGGTGTCACATCCAGCGATATTGATTACGTAAATCTCCACGGCACTTCCACAATGCTGAACGATCGCATCGAAACGAATGCGTTGAAGATTGCGCTGAACTGCAACTCGCATCGTGTTCCCATGTCCGCAACCAAGTCACAGATCGGACATCCTCAGGGCGCCAGCGGCGCGGCGGGCCTGGGCGCGACCCTGAGCGCCATGGAAACTGGAATCATCCCGCCAACAATTAATCTTGATGCGCCGGATCCGGATTGCGATCTCGACTATGTTCCCCTCACGGCGCGCGAAGCCAGGGTGCGCACCGCGCTCTGCAACTGCATTGGCTTTGGATCGAAGAACAGCGCGCTGGTGGTTCGGAGTGTTTAGGAGTGAGGGCGACGTTGCCTCTTCCTGCGTCGCAAAACGCGGACAACATCCTTACGAAACTCAGCAATCGCTTCTCCTTTGAAAGCCCACGCGTCAACCGTGAGCTGCCACATCATTTGCAAACGTTAGGCGGGCGTAGTGCGGGAAAAATCGTCCTGGTCGGAACGATCCTGATCATGAAGTTTCCGAACGCGGATTTCACTAGCTTTAGCGGCCATGTTGCCGCCATTATAACATGCGAATGCGCAGAGCTTTCTCGTAATCAATGTTCGAAAAATTTCGCGAGCGCAGTCTCGAACCGGAAAATCTCGATAAGGGCACGTACACGCCCGAAGAGTATGAAGGCTGTCTGGTTGAGCTACGGCGAGTTAATCGTTGGCTGGGCGATACCAAGACGCTGCAGGATTTTTTTCTGACGGAAATCGAAGCACGAGAGCTGCAATCGTTCTCGGTTTTGGACGTGGGCGCCGGCTCAGGCGAGCTGTTGCGCGTCGCGGCAAAATGGTCACGCGAAACGAATCGCACTGCGCGGCTGGTTGGGCTTGAACTGAACGAGCGTTCCGCAAAATCGATCCTTGAAGAGTCGCGACAGTTTCCCGAAATTCATTCCGTTCGTGGGGATGGCTTGCGGCTACCGTTCGCCGACGCCGCATTTGATTATGCGATTCAGTCGCTGACGCTTCATCATTTCGATGATGAAGGCGCCGTCAATCTCTTACGCGAAATGGTACGCGTGGCCGCCCGTAGCGTCTTTGTTATCGATCTTCATCGATCTCCAATGGCGTACTTCTTTTACACAACGCTCGGGAAGCTGTTTCTTCACAACCGTTTGATACGGGAAGATGGCGCGTTGTCGATTCTGAAAGGCTGGAAGGCGGAAGAGCTGCAAGCGCTCGGACTCAAGGCCGGAATGCAGAACGTGAAAGTTCAAGAGCACTTTCCGGCCCGTTTGGTTTTGAGTGGCGTGTCAGCACCGGGATCATCCACTCAACGTGTCGCTTGATCCGGTCACTAACGCTCCCGGTACTGACACGTTCTGTATGCGCATGAATTCAAATTACGACGTAATCATCGCCGGCGGCGGCCCGGGGGGCTCGAGTGCGGCGATTCATCTGGCGCTGCGAGGCACCCGCGTGCTGCTCGCCGAACAAAAGAAATTTCCCCGACCCAAATTGTGCGGCGAGTTCATCTCGCCGGAATGCATTACGCAGTTCGAACAGCTCGGCGTCTCGGATCAAATGCTGGCGAGTAGTCCCTCGCCTTTAACCGAAACAGTTTTCTATTCGCAGGCCGGCGCCAGCGTTTCCATTCCCAGTGACTGGTTCAGCAAGGGCGGGGTCGCGCTGGGGCTGAGTCGCGCAGAGATGGACGAGCGCCTGTTGCGACGCGCTGCTGAAGCCGGCGTCGATGTTCGGGAAGAAACTTCCGTTACCAGTTTGAAATTCGAAAACGGCCAGGTCGCGGGAGTGAATCTGAAAACTCACAACTCTGAGGAAGCAGTGAGCGCGCCGATTACGATTGACGCCACTGGTCGCTCGCGAACGTTGGCCCGCATGGCGGAAAAGACCGGCGTGCGCTCTCAACAGCGCGAGCTGGTTGCTTTCAAAGCTCATCTTCGCAATACAGGTGTCGCGCAAGGCGCGTGCGAAATCTATTTTTATCGCGGCGGTTACGGCGGACTCAGCTCAATCGAAAACGAGTTGAGCAACCTCTGTTTTATCGTCAATGCGCGCGACGTGCGGGATTGCCAATCCAATGCCGATCGGGTCGTGCGCGAAATCGTCTGTCGCAATCAACGCGCCTCGGACACGCTGGGCGAGGCCGTGCTTGACTCTGATTGGCTGGCTGTTTCACTCGAAGGTTTTGGTCGCCATTCGCCGGCTCCGGTAGATGGGCTACTCACGATCGGCGATGCAGCTTCATTCATCGATCCGTTTACCGGGAGCGGGATGTTGATGGCACTCGAAAGTGGCGAACTCGTCGCGAACACCATCATGCGACGCCTGCCGCAACCAAATGAACTTCAGCCGCAAACCTTGGCTGAACGGTATCGCGCGGCCTATGCGCGGCAGTTCAACTCCCGTCTGCGCCTGTGCTCCCTGATTCGCCGGGCGGCCTTCGCGCCGGGGGTCGCCGATTTCGCGATCCGTCTTTTCGGCGCGAGCGACACCTTGCGAAGGCGCGTCGCACGTGCTACCCGCTCGCAGCCGAAACGAAACTTCTCTTCGGCCCGGGAGTTTAAGTAGTGGTACGGGCGTCCCGCCCGTGAAATCACGCGCAAGACGCGCGTGCCACGTGTAATGGCAGACGGGGAATTCAGCACTAAAGCCTTGCCACAATCGTAGTTTTGGGGTAAAAACAGCGCGCATGTACCGGCTGCGAGTGAGATTCGCCTATAGCGGCACTTGCTGGTTTCACAGTGTTCCGAGCGCGGAGCCATAGCCCCAGAAGCCGCGCGCTTGAAACCGATAGCTCTCAAAGTTTCATATTTGATTCAGTTTTGATTCAGTCAGCTTCGACACGACTTCGTAGACGAAGAAGGAGAACCGCAAATGTTTGCTTCCAGTAACTGGCGCCTGGCGTCGATCCGGATTCTGTGGGTTGGTCTTTCAATTATTTCCTGTGTAAGTCTCGCGATGGCGCAATCCCAGTCAAACGCGGCTGACTTGCAGGGTTACGTGCGCGACCAGGCGGGCGCGGCCGTTGCCGGAGCCACAGTCACAGCGCGGAACCCGGCGACGAACTTTTCGCGCGACACGACCACCAATGAAGAAGGCTACTATCAAATCGTGAACCTGCCGCCGGGCGACTATGAGATCACCGCGTCGGCCCCGACGTTCAGCAAATCCGTTGTGTCGAGTTTCAAATTGACGGTCGGCGCCCGCGCGGATCTAAACGTCGAGCTTCAGCCAGGCGACATTGCTGCGACGGTAAACATTTCGGCGCTGGATCAGCCAATCGTGGAAACCGGTCGCACCACCGTCGCCAACACAATCGAAGAAGTACGTATCGACAATCTGCCAATTAACGAGCGCAGCGCGACCGGATTCGCATTAACGCTCTCGACCATTGGACGCGACAACGGGCGGCCGATCGGGCCCGCGCCTACTTCCGGTATTAACGTCGGCGGCCAGCGGGGACGCTCAACGCTGGTGCAGGTCGATGGCGCTGACTTCACCGATAATTCCGTTAACGCCTCGCGCTCAACCGTTTCGCAGGAAGCAGTCCAGGAATATCAGGTAGCAACAAATTCGTACCTCGCTGAGTTCGGTCGCGCCACGGGCGGCATCGTGAACGTAGTTACGAAGTCGGGCACCAACGCGTTTTCCGGTAACATCTTCGGGTTCATCCGTCACAAATCAATTCAGGCACGCAACGCTTTCGCACCGTTAATCGACAACGATCCGGGCAAGAAGCCGCCGTTCACACGCGCGCAGTACGGCGCCACCCTTGGCGGTCCGCTCGTGAAGGATCGCACGTTTTTCTTCGCCAGCTTTGAGCAACGCCGGCGACAGGAATCAGGGTTCTTTACCTCAAACGTGGGCGCGGGGCTGACCAGCAGCATCTCGATCGGGGCGCCGTTTCTGCCTTTCACAAACAACTACACGAATCTGACGCCGGCACAGGTGGCATTCATTCAAGGGGAGTTAGCGCGGGCGGCCACGATTGCGAATCCCGCGGATCGAGGGGCAGTGGTAGGTCGCGCAATCACCTACGCCACTTTCGCTTCGTCTGGCGGTCAACTGGGTCTCAACGGCACCAGCCAACTTATCAGTCCGGGGGGAGCCATTCCCGCGGGCCAGGTGATCGGACGGCGCTTCTTCATTACCGGCGCGCCCATCCCGTCGGCGGCTAACAATCTCGTGCTGCCGGGTTTTACGACCATTAATGAGAACGGAGACGCAGTCGCGTTTCGCCCGCTCAACAGTCTGCTGCGCGTCTTTCCGCTTTCGGAAGAGACAACGTACTTCAGCTTGCGCGGAGATCATCGAATCAACAACAGCAATCAGTTGGTGATGCGATTCGGTTACAACCCCTCGGACCTGACCGGAATCCAGGACGAGTCGCAAAACCAAACGCTTGGCCAGAACGATTTCTCGCGCACCGGAATTCAGACACTGCGCGATCTCTCATTCGCAACTTCGCTGACGTCAACCTTGTCGAATTCCATCGTCAACGAGGCTCGTTTCAGTTTTGGCCGGCGCAAAGCAACATTCGATTCGCAAATTCCCGGGACGGCCATTCAGATTTCCGGCGCCGCGTTCATGGGTTCGAATCCGTTCTCACCCGTGGATCGAACTGAGAAGCGTTACCAGTTCGCTGACAACGTCAACTTCACCGTCGGCAATCACAACCTGAAGTTTGGTGGAGACTTTAACTTCATCGATATCACTGCGCGCTTTGATCTGAACTTCCCCGGCTTGTTCAATTTCGGATCAGTCGCCGGCAGCACCCTGAACAACTTTATTGGCGCGCTTCCGGCCGGAGACGCTACGGCTTGCGCCACCGTTGTTCCGCGTCCGGCGTTTTGTGTGCCTCCAGAGATTTTGCCGGTCCAGGCCTACGGCCTCGGATTTCCCGGTGTTTTCATCGAAGGCTTCGGAAATCCGAACAGCGCGATCAAGAACCGGCCGCTGGCGTTTTTTGGGCAGGATTCCTGGAAGATTCGTCCAAACCTGACCTTGAACTACGGCGTGCGTTATGACGTCGAGCTCACGGACACGATCCCCCCGATCGGCTTCCGTGATCCACTCACCGGCATCACGCTGAGCCCGTCAGATCTGCAAACTGCGCAGGATGTAATGAGCGTCCAGCAGGGTTTCCCTCGCGACAAGAACAATGTGGCTCCGCGTTTCGGGTTTGCGTGGGACGTGACGAACGACGGCAAGACAGTCGTGCGTGGCTCGTACGGCCTCTACTATGACCATCCACTACTGGCGGTCGCGTTCAACTCCGACATTGCGGACGCTGCCCAGCAGCAGCAGTACACGAATGTGCTGCCGGGTAATCCCGCGCCCAACCAACTCTTGAACCTGCTTCAGATTTTCCAGGGCACCGTTTGCTCGGCCGCGACACAAAATGCATTGTGCGGAGCTTTGCCCGCCGGTTTCACAACGCCGGGCGTTGCGCCGACCGCCCAGTACTTGCCCGGGAGAGTTCGGTTCAACGATCAGACATTCGTGGGCTTTGGCCCCATTCTTCCGTTCACCCTGAACGTGGACAAGAACTTTGAGTACGCTTACGCGAACCAGGCCAACTTCACCATTGAACGACGATTGACGAAAGACATGGCGCTGTCCGCCAGCTACATCTTTGTTGGCGCGCATCACCTGCCGCACCCGCAGGACATCAATGCGCCGCGCACCGATTTTCTGATCGAGAACTTCCGTCGCTTTGCCGGTCGTAATCCTGCATCCAATGCCGAAGCGCTCTTCTTCACGCTTCCGACCGCGTGTCCGGGAGCAGGTTGTCCGCCGGGATTCGTCGTGCTGGTTCCTGGTCTCGTCGGCCGCAATGGATTGGGCCAGGGCGTGGTGAATCCGATTGCGGCAAACTTCTTCCGGCCGTCCGCGCCGAACTATTTCTTCATTACCTCGGCTTCGGGAGGTTTGGTTAACAAGGCAATATTCGACGGCGCGCTGGCAGTCGCGAACAGCTTGCGCACTCCCGGGCCGATATCACCGTTCGGGGATGTCAGCGCTCAGCTTTCCGACGGCAACTCGACCTACAACGCGATGAACCTGGAATTGAAGAAACGGTTCTCGAAGAACTTCCAATTCCTTGCTTCATATACCTGGTCACATTCGATCGATGATTCGAGCGACTTGCAGACCCTGTTGAAGCCACAGGACAACCGTAACTTCCGCGCTGAGCGCGCGGATTCGTTGTTCGATCAGCGGCACCGGTTTGTGTTCAGCGGCTTCATGACGTCGCCAGGCTCGTGGCGCAGCTCGGACAGTTTTGCAGAACGAGTCTTTGCTGATTTCACCATCGCGCCGATCATCGAGATCTCTTCGGGCCGGCCCTTCAACATCCTGACCGGCACCGACACAAACGGAGACCTGCAGAGCTCGAATGACCGGCCGGCGATCGCCGCGAACGGATCGCTTGTCCTGCCGACGACGCCATTCACAAGCGGCAGCCTGGGACGCAATCGCGGCATCACGCATGGCTACGCGTCGTTCGACCTGCGCGTGACGCGCGAGTTCCGCGTCACGGAAAAGGTCAGGCTGCAGGTGATTGCTGAGGGCTTCAATCTCTTCAACCGCTTCAACGAAGCGGCCGCGTCGCCCTTCTTCAGTGACGTAAACACCTTCGCGCTCCGCGATGGCGACCGGTACTTCAGCCGGCCGACCGCCGCGTTCGATCAAAGGCAATTCCAGTTCGGCTTGAGGCTTAATTTCTAGAAGCCTTCCCGGATGACTTTCCGAGGCCGGTGCTTCATTGCGCCGGCCTTTTTTTGTTCGGACAAGTAAACCGCCCCCTGTAAGACCGCATCCGAATACGAGACTTTTCTCTCCTCTTGTTAGTTTCCGCCGAAATCTGAAAGAATCACGCCCATGTATCGAACCCTTTTGCTTGTAATCGCCGGGATGATCGCCCTGGCTGCTGCCGGTTTCACAGCGGCACAATCCCGACCGCGCCGGGTCAAGCCACCTGAAACCCTTCTGGGGCCAGAGCCGACGCCCGCTCCGGCAACCAACAAAGACGCCCCACTGCTCGACGTAAAACCGACAAAGCCGGTCGGCGCCCCTCCGGTCTCGAGCGACACCACCCACGCGTTTCAGTTGTTTCAGCAGAAGCAGTACGCAGCCGCCGCTAAAGAAGCGAAAGAGATTGCCGCAGCCGATCCGTCAAACGCTGAGGCGTGGAAGCTCGCCGGCTTCTCAGAATTCTATTTGAAGCGATACGCCGAAGCCGCCGACGATTTGCAGAAGGCCCTGGATCTTCAGCGCGCGGCGAAAGAAGAAGATCCGAACACCGTCGATGCGCTGGCCGAAAGTTACGTGCTGGCCGAGCGTTTTGAACAAGCGCTACCGTTGCTGAATTCGATCATCAATCGACCGGGCAAGACTCCCGATCCATTGTTTCTCTACTAT
>DASUTF010000249.1:0-2668 GCA_036374695.1 Pyrinomonadaceae bacterium
CGCCAAGAAGAGATAGTTCGTTCACTCAGGAAACAACATCGACCACGTTCAAGTGGCGCACACCAAGTGAGGCCCTAGCGGCCCTTAGAAAAGGAACGGCGAATGTTTTAACTTGCCGTTCCTATTATTTTGCGCCGACGCTGGTCAGCAGCCGGTGACCTGCCATTGAAACCATGATCACGGTCGCGCTCATCGAGCCTGAGATTCCGCAGAACACCGGCAACATCGCGCGTCTGTGCGCCGCCACGAACACGCCTCTGCACATCGTCGGCGTCCCGGGCTTTCGGCTTGATGACCGCGCAGTCCGCCGCGCCGGCTTGGACTATTGGCCTGAAGTTACCCTTTCGCGGCACCGAGATCTGGTCGAGTTACAAAGCTCAGTCGGGCCGGCACGTCTGGTTTTCTTCACAACCAAAGCCAATTTGCCTTATTTTGACTGGCGTTTTCAGGCTCAGGACTGTCTCGTCTTTGGATCGGAAAGCAGGGGATTGTCGGAGGACATTCTGCGCGCGAACTGGAGTCAGTGCGTCACGATTCCGATGCTGAATCCAAAAGTGCGAAGCCTCAATCTCGCGAATGCGGTGGCGATTGTTTTGTATGAAGCGCTAAAGCAAACCGGCGCTCTCGCGCGAGCGCAAGGCGATTGATTACTCCTCTTCTTCAAGCTCGTCTTCCAGGTCCTCATCTTCGTTCTCAGGTCTGTAAATCCGGTAGCCGGTCGAATCGTCGTAGTAGTATTCAGAGGAATCGTCAGCTTCTTTCTCCTGGCACGGTTCTTCAACTGGTTCTTTGCTGAACCTCACAGAATCAATCATGCTGTCGTAAGATTCGAACTTCATGCGACTGACGCTACCCAGGATCTATCCGATCACCGATCGACAACTTTCCGGTCTGAGCCATGCTGAACAAGTGCAGCGGCTCATCAATGGTGGCGCGACCTTTGTTCAACTGCGCGAAAAGCACCTGTCGCCGATCGATTTCCTTCGCGACGCCGAAGCCGCGTCCAAAGTTGCCGGCCACAATCGCGTCACATTAATTATCAACGATCGCGTTGACATCGCAATGGCAGTTAACGCTTGCGGCGTCCATCTTGGACAAGACGACATGCCAGTCGAAGCCGCGCGGCGTTTGGTTCAAGCCGATACTTTGATTGGTTTTTCCACCCACTCTCAGCAACAGATGGAAACCGCCGTGCGACTGCCAATCGACTACGTCGCGTTCGGGCCCGTTTTCAACACCAGCACCAAACAGGATCACGATCCGACAGTGGGACTTGAGCAACTGCGGGCGGTCAGGAACATTGCAGCGGATCTTCCACTGGTGGCCATCGGAGGGATCACCGCCGCTAACGTCCAGTACGTCCTCGAGGCGGGCGCAGATTCTGTTGCAGTTATCGCCTCAGTTATCGGCGAACCGTCAAAGATCGAGCACAACATGCGAAGAATGCTCGAGCTGGCCGGCGTTCCTCAAAATGGCCCCTAATATTTTTTGCTTGCGTTTTCGCCGAAGCATCAGCGAGAATGGATCGCCGCGCAAAAAGCGGCCAATCCGATCCTCCCTCCTATTGAGCCCTACTAAAGCCTCAGTCCTGGAGCCTGTCTCTTCATGAGTTTCTTCGATTTACCGCCAATTATCGAGCGTATGTTGCTGGTCTCAGACAAGATCAGCGATCTCAATTTCTCCGTCGGCCAGCTACCGCAGGTCGAAATAAACGGCAAGCTGACGCCCGTCCAACCGCTTGGATTGCAGAAACTTACGCCCTACCAAACTGAGATCATCGCGATGACTCTGCTTCAGGAAAACGCTGAGGCGGCTGAACGACTGGTGGAAACGGGCACGGCGGACTTGAGTTACTCGCTGCCATCGCGCGCGCGTTTTCGTTGCAATATTTTTCAGCAACGCGGCGTTTACTCAATCGTCATGCGCGTGATTCCAACCGACGTTCCCACTCTTAAGTCGTTGCACCTACCGCCGCAACTCTCCGAGATCTCGGAACTGCGCAATGGCCTGGTCCTGATTACCGGCCCGACCGGATCGGGAAAGAGTTCCACGCTTGCAGCGATCATCGACGTCATTAACGAGACGAAACACTATCACGTCGTCGCCATTGAGGATCCGATCGAGTACCTGCACACGCACAAGAACTCGACGATCAATCAACGCGAAGTGGGTCACGACACGAAAGATTTTCCTTCCGCACTGCGCGCAGCTTTGCGCCAGGCGCCGAAAGTGATTCTGATCGGCGAAATGCGCGACTACGAAACTACCGAGATCGCGCTCGAAGCCGCTGAGACCGGGCACCTCGTTCTCTCCACTTTGCACACGATCGATGCTTCGAAAACGATTGATCGCATCATCGGGCTTTATCCGAAGAATGAAGAGCCCGTCATTCGCACGCGACTGGCCCAGACCTTCCGTTACATCGTCTCGCAACGTTTGATTCCGCGTGCCGATATGCGCGGTCGCGTTGCCGCCGTGGAAATTCTGCGCTCGACACCGCGCACGCGCGAGTACATCGAAAACGGCGAGGTGGAAGGCAAGTCCCTGCTCGAAGCGATGCGCGACGGAAAGCTTGAGGGCATGCAGGATTTTGATTCGGTGATTAAGAATTTGATTGAGCGCGGAGTTGTCAGTCTCGAAGATGCGCTGGCGTTCGCGACGAATCAGA
>DASUTF010000250.1:0-18136 GCA_036374695.1 Pyrinomonadaceae bacterium
CGGTTTGAGAATTACAGTGGGCGGCACGTGAGTTTGAGCATTAACGCTGGCCCAAATCACGAACACGGCGGTGACAGCCACAAAGGCATTTAAAGCGAAGGGCAGACCAGTACTGCGCGCGATTCGAAACGATTTCGATAAAAAGCATTTAGCTGTGGTTATCATGATTCCTCCTCTGTTCGCTGAATGGCAGTGAACCTTTACCGTGGCAAGCACAGCAAACGAAGGTTCAAATCTGTCAGGTGTTCTCTCAGCTGATATGCTTCGGATCTTTGAAACATTTCATCGCCGAGGAATTATCGTTGTAGGGCGTCTTGGAAATGAGCAATGACTGGGGGGTTGCTCAAGGATTAAGCTAGCCCAGCGTTCGAAGAAACCTGGCTGATGGAGCTCGTCATTCGATGCGGGGAGATTCAGCTTGGATCGGCTCTTCGTTACCGGAGATCGATCATTTTGTTACTCTAAAGGAATAAACAGCTAAGTTTTCGGCGCCACTCTTTGCGGACATTCCAGTGACCTTTACGCGATAGTCGCCGGGTGCTACGAGGTTGGCAGGGATATCGAAGGTTACAGCAGGTTGACCGTTGACAGTCTCGGCTGGGAGTTTCGATTCAGTCGCTAACCCGCGGCCTTCGGCGTCAAGCAGCGTTGCTTCGTAGGATTGGTAGCGGTTATTCGGAATTATGAGTTGGAGCCGAAGCGTATCAATGTCGGCTGAAACAGAAACCTTCCTGGGTCCTTCGCTGACGTCACGGGTGAGTCCGGCTGTGAGAGCTACTGACAGAACTCGGCCCGGATCACGAGGCGTGGTCGCGCGTCTCCACACAACCCAGCTAAGACCAACGACAATCAGAAGGAGTGCTACTGCCGTTGCGTAGCCTAGCGCTGGATTTCGAATTCCGAAAAACTCAAACCAGGATTTCTTCCCGTTTGATTCTCGCGATCCCGAAGCTTCACCCCGCGCCTCCGTTGGCTGCGCGGGGGCAGGTGCTTGGCCTGACAATTCAACTCTGTTCGATAGTGATTTTTTGAAGGCGCGGGCGAAGGTTAGCTTTTCACGATGCTCCGGCGCCGCCATGAAATGAGATTCGAAGCCCGCTCGATCGGCCGGCGTGAGTTCTTCTCGCAGGTACCCATCGACCAGCTCGTCTTCGACGATTTCCAGCTCCTGGAAGACGTCGTCGTCGGTGAGCAGCAACTCTTCAAACTGCGACTGCCGCTCGCTCGACAGTTGGCCGAGGAGGTATGCACGAATCTCTTGTTGTTCTACGCCTGACTTCAAAGGACTGAACCCGTCCCCTATGCTTTCAATACTAATGACGTTCCAGCGCTTACTATTTCACGCTGCGGCCTCTTGAAGGGCCTGCTTAACGCACTGTTGCAGCCAGCCTCGAATGCGATGTGCCCGGATTCTCAAGGCATTCACGGCGATCCCGAGCCGGCCTGCCAGGGCTTTGCGGTTCTCTATTTTCGCGTGTTTTTCTTCCTGATAATACCCGAGCACCAACTCTCGATTTGCCGGTGTTAGCTTTTCCAAACAGAGTTCCAGGCGCTGGTACATCAACTCGGTTTCTTCGTCTTCCGATGACTCTTGAGGCAGCGGAGGCGTCGCCTTCGGTCGGGAATGCTCGAGCAAGATCTTCTTTGCCACGGCGTAGAAGTAGCGCGCGGGGTCACCCTCAAAACCCGGCTGGATATCCGCAAGTTTGCTGGTGACGCGGTTGATAGTTTCATCCGCGAGATCTTCCGCTTCTGAGCAGCCGCGACACGCGAATATCTTGATTAAACGATTGCGTATTCGTTCGTACCTCTCCGCGGCTACCTCGCGATTTGAATCGAGCCAGCCGAGCAGCGCATCGAATGCTTCCTGTGTAAGAACCCAGTCTTTCTTCATGGGGCAAGCGCAAAGGCCTCGGGTGGAATGACTAAGGTGCCTTTGCTAGACCGCGTATTGTACCTAAAGAGCCCGACTTCGTCTTCTGCCAAAAGCCACACACGCCATCAGGAGCACCAGGCTAACGACGCCAGCGGACGCGACCAGCGTTTGCGCGTGTGAGGATGAGAAGCCAACGTTTTGAACTTGATCGTATCGTCCCTGGATGATGAACGCAGCCCAAAAGTACGGCGCGCGCCAGCGTTCTTGTTGCCACATCCAAAGTTGTGCTTCACGCATTGCAGCGGATGGCGTCAGGCCCCTTTTGAACATGCCTTCGTAGAAACGCGTCATCAACTCGGCCGTTGCTTCGTCATCCACCTTCCACAACGAAGCGGCCACACCTCCCGCTCCCGCATACATGAACCCGCGCGTTAAGCCGATCAGCCCTTCGCCCTTTATCTCTTTTCCGAGGCCGGTGTTGCAGGCGCTCAGCACGACCAAATTGGCCGACAACTTCAAATTGTAGATGTCATGCAAACGCAAATGACCTTCTTGCGGCTGACCATTTTGATCGACCAGCGAAAGTACCAGGCCGGACAGTTCCGGATGCTCGTAATCTACAAAGCCGTGAGTGGCAAAGTGCACGATGCGGTAATGCGCGAGTTCGGGCCGAGAGACAGTCTTGCGACTCGCATCAAAGTCCAGCGCCTTCAAGCTGGTGCCCCAGGGCGCGCATGACAGGATTGCCTCCGCCTCGTCGCGAGATGCCGGCAGGGCAGGAACTCTATCGTCCGAGAGACCGAGGTCCCGAAATACTCCCCGCACTTCGGCGTGTTGCGTGTTCGCGGCGTCACTGCCGGTTCTTACCCTGACGCGCGAGTCGTCCGCTTCGAATACCGGGTTGGCAAAAACGGCGATCGCATTTTGAGGAGCGGGTCGGGTGTTGCCGTTAAGCAAGACCGCCAGAGCGGAAGCCGAAGGCTGGTACACAATCTCATGGTTAACCAACAGAGGAATTCGATCGTTCGGACTCCCTGCATCACCACTAGCGGGTGGAACGGTTAGCGCCTGAAAAGGAATGTAGTGCAACGCTCCGTCGGCGACGACTATAAGGCGCTTGGTGCGCAACTTATCATGGACCGGGCGGATCAGTAGATCGCTCAGCGCGGCGGCGGCGGCAGGAAGTTGGGCATCTGCCTGGCGAACCCGTTCCTGATGTTGCTGAAAGGTTTCGTTAAGCTTCGGTTGGTTTACAGTGAGTAGTTCTCGCAAATTTCGCGCGGCAGTTTCAATTTGAGCACGCGGTGGCAACTCATAACTTAAGATCTCTGTCCGCGTCACGGCCCACAGGTAGCTGCGGTCATCCCCGAGCATGTATTCCAGTAAAACGGAATCATCGTCCAGGACCTGCTGCTGAATCTCACTGAGCGTGAGAGGTTGCGGCTGTGTGAGCGCAGCATAGCGCGGGTTCTTTGCGTTTATTTCTACTTCCAACTGCTCATATTGCGAGGTCAGAGAATTCAACTCAGTGGACACTTGTTGTGCGGCCGCTTCGTTCTTGTCCGCTAGGAACTTCATGCGAAGCTCAGCCTTTGAATTCACCGCAATCTCGAGCGCCTTTTGTCGCTCGATGAGCTTGGTGTCACTGCCTTGAACCAGATTTGCTCGGCCTTCTCGCAATGATTCGAGAAATGTCCGCGCGTGGGCTTTCTCGCTTGCGTTGAACGCCAGCGTTTTCCAGTCGCCAAAAGGGTCGACTCTCGCAGACTGCATCAGTACATCCACGTAAAGCTGATAGTACTCATGTATCGTGCCGACATAAGCCGCCCGTAGGTTGCGGCTGAGCACTCGATTCCGCAAATCTTCGATTAGTTTCAACGACTGCTCAATGAGCGGACGGGCTTGCTGTGGTTTGCCGGAAATCAGTTCAACGCGCGCCAGGTTGAAGAGCGTGAATGCTTCGCCAGCTGCATCCTCCGCTCTTTGACTCAGCGGTAACGCAGTTTGGTAAAGATTTCGCGCTTCCGCGTTTTTTCCCAGCCGCTGATAAACCCGCCCTAAATAGGTCAAGGTGTAGGCTTTGTACCGCTGATCCTGTCCCGATCGCGTTAAAGCTATTGAGCGTTTGAAACAAACGATGGCGTTTGCGTGATTGCCGAGCGCTTCGTGCACCACACCTAAATCGCGAAGCGTCTGCGCCTCCATTCGCGGCATCTTCAAATCTGTGAACAACGTCAGCGCATGTTCATATTGTTTTCGCGCTTCCTGATAGTCACCGCGCATGAAGTGCAGGTGACCCATATCCCAGCGCAACTCCGCTTCACCCCAACGATTTCCAATCTGGTGAAATATTTCCGTAGCCTGTTTGTCGTAATCAAGCGCACGATCCGTTTCGCCAAGATTCTCGTATGCATAGCCGATAGCGGCGATCACCCGCGCTTTGAGGAGACGGCTGTCGTAGTGCTCAAGAAGCTTTTGCGCTTCAAACAGTCTGTCGAGTGCCTCCTGGAACTGCCCCTGCTTTGTGTGGAAGTTTCCAATGCCCCGGAGTGCCGCGGCTTGCATGCCGAGGTCATTGGCTTCTTTACTCAGATTGATGGCTTCCTGAAAGGACGCGCGCGCTTTTTCCGGCTCGCTCATGTTGGAATACGCATAACCAAGTCCGATCAAGACTTCTGCCTGCTTGGAGCGGTTCTGAAGCTGGTGCCAGATCTCCAGGGCGCGAGTGTAATGCACCAGCGCCTGGCTCAGATCGCCAAGTCCGTAGGTTGCTTCGGCGATCGTATAAAAGGCCTGAGCTTCGGCCTGACGATCACTAACTTGTTTTGTGATTTGGAGCACCCGTCGCGCGTAGGTGAGCGCCACAGTGTTATCGCCTTTGGCCGCATGCAGGGCCGCGATGTTATTGCATGCGCTCATTTGATCTTGAGCGCCGGTGCGCAAACTGATCGCAATCGCTCGCTGATAGTAACCGAGCGCATGATCGTCCTCGTTGAGAAACTCATGCGCCTGGCCGAGCGCAGACAGTGCGCGAAATTGCGTCTTCAGGTCGTGCGCGGCTTCAGACAGTCTCAGAGCAGCCGCATATTTTTCGATGGCTAGTTGTGTAGAGTCAGTTTTGTGCGCGCCCGCCAATCGGTCGCCCTGCGCCAGCATCGCGGTTGTGTCGGTAGCCGTGTCTGAAGCCGTGACGGTCGAAGTGCCTGGCGGTTGCCGCGCGGACGAGAGAGAGTTAGCGCCACACGAAATTATCCAGAGTGCGACGGTGCAAACACGAATGGCTTTAACAAAGCGCGAGAAATGCATACTTCAGCTAACGCGTCTTTCCGCGTTTCGCCGGTTTCGGTTTGCCTGGCTTCCGGCGCGGTGGTTTGGGCGGGTCCTCTTCCGCTTTATCTGAAGGGGGCTGTTTGCCAGTGTCCACAGCGATCGGCGGATTTCTCATGCTATGAATGGGATTGATCATCTGTGATTTATCAGGCCCCATCTTGTCCGGACCCATGCGCACTTCGTCGATGTTCTCGAACCAACGTGAATTGTCGCGCGGCGGCCGGCGGCTGGCTCGAACATATTTTTCTAAAAAATTTACCCATCCTGAATGTTTCGGAAACGCGATAGCATCTGCGTAGTAAGGTAATACGTGATCCCAGGGAAAGTAGACTGACAGCCCGTATGTCCACTGGAACTTCCGGCCGCTGTAGCATGAGGCAATCACGAATAGCTTCTCGATGAATTTCGCTAATTCATCGCACTGCCGAGCCAATTCAAGTATATCGGGCTCAGGATTCGCAATTAGTCGGAGACGGTCTGCGAGAACCTTTAGAAAGTCCGCCAAATCCACATACAGTTCGCCGTTATAGGATTGAGCCTGCCAGTGCGCCAGGACCATTGCCGTCGTAAACGAATCGTAATAGGGCGGCGGGTCGTTGTCTTTTGAGGGAAGAATCTCATCCAGTTTCTTCGTGAAGGTGTCAGCAATCTTCTTCAGCCCGACCAATTCCGCATTCCCGCCCATCCTCGGTTTTCCATCGATCAGTTGATTAACCAACCGAATATCCAGTGCGGATTGGGTCACCGACAACCCGCCAAACGAGTAATCTGCGTAGAAATCAACGTATGTATTAACAATTTCTTTCGCTAGGCGACGGAAACAATCCCTGGAAAGATCCTCCTCTCCTGTTTCAACACAGGCGGCCTTGCACGAGTCTTTAATTACTTCCAACACTTCCTTGTAAGGCCAGCCGGAGGCCGGAGCATAACTTGGGCAGCTGATCGCTACCTTTACATGTCCTCGGAGCTCATAAGCAATCTCGGTCATGCTCATGAGACACGTGTCCATCCCGAACAGGTCAAGGACGAAGGGCCGGCCGTTCTCATGAGTGAAATCTCGATTCAGTTCATAAAGGACCTGGCCTAACTCCTTAAGCGTGAGGTAGCCCTGGGGACTATCGTCCCGCAGCAGATAGTCGCGCTCTGCGCCGCCGCCGTGACCACAAATGATAAAGAGGTAATGATCACTCCTGAGGACGGGCGCCGAAGAAGGTGGATCCAGGCAATAGGCTATGAAGTTGTAAAGGGCTGCCGGGTCGCCGCTGAAACCTTCTCCCGGACGCTCTTTTTGATCACCCGTGAACCGGCGATAAGGTTTCATGTGCGGACTCTCAAACTTGAATTCGCCATTTAGCTGTACTTCATCAAATTTGTCATCTTCGATTTGATTGGGTTTAGCGTTTTTCTTATCGTCTTGGACACTGTCCTCGGGCGGACGGTTAATTCGATATCGCTTAACCGGAAGAAAATCATCTTTCGGATCGTATTGGACAAAAACCTGAACGTCCTCACCGAGATCCACTTTCTTCATTTCCGTCAGCGAATAAATGCATTCCTCGGTGAGGTTATTGTCGCCGGCCATGTAAATCATGACGGTCCACTTGGGCCTGCGGCTGGTATCAGCGGCATTGGGTTGTTCGTTGCTCATTCGTTCGCTCCTCAGGTCTGATCGCAGCTAGCTGGAACTGGCAATAAAACGACTGCTGCGGGTTGGAGTTCGCCGCAAAGGTACGGCGGGACGCGGTGTGACCGCCTTTTTATAAGTTTGAGATAAAAAGGCGATTCGCGAGCGGCGCAAGGTTACTTGCCACGGATTGCGCTGTCAACACAATTTCGCGTCCTTGCCACCGATTGCATCCATAGCTAATGCCTGGCTACCGCAAAGTATTTCACCGGTGACGGTTTGAACCGGGCGCGGGCAACTCTGAGCTCCTGATCTCCTCTCCAACCGCGCAAGAAGTCTCTCCACACACGTTCTAACCAACAAAAGCGACCGCGCGTTCTTTCACGGAAGCTTAAAGATTCAACCAGTGAAGACCGTCCTGGGAGGTCTCCCCGTTTTAAATCTGAAGCGCGAATCGCGCGAGCGGGGAGCGCCTTGAATACTGGAGGGAGAAAAAGTGATGAAGTGGAATGTGTTTGGAATGCTCGTAGTGTTGGCCGCCCTGGTGACGGCGCCGCTCGGAGTTATTGCCGGCTGGGGGAGTCACGGCGGCGGTAAGCCCGAGCCTAAAGGTGAGTACCGGCTGGAAGGGCCGTTTACGCACGGGAACCTGTCCGTGTTTCTGGTGCACGGCAAAGACCGGCTCAAGGGACAGACGTTTCTGACTCTAGAAGAGGCGCTGATCCAAAAGAAAGTGATCGTGCGCGAGACGCGCGAAGTAAATCGCTTAACGATTCAGAATGTCTCGACCGAAGACGTCTATGTTCAATCGGGCGACATCGTGAAGGGTGGCGCACAGGATCGCATGTTGGTCGTCGATTTGATTCTGCCGCCTAAATCGGTGCAGGTTCCCATCGATGCGTTCTGCGTGGAAAGCGGCCGTTGGAGTCAACGCGGCAACGAAGCCTCGACCGTGTTCAGTTCCTCATCCAACACTGTGGCAAGCAGGGAAGTGAAACTTGCGGCTAAAGTGAAATCGTCGCAAAGCGAAGTCTGGCGCGAAGTCTCGGTCGCCCAGGATAAGCTCAGCGCAAACACAGGCGCGCGGGTAAATTCCGACGCGTCCCCGTCCAGCCTGCAACTCGCTTTGGAAAACAAGCAGGTGCAGAAGACGGCGGATGATTACATGAAGGCGCTTTCGTCGATCGTTAACGGCAAGTCTGACGTGATCGGCTATGTCTTCGCGATTAACGGAAAAGTGAATAGTGCTGACGTGTACGCATCCAGCGCCTTGTTCAAGAAGCTTTGGCCGAAACTCCTGAAGGCGAGCGCGATCGAAGCCGTGGCCGAGCTGCGTGGCGATCAGAAGTTCGCGGCGCCGAAAGCCGAAGAGGTCCACTCGTTGCTGGACGACTCAGGCGAAGAGAAGCAGAAGGATGTTTCGCCTCGGGTACAGGTGATCACACGCGATTCAGCCGGCAAGGTGAGTTTCGAGACCCGCGATCGCGCGAAAGGCGATGTGTGGGTGCACCGGAACTACATTAAGAAGAACTAACCGCTTGCGATAGCAAGCGGGTGTTCTTAAGACGGTTTAGAGGCGGGCGTTGCCCGCCTCTTTTTTTTGGAGTGCGCTGGCAGAGCGAAGCGGCGACAGCGCTGTGGATGATCGTCACAACGGCGCGATCCAAGGCGCCGTCAAGAGCACCCCACGCGAGATGCTCGCGCGGGGACCCCGCCCGCCGGCGCACTCCAAATCAGTGAACCACCTTCGTCGAGTACATCACGCCATACAGCGCATCCTGATGCTTTGAAAAATCACCTGAGTTCGTTGAAAGAATCATCGTGATGAGCTGCGTACTCCCCGCATACGTACGATAGGCCTGCCATTCCAGACGGCGAATGTCATCGGGCCTTTCCTGCACGGATTCGCGGAATGCTATGCCGCGCACGCCGTCCAGCTCCAGCCAGCGCGCCTCGTCGTACTTACCAATTTTCTGCTGAGTCTTGGCGGCTTCGTACATCGCTTTGCTGCTCGTATCAACCAGGTTCGCCATCTGCGGCATGATCGAAACGGCCACCGTCAAGTGCGCTCCGCCCCCGCTGTAACTTAGCGATTCGTTCCGTACGTCGTTTTTCTTCCAGTTGGCAGGCAGCGTCCAGGTTATCCCCTGCTGCTCCCAGGTGACGGTTTGACCGTTGGCGATCGCGGCCTGCTGAGCGGCCGTTGGATTCGCCTTCTCCACGGTTTCGCCGTCTGAAGTCGTCGATGTGCCGCTCGAGGAAGAGGAATTTGTGTTGCTCCCCTTCCGGTTCATTAAGTTGCATGCCAGCGCCACGGATAACAGCGCAAACAGCGCCAGGAATTTTTTCATTCGAATTGCACCTTTATTGGGGATATTGAAAATCACACGCCTTTTACGACAGTGTTGCATCAGTGTCAATGAGCGCGCAGTGTGCCGCGCCCTGTTTTTTCTTTTGCGATTCCTTGCAACTTTGCGTCTTTGCGTGAATTACCCTTGAATGCAGTTCACGCAAAGGCGTTAAGACGCAAAGCACCGCAAAGAAGGACGACGAGGGCCATTTCGGAAGTCCTCATCCGGCGTGGTATTCTTGGTTCACAACCCCCGTAACACAATCATTTAACCGACGCGCATGCTGCGCGTTTCAGAGGCACGTATGTTTACGAACATTGAACGAATAATTTTGAAAATCGCACTGCTTGGCGCCGCGGCGTCAATGCTGTTTCTAACCGGCTGTCAGCCGGCCGCGAATTCGAATGTGAATGCGAACGTCAACGCGAACGCGTCACCGGCGAATACGAACTCCAACATAAACTCAAGCAGTACGACTTCCGGTCTGGATACTGCCGAACCCGAAAAATACAGCGCTACACTCGTGTTCACGCTGCAGACTTCGGGTGGCGACAAGGCGATGGGCATTCCGCCCCTGGCCGTGCAGGTTGCGCGAAACGCTGCGGATCGGCGCGTTGAATTCAAGCTGCCCGATGGCACACCGCTGGTTTATCTCGATCACGACAACCGGCATTACGTGATTGTGCCCAGCAAAAAGCAATACGCCGAGCTGTCGAAAGAATCGACGGGAGCGCAATTGCAAAAGCTGATGACGCCCGGCCAGATCGTCGCTGACTTGAAAAACAAGAGTGGCGTCGAAAAAGTCGGGGAAGAGCAGATCAACGGACGCACTGCTGAGAAGTATCGCTACGCCACGTCGAAGGACACGAAGACCCAAGCCGGCGAAGTGACCGCCGAAGCATTCGTGTTCATCGACAAAGAAACGCGTCTGCCTCTGCGCACGGAAGTGAACGCGGAAAGCTCAGGCGAGGTGAAGGGTGTCAACGCCGCGCGCATCGTCGCCGAAATGCGTGACATCAAGACCGACGTGGATGCAGCGCAGTTTCAAATTCCGGAAGGGTATTCGCAGGTGGCGCCGGAAAAGATCAAGCAGCAGATCGATGCGCTGACAAACGCGGTAGCCTCGATTTTGCGCGCCATCATGTCGAACATGCAGATGGGAGCCAGCCCATCCCCGAGCCCGGCCGGCTCGCCGAAATAAGATGAAGCGCGTAGTTCTCGGTCTGGTTGCGGGGCTGCTGATCGGCGTCCTCGCAACCGTGTATTTCTTTGGCAGGTCCGGAAAGGCGAGCCTGCCGGGAACCGCTCTGCGTCCACCCGACGCGAACGCGGTGAACGCGGGTTCGGTGTCAGTCACCCTCGAAGAGAAATTCTTTGACGCGCTGCTCGGCACGATCTTTCAGCAACTTGGTCCACCACAACTGAAGCTGGGGCAGCTTCCGTCCGAACCGGCCTTTCAAACGATTGCGTTTCAGGACGCGTGCAGCAACGTGGTCATCCTGAATGCTGAGAGTGGCAACGTGAAAACCGGCGTGCGATTCACCGGCGGAAAGATTGTCGTGCCACTGGCATTCACCGGCAGCTACAGCGTGCTCGGAAAGTGCATTCAATTCAAAGGCACGGGCAATGCCACGGTTGAGCTGTCATTCGAGCAAGCCAGGCAAACCGTATTCGGCGCGTTAATCATGGAAGAAGTGAACCTCGAAAACGTTCCGCCGCTCGTCAGCGCATTTGTCACCGCGTTCGTGCGCCAGACGATTGCCGCGCAAGTGAATCCGTTCGAAGTCCTCCGTGCTTCTCAGCTCGCTTTGTCGCTTCCGATCAAAACGACCGGCGGTTCAGTCAAAGCCAACGTCAAGGATGTGCGATCCGAGGTCCAGGAAGGATCGCTCCGCATCGTGATGACCTACGATTTCAGCGCCGAGAAGAACACTGGATAACTTGACTGGAGCGCAACCGTCCCGGTTGCTCATTCTTTGAAGACAAAGCAAGCGAGGACGCTTGCGCTCCAGTCGCGACGCCAAAAAAATCTTCGTCTCCCCCCTGAAACGTTTCGCCTTCCACGGTCATTCACCCGCGAATTCAGAGTCCGGCCGCAATTAACAACCTGGCCGGACAGCTGAGTAGTTCATCAAACGGGAGCTAACAACATGACTACGAAACTTATTGCAGTATTGGCTTTGTGTGTTCTGATCGCGGCGTGCGAACCGGGAAGCGAAGTTACCAAACCGGCGGCAAGTCCGGCCGCGCAATCAACGACGCCTGCCCCGAGCCCTTCGCCGGAAGCAACGGCGCCGGCGTCAACCAGCGTGGTGTGGAAGACAGGCGACAAGGTGAAAGTCACGATCAACGGCGCGGCAGTTGAAGCAACGGTCGTTTCAATCGACGAAAAAGCACTCAAGGCAACGGTCAAGGTGCAGGGCGAAACGAAAGAGCGAACCGTGAACCTGTCGGACCTCGTAAAGCAATAGGAAGATTTGAAATGCGCCGTCGCCGCTGCGCTCTGCCGGCGCACTCCAAGGAGTAGGAATGTCACCCATGAGGCAACTCAAGGTGCTGGAACCATCCGATTTCGAACGGCTGCTGACCTGGCTCGATCCGGATCCGGATCGAGCTGGTCAGCTTTACGAAAGCATTCGCTGGCGTCTCATCGCGATTCTGGCGTCGCGCGGGTGTCACATTCCCGAAGAACTAGCCGACGATGTTATCGACCGTGTCGCCCGGCGCGTGCAAGACATCGAAGCGACCTACACCGGTGACAAAGCGATCTATTTTCTCGGCGTGATGAATAACGTGCATCACGAATACCTGCGACGTCCGCCGGTACCCAGACTAGTCCTGGCCGGGAACGATCAGGTTGAAGTTAAAGAGCAGACACAAGTTTGTCTCGATCGTTGTTTGGAAAAGTTGTCGCCACACGCGCGCGAGATCATTGAGCAGTACTACGCGGCTGACAAAAGCGCGAAGATTAGCTTGCGTAAACGCATCGCCGCGAAATTTGGCGTGAGCGGCAGCAATCTGCGCCTGCGGGCGCTGCGTATCCGGGCAAAGCTGCAAACGTGTATCGAACAATGTATGGAAGTTCCGGGGCAGTAGCCACCAACCGGGTCCCCACGCGGGCAGCCCGCGTGGGGTGGTCGCCAGGGAGGGCGCAAGCGTCATGTCGAATTCCAACAAACAGCAGTCACCTTTTTCAGAGGCCACGATTCGCCGGTTCCTGCTCGCGCAGCTTTCTCGCGGGGAGCAGTCGGCATTCGAGCGGGCGCTGTTAATGAATCCTCAACTCGAGCAACGCGCGCGGTTCGCCGAAATCGCTTTGATTGACGACTACGTGCTGCGCCGCTTGAAAGCGAACGTCCGCGAACTCTTTCAAAAAGAGTTTCTGGTAACGACGGCGCGCCGCCGGCAGCTCGAAGTATCCAAGGCGTTGCGACAGACTTTTGCCGTCGACAAGGTAGCGCAGCGCGCGCGTTCATCAAGCGCGCAAAGTCTTTTCGTCTGGCCGACGTTTGCGTGGCGAATCGCGTTTGCAATCGTGGTGTTGATGGTGCTCTTTGCCAGCGCACTGGTAATTCGCCAGGAACCCCAAATCGTCAGGCAAATCATTCCCAAACGTCTGCGGCCGGCGGCTGTCGTCACGCCAACTCCGGCAGCGGCTCACCATCCAGTGAATTCAGCCGGATCGGCGGACCACCGTGATGAAACACCTCAGTTGCCGGCGCACGAAGCTTCGCCGCAGACGTTGGTCTTGCCGGCAAGCTCATCACCCGGCAACGCGCCTGTTGTCAGTCTGGCGAATAATGCATCGAACGCTGTGCGACTTGAACTGGTGCTGGAGAGAAATGAATCCGGGACGTTTAGTGCGGTCGTGACGACCAGCAGCGGCGAGGTTGTTCACAACGTGCCGGAGATTCGCGTCGAAGATGCAGACCGAATTGATTTCGATGTTCAAGTTGAGCGGCTAAAAGCTGGAGACTTTCGAGTGACTCTGACGCGAATCCACGGCGAACCGAGCTGGGCTGGAACGTATTATTTTCGAGTGCCCTAACCTGCGTCGACTGGCTTGCCCAAAAAGTCCTTAGGTGACGCTAAATGCTCTTGATTGATCGCTGAGCACTTAAGATCTGGGTGACCATATTTAACTAAGCTGCGAAGCAGCGGATGTATTTGAGCCCAAGGCGAGGCTTTGCGAGGGCAATAATATACTTGACGAATCAGGCGGTCAAGAGGATGATGGGGGCGAATCAAACGGCGATGAGCCTCCGCCATCTAGCGAGCGGCGAGGGGGTGGCTCGTCGTGCTAGAAATCTATCGCGATGGCGCTTGGAGGTATTTCTCGATGGCTTCCACCTTGGAAATTAAAGCTGAGTCTAAAAAGATCGGGGCAATTCTAAAGGACTCTTTTCTCCGCGTTCCTACCAATCAGAGAAATTATGCATGGGAGGGTAAGCATGTCCGCGAACTGTTCGCAGATTTAAAGGGCGCGATCAGTGAAGGCGCAGAGGAGTATTTTCTCGGGTCAATTGTTTTGATGGGCGAAGCGGACGGGGCTAACTATGTCGCCGACGGCCAACAAAGGTTGGCGACAACGCTGATCTTAATTGCCGCGATAAGAGATCATCATGTAAAACTGGGCGATAAGGAAAACGCGCGCAAGTTGCAGTCCTCCTATTTGCTAACAGAAGAATATGGCGAAGTTGATAGAGTTCAACATCTCCGCCTAAATGACCGTGATAACGAATATTTTTTCCAGCGAATCATATTAGTAAAAGGTGACACTGGACGAGACGAGGAGTTCGCCACAAAGCCAAAAATCAGATCACACAAGCTGATAGATACCGCTGCGAAAGAAGCCGCCAAGACGATTAGGGACATAGTCAAAGGTCTGCGCGAAAACAAGCAACATGACGAGCTGGCTAAATGGATCAAATTTATCCGAGAGAAAACGGTTGTTGTAAGGGTACGAGTCCCCGACGAAGGGGCCGCCTATACTATATTTGAAACAATGAATGACCGAGGCCTAGCTCTTTCGGCCGTCGATCTTATAAAGAACTATTTGTTTGGCAAAGCCACTACCAATTTTGAAACGGTAAAGCATAACTGGACAACGATGATCGGGGCACTGGATACAGCTAAAGAAGATGATGTGACCTCGAACTTTGTCCGACATTACTGGATTTCCCGTAACGGCACAGTGCGCGGGCCGCAACTTTTCAATGCGATAAAGAAGAGAATTGTTAGTCCCGCAAAGGTTACAGAACTTTCGGTAGGGCTGTCGCAGGCGTCCCAAAAGTATATTGCCCTTCTATCGCCTTCTGATCCCTATTGGGCAGCTTTTGGAATCTATACGCACGAGATACGAAAAAACCTAGAGGTATTAAAACTCTTTGGAGTAAAGCAGATTCGGCCGTTGCTCTTGAGCGTGGTTGATGCTTTCGGCCATAAAGATATTGCTAATGTCACCCATCTCGCCGTGGCCTGGACTGTTCGGCTAATTGTTTCCAAGATGCAGGGCAGTGGAGAGCTTGAGACACTTTTCGGTGATGCCGCACATCAGACGCGTGAGAAGAAGCTAAAATCCGTCGCCCGTATCGCAAAAGTCATTAATAAGGCTGTTCCAAATGATGGAGATTTTCAACGGGAGTTTGAGGCGAACGACGTTAAGCAGGGCGACATAGCCCGATATTACTTGCGTGCTTTTGAGCGGCAGCAGCAGAACGATCCTCAAGCTGCGCATATTCCCAGCGACGAAGCGGTGATTACGCTGGAGCATTTAATGCCGAAGGATTTTGCTGAATTTCGCGGTGAGTGGAAGCACATAACTGACGAGATGCACGAAGACTTTGTCTGGCGGCTTGGTAATCAAATGTTATTAGGCGAGGCAGATAATAGGGCCATTGGAAGTAGAGGGTATCCATTCAAAAAGCCAATCCTAGAAAACTCCGGCTTTCATTTCACGGCCCAAGCTAGCGGTTACGTAAGTTGGGGGCCGGAGGAAATCAAGGATAGACAAAAGCAATTGGCTAAGTTGGCACCGAAAGTTTGGCCGCTCACGTTGAGGCACAAAAAATGAGAAGGAAAAGTGAGTTTGAAAAATTCGACGACGTAATGGGCGGACTTTTAGCCGTACCTTATTCCGAACTGCAACAAAAGCTGGCGGAAGAAAAGAAAGCTAAGGCAAAGAAAAAGAAGCGGCCTACTTCGACCGCTTCCCGCGTGGCAGCTTCCGGTAAGAAGCGCGCTGCTTAGCACGATAATTTACGTGCGTCTATGTCTTTGCCCGTCACTTCTGCAAAGGTGAGACGCTTGCCGCTGATTTGCTCCATTACTTTTTGAAAACGTTGGCCGTCATTGCCGTGGCGACCATTGAAGCGGAACGTTTGCTCGTCAAGGTATCTGAAAAGATGAAACGGTTCGACCGAAACGTAAGTGCCTTTGATCGAACGCTTGAGCAGCGACCAGAAGTTTTCGATTCCGTTTGTGTGAATGTTTCCGTCAACGTATCTCTCAGCATGATCGATCACTTTATGGATGTACTCCGCATCATCCAGACTTCGATACGAAGGCAGGTTGTCAGAATAAACATGGGTTCCGGTTTCAATATTCTTCTGAATGATTTCTTCCAGCGATTTGCGTCGAGTATTCGGAACAATCTGACAGCGCACTTCGCCGTTGCGTTCAAGCAGCCCCATGACCGCGACCTTACCAACAAAGCCGGTGTTACCGACTCGGGCGCGCTTCGACTTGTGCATGAATCTGGCTTTGCCACCAATGAAAGTTTCGTCAACTTCAACGTGACCGGACATCTTTGTCAGAAACGATCCGGTCTGCATCGCCAGACGGATTCTTTGCAGCATGAACCAAGCAGTCTTTTGCGTAACGCCGATTGCGCGATGAACTTCATAAGAACTAATCCCGTTCTTAGCGTTCGTGATAAGCCAAACCGCAGTCAGCCACTTATCCAGACCAAGCGGCGAGTCCTCAAAGATCGTTCCGGTCTTGGCGCTGAATTGCCGTTGCTTGTGGGCGCTCTTGCATTGCCACTTTTTCTGGTTCGCCAGATACGAAGCATCATTGCGGCCACAGGTCGGACAGGTCACGCCATCCGGCCAGCGACGGGCTACAAGGTAGTCGCGGCAGTTGTCAGGATTCGAGAAATAAATAATCGCTGTTTGCAGCGTCTTGGGTGTCTTTTCGTTCGCCATGATGTGAGGACTATACACGCATGGACTTGATTCGTCAAGTATATTATTACCTTTGCGAGCCTTGGGTTACGATGGTTAATAAAATTTGTAGGAGCCGCGGAACGGCGACCTTGAGTTAGGCTGTCGGAAGGATCGCTAACAAGATTTCTCTACATAATGGACCATTTAACGAGGCACTCGCATTGGTCCTGACTCGAAACTCTGAGCTCGGGACTGAGATGTCGCCCGCTTCGCGGGCTCCGCTGATCTATAACGGGCATGGTTTCCCAAGGCTCGCAAAGCCTTGCCTTGGGCTTAGCTAAGCCCGCTGCTACGCAGCTCGACGAGTTTGTTCGCTCATCCCGGCTTTTCGGGAAAAACTGCGTGCGACTACTTCACGCGACTCTTTCTTCGCCGCAGAAAATCGATCAGGACGAACTGCGAAAGGTTCGCGGGATTGGCGAAGTAGGCTTTGCCGTTCGTCATCGCCGTCATTTCTTTGACGAATTCGACCAGGTAATAGTCGCTGGCGAGCATGAACGTATTGATCATGATGCCGGCTTTGCGACAGGCTTGCACCTCTCGAAACGTCGCGTCCATCACCCACGGATCGCCGCCCATTGAATTCTTGTAGAGGCGCCTCGCTGGGAGCGCGGACGTCCCGTCCGCATTTCGTTTCGCGCTGCCAGTATGCCGGCGGTTAGCAGGCGAGGACGCCTGCGCACCTTCAAGAAAGCATGCCGTCGGTTTTCCATCCGTCACCATCACAATTTGCTTCATGTCTTTGCGCTGCGCCTGCAGAATGCGCCGCGCGAGCCGCAAACCTTCGGCGGTGTTCGTGTGATACGGGCCGACCTGGGTGCTCGCCAGCTTGGCCATGGGAAGTTCTTCCGCGGTGTCGTGGAACAGAACCACCTTCAGCGAATCGCCCGGATACTGCGTGCGAATCAAATGGCCGAGCGCCAGCGCAACTTTCTTGGCCGGCGTGAACCTATCTTCGCCGTACAGAATCATCGAATGCGAGCAGTCCAGCATCACTACCGTCGCGCATGACGATTGGTAATCGCACTGATGCACGTGCAGATCCCTGTATTCGAGATTCAGCGGAAAAACGGTACGCGCGCCTCCGGCGTGCTCAGCCTGTTCTTGCGAAGCTCGCTGCATCGCTGAAACCAGCGTTGTGTTCACGTCCAGATTGATCGTGTCGCCGAATTCGTAAGGCTTGCTGGCAGCTTCAGCTTCCACGCCGGTTGCCAGGTGCGCAGTGTCGTGCCGGCCCATGGAACTCTTGCCCAAACTGCCCAGCAAATTGCGCAGCGTTTTGTAGCCGAGAAAATCCAGACCCTTTTCGGTCACTTCAAACTTAACGTTGCGCGGCAAAGGCTCTTCGATTCGGCCCTCGCCGTTTCCGCCCATCATCTCGCGTCGCTGCTGCGCAGTGAGCGGTTCTTCATGCAGCGTCAGATAACCTTCTTCAACCAGCCGTTCGATCAGCTGATTCAACATTTCCTGGAGCTGCGACCCTTCGTAGCGGCCTTCATTTTCATCCAGCATCTGCTGAATCTGATGCTGACTGAGCAGCCGTCGCTCCATCAGCGCCTCGAGCAACGCGCGCCGCAAAGCATCGAGTGACGTGTCCTGCGGCATTCGTTGACGCGTCCAGTAATAATCGTCGTCGTAACCGGAAGAGAGCAGCGAATCAGACAAGCTCTCCATCAAGTCGCCGAGATTGATCCCGTAGACGTCGAGGCCGTTGAATTTTGAGTAGCGA
>DASUTF010000251.1:0-5897 GCA_036374695.1 Pyrinomonadaceae bacterium
GAGGAAACTCTCATTCACACCTCGCTTCAGCGAGGTGAGAAGGCGCCTGCAGATCCGGGTGAACCGTTTCAACGGTTTGGCGATAAGCCGTTGAAACGGCTCGATACAGCAGCTACGGGCCAGGACACCTCGCTGAAGCGAGGTGTGAATGAGAGTGAGTCCAACCAGGCCGGCGCGCTCCAAATTGGCAACCTTCGCTTTCAAAACGCGTTGGCCCGCGTGCCGCAGGCGACGCCGCCCATCTGGCTCATGCGCCAGGCCGGACGTTACCACTGCCATTATCAAGGTCTGCGACGGCAGTTTTCGTTTATGGATCTCTGCAAGCAGCCTGAGTTGGCAGCTCACGTTGCGCTCGGTCCGGTTATGGATTTTGATTTTGACGCGGCGATTCTGTTTAGTGACCTTCTGTTCCCGCTGGAAGCGCTGGGGATGGGGCTCGAGTACACGGATGCGGGGCCGAAGCTTGGCTGGAATTTGACGCCGCAGACGTTCGCGAGACTACGTGCAGTCGATGAAGCCTGGCCGGGCCTTCTGTTTCAGGGAGAGGCCATGCGCGCGACGCGACAGTTGTTGCCCAACGACAAGAGTTTGATCGGTTTTGTCGGCGGGCCCTGGACGCTGTTTGTTTACGCTGTCGAAGGAACGCACAAGAACGTCGAGCGCGCGAAACAAGAGCGTCACTTGTTTGAGAAGTTCTGCCAGACCCTGGTTCCTTTGTTGATTAAGAACATCGAACTACAGTTTGCTAATGGCGCCGAGGTCGTAATGATCTTTGACACGGCGGCAGGTGAACTTGCATCCGACGTCTTCAAGGGCGAAGTCGTGCCGCAACTGGAGCGACTCACGCAGAGTTTTCCATCCAGGCTTGGCTATTACTCAAAGGCGACCACTAGCGCGCACCTGAATCACCCGCTGTTCACCGGCGGACACTGGGCGGGTCTCGGCGTCGATCACAATTGGGATTTGCGCGAGGCCTTTGAACAATTTCCGAACGGTTTCGTTCAGGGCAACTTCGATCAAAATCTGCTATTGACGAGCCGGGATGATTTCAAACAAAGTCTTGAACGGTTTCTTGCTCCATTATTGAAGCACGATCGCACGGGTTGGATCTGCGGGTTGGGCCACGGTGTCCTGCCGAAAACGCCGGAAGAAAATGTGCGACACTTTGTGAATACTGTGAGAGAGGTTTTGCAGTGAACGACCTTTTTGCCAAGTACGACGTCCCGGCGCCGCGTTACACGAGTTATCCGACGGTCCCCTTCTGGACCGATATGCCGACGACTGAGCAGTGGCTGACGGCGCTCTCGTCAGCTTTCGCAGACGAGCACGCAAGCTGGTCGCTTTATTTTCACCTGCCATTCTGCGAATCGCTCTGCACCTTCTGTGCGTGCAACACGGTAATCACGCGCAATCACCAGCGTGAAATCGGTTATAAAGAATTGTTACTGAAAGAATGGGGCGTCTATCTCGATCGTGTCCCGAAATTGCGCGAGCGCCCTTTGCTGGGCGTGCATCTCGGCGGTGGCACGCCGACATTCTTCGAACCTGAAAATCTGCGGCAGATTCTGAAACCGATTTTGGCGGAGACTAATATCGATCCGGATCGGTTTGAGGCTTCCGTCGAGGTTCATCCCGGGCACACCACGCGGGAACACCTGAAGACGCTGCGCGAGCTCGGTTTCACACGCATCTCGATCGGCGTGCAGGACTTCGACCCGGAAGTGCAGCGCATCGTAAATCGCCATCAGCCGTACGAAGTGACGAAGACCTGCACGGACGTGGCGCGCGAACTCGGCTACACGTCAGTAAACTACGATTTGATTTACGGCCTGCCGAAACAAACGATCGAGCGGTTCTCTGAGAGCGTAGACAAGACGATCGATTTGCGTCCCGATCGAATCGCGCTCTACAGCTTCGCGCTCGTGCCCTGGATTAAGCCCGCGCAGCGGAGCTATACCGACGAGGACATCCCGAAAGCCGGCGAAAAGCGCGCGCTTTATGAGATGGCCCGCACCAAACTCGAGGCGGCCGGCTATGTTGAGATTGGCATGGATCACTTCGCCCTGCCGCACGACGGCATGGCACGAGCTCAGCGCGAAGGCACTCTGCATCGGAACTTTCAGGGCTACACGGAGACTCGCACGAACGTGCTGTTGGGCCTCGGCGTCAGCGCGATTTCAGAAGCGCCGACCTGTTTTCATCAAAACGAAAAGGCTTTCCCGGTTTACGAGCGACGCGTCTCGCAGGGCGAGATCCCTACGTTCCGCGGACATCTACTTTCTGAAGAAGATCGAGAACTGCGCGAGCAGATTTTAGAATTCATGACCCGCTTTGAAGTCGAACTGCGAGAGCAACAGCCTGAGGATGCAAAACAGTTTCTGTCATCGCTGATTGACGACGGACTGGTTGACGTTCAGGGCGACCGGCTTACGCTTACTGAGCAAGGGCGGCCGTTTCTCCGCAACGCCTGCATGTTTTTCGATTATCGCCTGAGACGGCAACAGCCACAGGCGCGGACTTTCTCGCAGGCACTGTGATGAAGGGCCGACTTTCACCACAGAGGACACAGAGGAGAACGACATGCAAAGCGCTAAGAGGCAAGTGCAAAGTTCGGCCAGCACTGCCTGCAAAAACGCTCTGCGCTGGCTCTTTGCCCTTATCTCTTTGCCCTTAGCTTTTCTTTTCTCTGTGTCCTCTGTGGTTTAAATTCCTTCCGACTCGCACACGATCTTGGCTCGCAAACCTATCACTGTTGTCGGCGCAGGATTTTCCGGGCTGACGACTGCTTATCTCCTCACGAAAGCGGGGCGCGAGGTCCGCATTTTTGAAAAGACCGCGCGGGCCGGCGGGTTGATTCGCACCACTCGCACCGAACACGGTCTGGTCGAAACCGCCGCCAACGGCCTTCTG
Organism: Pyrinomonadaceae bacterium; assembly: GCA_036374695.1. Taxonomy (GTDB): domain Bacteria; phylum Acidobacteriota; class Blastocatellia; order Pyrinomonadales; family Pyrinomonadaceae; genus UBA11740. Next base: position 2,911 of record DASUTF010000251.1, read on the forward strand.
AACTCGGCGCGCCTGGAAGCGATGTCCGACGACATCGGCGTGCCGCTCTTGTCAACGCGTGCCGACGCCCGAAAGCGATTCATCTATCGCGGCAGGCCACGACAGTTGCCCCTGAGCTTGTCTGAAGCGTTGCGGATTCCCGTTGGATTGATCGCCAACGCTGCGCACCTTCGGCCGCAACCGCTCGAGACCATTGCCGTCTGGGGCGCGCGCGTGCCTGGCAAAGGCGCCACTGAATTTTTATTGAGTCCAGCACTCGGCGGGATTTACGCAGGCGATCCGAACCGTTTGAGCGCCAGCTTGATTTTCGGTCGCGCTAACCTGCCTGACCATTTGAAAACGTATCGTCCGCAGAAGGCCAGGGCGCGGGGCACAGTCGCGCCGCCGAACGGAATGCAGCAATTGATCGACGGCCTTGTTGATTACCTGCGCGCCAAACGAGTGCCTATCAAATTCTCAGAAGTTCTTTCTTCGAACGGTAACGACCCCACCGTGGTTTGTCTTTCGGCAAGCGCGGCGGCGGAGTACCTGGCGAATGCATCGCCCGACCTTGCGCAGGAGCTCGCGGGTGTCGAAATGCTTTCGCTATTGACGGCCACCTGCTTCTTCCAGCAAGAAGCAGCATCTCTGAAAGGGTTTGGTTGTCTGTTTCCTCAAGGCCAGGGCTTTCGCGCTCGCGGCGTTCTCTTCAACGATTGCATCTTCGATGGCCGTGGTCCGGCGCACAGCGAGACATGGATCTTTGGCGGCGCTTTGGACCGCGACGTCGTCGATCTTAACGACGAAGAGATAACCCGCACGATCCTTGCGGATCGTGTGCGGTTCTATCGGCGGCAGGACAGTCCGCTGGCAGTTCACATCAAGCGTTGGCCAAACACTCTGCCGCATTACTCGGTTGATTTGGAAAAGACGCTTGTGAAGCTGCCTGAGCCTCCGCCAAATGTCGCACTGGTAGGCAATTATCTTGGCCGTATTGGGCTGGCCAAGATTTTCGAGCGCGCGGCTTACGTCGTCGATAACATCGTTAGGAACTGGGACTAGGAGTGTGCCGGAGAAAGTTGTTTTATCTGTGTGAACTCCGCGGTCGTCTGTTTCTCCGTGGCTGAGATTGCTCAGGAAAGCCACAGAGATCGCTTTTTTCCGGTGGACGCCTGGATTTGTAAAAGTTTGTGAAATCCGACCAGCCGGGGGAGGCCCTCTATTGACACGTCGAATCGACGTTAACTAAACTCCTGCCGTCAGAGGTTATCGCGATGACGCTGGTCAAACTCATAGTCATCACCGTCCTGATCATCATCAGCATCCTGCTATTCGGCCGCTTTCTGTTTTAGCGGGCTGCGGATGTCACCTCTCAGGTCGCTCCAGCGAGTGTTTCCCTTCTGCGCTCGCGGCATCCATCTTATTTCCTGCTTAACTCTGTTTACTTGCTCTATTGCGTCTGTCGCTCCAGCCGTCGCCCAGGATCAGCCATCCACTGACGATGAAGTCCTGCGGGTCACGACGGACCTGCTTCTGTTTCCCGCGCGCGCTCGCGACAAAAACGGAAAGCGGCCCAACGGTCTCACTGAAAAAGATTTTTCATTGAAAGATCCCGATGCAGTCATCAGCGGTCTGTATTTTTTCGCAGGCGTGGACCGGGTCGCAATGGTGTTCGCGCTGGATCAATCGGGGAGTCTGCGCGACGTGATCAGCAAACAACGCGATGCGGCCCTCGGTCTGTACCGGCGTTTCAGCACTCTTTCCAGCGTGGCCGTTCTGCACTTCTCTCACCGCCCAACTGTCGCCGCGCCATTTGTTAGTGACGTAAGTTCGGCACTGGGTGCGTTCGATCTTCGCGCGCACGATAATCAACCAACGGCAATCTTCGACGCGGCTGCCCAGGCCGTGGAAATGTTCAAGACGTTGCCGCGTATCCGCAGTGAGCGGCGGATCGTAATTCTTATTAGCGACGGTTTAGACAATTTCAGCCGCGCAAAACCTGATTCGGTTATCAAGGCCGCGCGGGCAGACCGCGTGTCGTTTTACATCATTCATCTGCCCCTCTTTGAGCCACGCGACGGACGGCTGGCGGTGCGGCGACCGGCGCGCGGTTTTCGCGACCTCGCCGAAAAGACCGGAGGCAAGTATTTTCTGGCTCACGAATCGCCGTTGGCCCCGCGCACGACAGTCGATCTGACGCCTATCTTTGAAGCCATCGAAGCGGATTTGAGAAGCCAATATCTAATCGGATTCTACTTGAATGAGACTGCAAACGACGGGCGGCGCCACAATTTCTCCCTGAGCGTGCCACAGGGACTCGAGTATCAAATCCCTCCTCGCGGCTATTCCCGAACGCAAAAGTTTTTCGTCGAGCGCCCGCGTGAAGCGCTGAAACCGTGAAGGTAGCGTCATAATTCGCCTTTCTCTGTGCTGCTCTGCCTGTGGTTCTCGGTGTCTCTGTGGTGGCAATCGCCAGAGAAGATTCACCACAGAGACACGAAGCTCCACAGAGTTTCACAAAGATTCTGGAATTAGCACCCTGCCAGCCGCGTCGCTGACTTGCGATGTTCCCGCCCTTAAGTGAAGATATTGCTTCTCGAAAAACCCAGATGACTGACAAAACAGACGCAGGCCTGCGCAAGATTCGTCGTGCGCTGATTAGTGTTTCTGATAAGACGGGAATTGTGGATTTCGCGCAGGAGCTGAAAAGTTTCGGCGTTGAGGTCCTCAGCACCGGCGGCACGGCAAAAGCCTTGCGTGAAGCGGGCATCGATGTAATCGACGTTGCCGACATCACCGGCTTTCCCGAGATGATGGACGGCCGAGTCAAGACGCTGCATCCGAAAATACACGGGGCGCTTCTCGGAGTCCGCGACAATCCCGAGCACATGGCCGCGATGGAGCAGCACGGGATCGGACCGATCGACATGGTCGTCATCAATCTCTATCCCTTCGAACAGACCGTCGCCCGCGAAGACATCACGCTCGACGACGCCATCGAGCAGATC
>DASUTF010000252.1:0-9262 GCA_036374695.1 Pyrinomonadaceae bacterium
TCGGCAGTCGCCGCTTGCGCACCAATCCGATCAGGATGTGCGAAATTAATGCCGACGGCTTGCGGCGTCGCCAAGAGTGGCGCGAGCGCAAACAGAACGCGCAGCTTACGAAGGTTCATGACTGATTCCCGAATTTCGCGGCCATCGTAAAACAAAAGGGTGAGAGCCGCAAAAAGACCCTCACCCCTTTACCTGTCTTTGTGCTGGTTAGACCTTACCGCGCCGGCAGTGCCTTCCGCGGCAGCTTCTCGTCGCGCATCGCCGCGTTGTAGACGAACGCCGCCATGATCGTGGACGCCTGCTTCATATCATCCGCCTGAATGCGGTCGAATACGTCCATGTTCGAGTGATGCGTGCGCGTGTCGTATTCGATCTCATCCTGAATGAATTGAAAGCCCGGCAGGCCAACCGCGTCGAACGCGAGATGATCCGTGCCGCCCGTATTCGAAAGCGAGAGCGTCTCAGCCCCGAGATCACGGAACGGCGCCAGCCATTGGCGAAACAGTCCGGCCATCGCTTCGTTGCCCTGCAGGTAAACGCCGCGAATCTTTCCGGTGCCATTGTCGAGATTGAAGTAACCCGCGACTTTGTCATAGTCCGGCAGCTTCACCAGCACCGGTGCAGGGGGCGTCGCTGACGTGCCATTTCCATTTGCCGCAGTCGTCGCAGCGGGCGCTTCCATTCTGCCGAAGTGTTTTGCGACGTACGCGCGCGAGCCGAGCAGCCCCTGCTCTTCACCGCTCCACAGTGCAATGCGAATCGTGCGGCGCGGCTTCAAACCCAGGGCTTGAATGATGCGCACCGCCTCCATGCCCACCGCTACACCGGCTCCATTGTCCGTCGCGCCGGTGCCGCCGTGCCAGGAATCCATGTGGCCGCCGAGCATCACGATCTCATCCTTCAAGGTGGGATCGCTGCCGGGAATTTCCGCAATTGTGTTGTAGCCATCGAGATCCTTGTCCTGCCATTCAACGGCTAACTCAACTTCTATCTTCACTGTTTCGCCGGCTTGAATCATGCGCACCACGCGGTTGTAGTGTTCGACCGCCATGGCTACCTGCGGCACCATCTTGGGCGCGTCTTTGTCCCACGGCCTGAACCGGCGCGGCGCATTCGGGTTGGCCGCGGCTGGCCCAAACGCATCCGGCGAGAATGGCTGCGGCACTGTTGCCGCCGAGACGAAGATCGTACCGCCATCACCACGGCCAGGATCGACCAGCACGGCCGCGCCTTCATCTACGAAGAACTGGTTTTTGGCCGCGGCGAACCTCTGCGCCGCGAGAAATTGGGGATTACGATTGCCGGCCCCACCACGACCACCGCCCGGCCTTGGCATCGGCGCATTCGCCAGCGCCAGCAGGTTTTTTTCGTCACGTCGCGTGCCCGGCGCCACAAACAGCGCCTTCACTTCCCGCGTCGGCGCCGTCAGCACGATCTTGCCTTTCAACTTGCCTTTGAAGCGCGCCAGATCTGCTTCGTCTTTCGCGTCAAAATAAACCACTTCAGCGGCTACCGGTCCGTTAGTTCCCGGCGACCACGCTTTCGGGTAGGCAATTAGCGGGAAGCCTTGCGGCTCGATCACCTGCGCGCTGAATCGCTTCAAAGACCAGCCACGGCCGAACGTCCCCCAGCTTTCCACATTTGCGTTCTGCAATCCCCACTTCGCCAAAGTGTCGCGCGTCCAATCGTTCGCGCGTTTCATCTGCGGCGACGCGGTCAGGCGCGGACCGATGACATCGGTCAGGTAAGAAAGGGTCTGCATCACCTGCGATCGGTTCATCCCTTCATCGCGAATCCTGGCGATTGGATCGTTGGGATCGAGCGCGGGTTGGGCCGTTTGCTGCTGCGCAAGAGCAGCATAAGGCGCGAAGAGTGCGAAAAGCAGAACCAGGGCTGCAAATTGGCGACGGATCATGGTGGACTCCTATCTGAACTTCGAATTGGAATGTTTCACTTGGCTTGAAAATCAACCGCGTTAACTGGATTGACGCTGCTTATACTCGGAAAGTTACAACGAATCAAGAAGAAGAAGTTTGTCCACAGATTACGCAGATTACACCGATTAAAAAAGGACAGCGTGGAACTGTATTCATGTCCCAACTGGCTCCTGCCTCGTCTTGTTTCTGAATCCCTGTAATCTGCGTAATCTGCGGATAGTTTCTGTTATGATTGCGCGCTAATGCCTTCACCCAAGACCCAGCCGGCCCGCGGTATGCGCGACTTTTTGCCTGCCGACGTGCGCAAACGCGAGTACGTCATCGCTGTCATCAAGCAGGTTTACGAGCGCTACGGCTTCGAACCGCTGGAAACCCCGGCGGTCGAGAACATCGAGACCCTGCTGGGCAAGTACGGTGAAGAAGGCAATCAACTCATCTTCAAGATTCTCAAACGCGGCGAGCATGAGAAGACCGGCGAAGCGGATCTCGCCCTGCGTTACGATTTGACCGTGCCGCTGGCGCGCGTCGTCGCCCAGTATCAAAACGAGCTGCCGAAGTTTTTCAAGCGCTACCAGATTCAACCTGTCTGGCGCGCGGATCGTCCGGCGCGCGGCCGCTTTCGCGAGTTCTATCAATGCGACGTCGATGTGCTGGGGTCGCAATCAATGGTCGTCGAGGCCGAACTGATCGCGGCGGCGAGCGACGCGCTTGTGGCGCTGGGGTTCGACAACTTCACGATTCGCCTGAATCACCGACAGGTGCTGACGGGCATTCTCGATCAGGCAGGAGTGCTGCGTGAGAAGCACGACGACGCTCTAATTGCGCTCGACAAGATGGACAAAGCGGGCCCTGAGGGTGTCGCGCGTGAGCTTCGCGAACGTGGGATCGTCGATGAATCCGCGGTGAAGCTGATGCGCTTCTTCGAGGGGCTTGCCGGCGCGAAACATGCCTTGGACTTGGTCGATATTGGCGAGCCAGCCGACGCGCGCGCGGCTTACAATGCTGATGTTTTGGGGCGGCTGGTCGAGTTCATCGGCGCGCACGAAATTGGCGCGAGTGGCGTTGATGACCTGCGCCAAATTCTCCAGTTTGCCAAAGCCAGCGGTGTCCATGCGCGAATCAAACTCGATCCCACACTGGCGCGTGGGCTGGCGTACTACACGGGCGCGATCATTGAAATGAACGTGGCCGATCTCGCCGGCAGTCTGGGCGGCGGTGGGCGCTACGACAATCTGGTCGGCATGTTTCTTGGCAAAGACGTTCCGGCATGCGGCTTCTCGCTCGGACTGGAACGCATCATTGTGGTGATGACCGAGCGCGAGATGTTTCAACAGATATCATCGCCCGCGGACATCCTGGTCACTGTTTGGAATGAAGCATCGGCGGGCGAATCGCTCGGCCTCGCCCGGCAATTGCGAAGTAAGCAATTAAAGGTAGATGTGTATCCAGAAGCCGACAAACTAGGAAAACAATTCAAGTATGCCTCAGAGCGCGGGATTCCATTTGTCGCCATCCTTGGCGAGGAAGAACGCTCTCGGGGCGAAGTTGCTGTCAAGAATATGTGGAGTGGCGAACAACTGTCGGTGAAACGGGATGCGGTCGCCGAAATTCTTCGTAACCCATTTGGTCAACCAGCCGGCGAAGCCGACGACAGGATCAAGCCCGGGGCGTGAGCCCCAGGCACGGAGCGCAGTAATGAAACTAGCTCGCGGAGCGAGCGACAACCGTAACGTTACGCGGGAGACGATTGCGGCTTGGCCGCAGCCCAGTGCGGTAAGCCTGTGGCTTACCGACAGATGCCTTGCATGGAATTAGCGTTGAGGCTGCGCCGCAACGCTCGGAGGCACAGCCTCCTTGCACAATTCACGACCCGCCGGTGAGGCAAAGCCTCACCGCACTGTGCAGCGGCAGAGCCGCGCGGAACAAAAGCACATGACCAATCAACTCGGCCAACATTATCTCGAAGACGCGCTGCGAACCTTTCGCGATTATAAGAAGCTCGGCGAGCGCGCGTTCGCGCAACTCAGCGACGAAGACTTCGTTCGCACGATCGACGACGAGTCGAACAGCATCGCCGTCATCATCAAGCACATCGCCGGCAACATGCTTTCGCGCTGGACCGACTTTCTGACTACTGACGGCGAAAAGCCGGACCGCAATCGCGACATGGAATTCGTGATGCTCCCGGAGACCACGAAGGACGACATGCTGGCGTACTGGGAGAAAGGCTGGAAATGCACGTTCGATGCACTCGAACCATTAACCGCTGACGATCTGCTGCGCACGGTAAAGATTCGCGGCGAGGATCACACAGTCGTGCAGGCCATCAACCGGCAGATTGCTCATTACGCGAATCACATCGGCCAGATTGTCTATCTCGCGAAGCATTTCAAATCCAGTGAGTGGCAAAGCCTGAGTGTGCCGAAGAACAAGTCTGCGGGTACGCACGCGTCTGGCGTGCAGTCAAAGAAGTAACCGGCACGCCGGAGGCGTGCGTACCGAGATGATCATCGCCCTCCATCACGTCAACGTAACGGTGCCCGCCGAACTTGAAGCGGCGGCCAAAGACTTTTACGGCGTCGTGCTTGGTTTAAAGCAGATTCCAAAACCGGCGACGTCACGGCCAAGCGGCGCGTGGTTTGAAATCGGTGAGACGCAATTGCACCTCTCTGTCGAACACGATGCACGCGAACTGCGCAGTTCAGGGCACGTCTGCTTCGCCGTTTCTGACCTGGCGGAAGCTGAACAGAAATTTCGCGACGCCGGAGTCGAGGTCATTCCCGACCCGCGACCGAACCCGAATGCGCCACGATTCTATGTCCGCGACCCGGGCGGAAATCTTTTAGAGATTGCTCAGGCGGCTTAAGAATGTCTGGACTCTTACATTCAAGACTTCAGCGATTCACTTGCAGCGGATTTCTCTGTCTGGCCTTCGCTCTTTTTCAGGTGTGCGCATCTGTTGCGCAACTTCCCCCAAGTAACGACCTGGAAAAAGCCATCTCCTTTTTGCAGCAGATCGATCCAGCCAAAGTAAAGCCCGATGATCAAGAGAAGGTTGCCAAAGAGATTGATGCAGCCTGGCGGACCATCCAGAAAGCTGGTCCGGCTGGAAGCGTGCGCTTGAAACAAGAGATTACACGTCCAAGCCAATCTGATTATTTCCGGTTGAACGGTGCTGCTCTCGTCTGGGCAATCGGCGGTCTGGACGAAGCTGAGTTCATCGCGGGCGTGTGGCGTACGACACGTCTGTCAGCACAATCCAATTACGTGTTCTACACTGCATTCCAGGCGGCGATGCAACAAGACCCGAGGGCTTTGTCAATGCTGAAGACTGTCCTGGCGAATGACGAGTTTCAAATCTACGTCGGGCTGCACGCCATGAGAGTTACCTGGCCGCTCACGATGGATTTTATTTGGGGCGCATATGGGCCGAAGGGTCTGGCGGAACTGCAGAAGATAATCTATTCGGCTGACCATGACGTCGCAACGCGATCGGCTCTGCGTTTGTTATCCAAGTCCCAATATCTGCCCGCTTATGATCGAACAAAGGTGCTGGCGACGACCCGCTCCGGACCTGTGAAGTTTTCCGCGGTGCAAGCGCTTGGTTTGTTTGGCCATCCCGATGATTTCGAATTTCTCGTATCAGGATTACGTTCAAAGGATCCGGCCGAGGTGTGGGCGCATTTGTTTGCCCTGTATGAATTTGAGGACTTGCGTGCGGTTCCAGAGATCATCCCTTTTCTTAACTCACCGAACCAGGCGATTCGATGGGAAGCGCTGTCGGTGCTGCGCCATCTAATGACCCCGGATTCTCTCGCAGCACTACGGAAACATGCGACATCGGGTGCATCGCAAGAGGAGCGCGAAAGGGTTGAGCGCGTCGCAACGCTTTTCTTTGAGAGGATGAAGCTCCGGCCGCAGGGCTATGACCGGATGTCAACGACTGAAAAAGAACGATTGACGGCCTTGTATCGCCAGCTCTACGAAGACGAGGATCAACTTCAAAAAGGGGAACGTCCAATGACGCGAGCAGCATTTCGCGCCGCGGCGTTGCGATGGAAAGAGAAAGGCCGTCTTGAGTCAGCCGAGGGAGACCCGGTCCAGGTGCGAGAGATACTATCAGCAGCGACCGCTGATGACATTGAACTGCTGCTCGATGTCAGAGCTAAGGTCTATCGAAGACTATCAGACGAATGCCTGTACGAGATAGAGAGGATCGACGAGGCTGTCAAATTTTTAGGTCGAACACGCTACCGAACGATTCCTGCCTCGACCTCTAAGGCTGAACTCAAAAAGAAATGACCTTTACCTTTATCAATCCTGAATCACTCGGCGCGCCGCGCGGCTATTCGAACGGGGTGCTCACAGATGCCGGCGGCCGGTTGCTTTTCATCTCCGGACAGGTTGGCTGGGACCAAAAACAACAAATAGTCAGCGACGATCTCGTTGAGCAATTCGATCGCGCGCTGGCGAATGTGATCGCGGTCGTCGATGAAGTCGGTGGGCGACCGGATCAAATCGCGCGACTAATCATTTACGTCACTGACAAGAATGAATACCGCGACCGAACGAAGGAAATCGGTGAGCGGTATCGCGCGCGCATGGGGAAATATTTTCCGGCGATGGCGCTGGTCGAGGTGAAGAGCCTTCTGGAAGACCGCGCCAAAATCGAAATCGAAGGGACGGCTGTTCTGTAGCGCAAAAAGCAAATTAAGAATGAACACTCCGAAAAGTTTTCTTTACGAACAGCGGGACGGCATCGGCACGATCACCTTGAATCGGCCGGAACGTCTGAATGCGATCACGTTCGAGGTGTATCACGAACTGACGGACTTCATCGCGAAGCTTCGTGATGAAAAAGACCTGCGGGTCGTCGTGATCACCGGGGCGGGCCGCGCCTTTTGCTCGGGCGGAGATGTCGTGGACATCATCGGCGAACTGACGGGGCGCGACGCCGAAGGCCTGCTTCAGTTCACGCGGCTGACCTGCGAGCTGATTCACAACATGCGCGTGCTGCCGAAACCGATTATCGCCAGCCTGAATGGCACGGTTGCCGGCGCCGGCGCATGCATCGCGCTGGCTTCAGACATTCGCATCGCGGCTGAAGAAGCGAAGATTGCCTTCATCTTTGTAAAAGTCGGACTAGCCGGCACAGACATGGGCGCAACTTATTTGTTGCCACGCGTCGTGGGTCTCGCGAAGGCTACCGAGTTGTTGATGACGGGCGACTTTACGGAAGCGGCCGAAGCCGAACGGATCGGGCTTTACAATCGCGTCGTGCCGCGCGATCAACTCGAATCCGAAACGCGGGCATTCGCCGAAAAACTGGCGCGCGGACCCGCGTTGGGGATTGCGAAGACGAAGGAGATGCTGAATCGCGAGCTGCACATGGGATTCGATGCGGCCCTGGAAGCGGAAGCGGTCGCGCAAGCCTTGTGCATGCAGACCCCGGATTTCAAAGAAGCGCACGCCGCCTTCATCGAGAAGCGGCCGGCAAAGTTCGAGTAACTTGCTGGGAGCCGGCCATTTGGAGTGCGCCGGCAGAGTCCCGACTAGTCGGGACGGCGACGGCGCTTTGGATGGATGGCAAATGAGCGTCCCACAAAAGATCACCTGGCCGCACGCACCGCTTCACCAACTATCGACGCGCGGCACTTACATTGTAACCGCGGGCACCTATCAGAAAGCGCACCACTTTCGTGAACGCAAGCGACTGAACGTACTGCATCGCGGTTTACTTTCGGTAGCTCAAGAATTTGGTTGGCTGTTGGAGGCTTGGGCCGTCTTTTCAAATCACTATCATTTTGTGGGGCACTCGCCGGACGACGGCGCCGACAATCTTGCCCAGATGCTGGGTCTGCTTCATGAGAAAACGGCGAAATGGATCAACAAACTCGACAAGTCCGCCGGACGTGAGGTCTGGCACAATTTCTGGGAAACCAAACTCACCCACAAGAATTCATATCTTGCAAGACTCAACTACGTGCATCAGAATCCCGTGAAGCACGGATTGGTTTACGTTGCTAACCAGTATCCCTGGTGTTCGGCAGGCTGGTTTGAGCGAACCGCGCGACCGGCGCAGGTGAAGACGATTTACGGTTTCAAGATCGACAAGTTGAAGGTACTGGACGATTTTGAAGTCTCGCTGGGTTGACGATCCAAAGCGCCGTCGTCGTCCCGACTAGTCGGGACTCTGCCGGCGCACTCCAAATAATGGACAGCTTCATCGCCACAACCCCTTTCTTCACTGCCCAGCAACGCACGCTGGCTATGAGCGTCGCTGAGTTCACCGAACGTGAAGTCGAATCGCGCGCCGGCGCCGACGAACGTGATGTTGAAGCGGCGTTGCGATCATACATTCGGCTGCTCAGTGAGCAAGGCTTGCTGCGGTATGCAGTTGCCGCACCCGGCGAGCGATTCGATCTGCGCGGGTTCTGCATCATTCGCGAAACGCTTTCCTACTTCTCGGCACTGGCGGATCTCGCGTTTGTGATGCAGGGGCTGGGCACTTACGCGATTAGCCTTGCCGCAACGGAACACGTGCGCGATTTCTGGTTGGATCGCGCGCGCACTGGACAAGCAATCGCGGCTTTTGCGCTCACCGAGCCTGAAGCCGGCTCAGACGTCTCGAGTTTGAAAACTGAAGCGCTACGCGAAGGTGACGCTTACATCCTCAATGGTCGCAAACGTTTCATCTCAAACGCGGGCGTCGCCGATTTCTACACGGTGTTCGCTCGCACCGGAACGCGCGAAGACGGAAGGGCGGAGATTTCCGCATTCATCGTGAGCGCGCGCATGCCGGGATTTAGTGTTGCCGAACGGACTGAGATGATCGCCTTCCATCCGATTGGCGAACTGGAATTCAAAGACTGTCGCGTGCCGGCCGAAGACCTGATCGGAAATCCGGGTGACGGTCTGCGCCTGGCGCTGCAAACGCTCGACATGTTTCGCGCGAGCGTGGGCGCGGCGGCCTGCGGCATGGCGCGCCGGGCCCTGGACGAAAGCGTGAAATATGCGAAAACGCGCGAGCAGTTCGGCAAGCCTCTGGCAGGCCATCAGCTGATTCAAGAGAAACTTGCAGACATGATCACTGAGCTCGACGCGGCCCGGCTGCTCGTGTATCGCGCTGCGTACTTGAAAGACGCGGGCGACGAACGTTCGACGCGTGAAGCCAGTGAAGCAAAACTGTTCGCCACGGAAGCGGCCGGCCGCATCAGCGATCAGGCCGTGCAGATTCACGGGGGCAGCGGACTGGTGCGCGGATCAGTCGTTGAGCGGCTGTATCGCGACGTGCGGGCGCTGCGGATTTACGAAGGCACTTCAGA
>DASUTF010000253.1:0-6638 GCA_036374695.1 Pyrinomonadaceae bacterium
CGGTATTCGGGCGGATTGTAAGAGCCGGTCACGATTGTCGGGTGACTGGCATCGGCAACGGCGCGCGCCTTCGCCCGTGACGACTTCCATCCCACTGCCGAAACAGTGAGGACATTCTGAGGATGTCGAGGCCTCTGTAAACGCCGTCGTCGCCCCGGATGCGTTACTGTTGCGATTCTCTGCAGAACTCATCGATGGATGATGGAACGGCGGTCAGATTACAACATTCGCTGAGGGACGCCAATTGTATTACTTGCGAACGGGCGATTTATGTTGGGAGACGCGCGACCGAGGCGGAGGAAACCCGTTGCATGAATTTGCCATCTCACAATTGAGGTTATTCAGATAGTGTCGCCAAAGAGCCGCGAACAACGCGGCCGGCTCTCGCAATCGCCAGTTGCCAGAGAGCGGTGCCCAATAACCTCGACTTGTCGGGGTTCCTCCTGTGATTCGCCGCCCGGTGCGAACGACCGGGCGGCCTTTTTTCAATCCTCATTGAGATTAGGCATACGCCGGCGTTTCCGATTCGCGCGTCCTAATGGTAAAGTACCGGTTTTGTTTTGCGACCTAAATCGCTGTCTGAGCAGACTGTGAAAGAGATTGTTGCAACAGAACGTGCGCCGCGCGCCATCGGCCCTTATTCGCAGGCAGTGCGAAGCGGCAACTTTTTGTTTGCGTCAGGGCAGATTCCGATAGACCCGGCGACCGGTGAATTCGTAGCGGGCGGCATCACCGAACAGACTGAACAGGTGATGCGAAACGTCTCGGCGATCTTGGAAGCCGCGGGCGCGGGCTTGCAGCAGGTCGTCAAAACTACAGTTTTTCTTGCGGATATGGACGACTTCACCGCGATGAACGAGGTCTATGGCCGCTTTTTCGGCGAAGATCCGCCGGCGCGCGCAACTGTTCAGGCAGCCCGGCTGCCGCGGGACGCCCGGGTTGAGATAGAAGCAATCGCAATTCTGGATTGATGTTTGGAAGAGGGCCGGTGGCGGCCGGGTTCATAGTTTTGAAGGCGGGCCCTGCCCGCCGATTCTTCAGAGGTAATTCACAATGGCAAAAAGATGTGAGGCTTGCGGCAAAGGACCGCAGTTTGGCAACAACGTATCGCACGCGAACAATCGCTCACCGCGACGGTTCAATCCGAATCTTCAACCGGTACGCGTGCAGCTTCCGAACGGCGCCGCGCGCCGCATGCGCGTCTGCGCGAAGTGCATCAAGGCCGGCAAGATTGCTAAGGCTGCTTAGCACAACGGGCCGTCGGCCCGTTCTACATTAGGAGCAAATCAAGTGTACAGAATTTCATTTCCCTTTAAGCTATCGTTGTTCGCGGTCGTGATCGCGATTTCCGCCGCCGCGTGCTCATCGACCACCAACACGCCGGAAAGCACCGTCGCTGCAACCGTCAACGGCAAGAAGATCATGCTCGCTGAGGTTGAACGCATCATTCACCAGCAGTCACAGGGCAAACAGTCGCTGCTCTCCTCGCACGATTTGGCGCAGGCGCGGCTTCAAGTGCTGGATCAGTTGATTAGACGCGAGGTGGCGTTCCAACGCGCTGAGAAGGAAAAGCTTCTGCCGAGCGAGGACGAGATCACGAACATGATCAATACCCGCAAGCAGGAAAGCGGGATGACCGACGACGAATTTCAGCGCCAGCTCAAGACTCAAAACATGACGATGGAGGCTTTGCGCGAAGAAGCCAGGCGAGACCTGGCGATTAAGAAGCTCGAGGATAAGTATACCGGCAAAATCACCATCAACGATCGTGAGGTGGAAGACTTTTACACCGCCAACCGAGCCCTTTTTGTGGCTGAGCGCGGTGTGCGGCTGGCCGTAATCATTGTCGATCCCAGCGACAACGCGGCGCAACAAATTACTGATGACGCTAAGGGTGAGGCCGCGGCCAAGGCCAAAATCGATTCTATTTATCAGCAACTGAAAGGCGGGGCAGATTTCGCCACCATCGCGCGGGCGAAGAGCGAAGATTCGGAGAGCCTTTTGAAGGGCGGCGACATCGGCTTCTTTAGCGAAGAGGGCATGCGCCAGGCGGGGTTTCCAAAGGACCTGACGGACTCGTTCATGGGATCGATGGCGGTGGGCGGCGTTACCGAACCGAAGCTGCTAAATAACAAGTGGTACATTTTCAAGCTGCAGGAGAAGCGCCTCCAGACCGAAAATCTTACGCTTGAAAGTCAGGGCGTGCGCCAGCAAATCACGCTCGAGCTCACAAATCAGCGCAAGCAGATTTTGAACGCGGCGCTGGTGGAGGTGGCCACGAAAGAAGCCAAGATCGTCAATAACCTGGCCAATGAGATTCTCAACAATCCGAGCAACCTCGGTTTACGGCCGGCGGGTTACGATCCTTCTAAGGCTGCGGCCAGTCCAACGCCAACGCCGGCACCCACGGCCGCTGCCAGCCCAGCCGCGACGGCTTCGCCGGCAAAGAAGTAAGACGTCGAATTATCCTTAGCGGGCGCGGCGCTGACTGATTCGGCAGCCGCGCCCGTTTCGCGTTTTGAGTGGGCGACGCCCGCGCGAGCGTCGACCGGGGTCCCCCGCCGAGCATTTCGGTTGGCTCATCAAGTGGGGTGCTCTGCACGCCGCTTTAGAAACAGAGAATTACAAAGCTGCGTTAAGCCGCAGCAGTCCAAATGCTGTTCCGACTATCCGAGGTTTATAAGTCTTTTGCCGCACAGGACGTCTTGCGCGGCGCATCGCTACAGGTCAATCCGGGCGAGCACGTCGGACTTGTCGGGCGCAACGGCGCAGGCAAGACGACTATCTTTCGGCTCGTTACCGGAGAAGAAGCGCTGGACCGCGGCGACGTCGTGCGGGCGCGCGGCCTGAAGCTTGGCTTGCTCGCACAGCATGTTCATTTCAAACCGGGCTCGACGGTTCACGAATCGGCCCTCGCCGCGTTCGGCCGGCTTCAGCTGATCGAACACGAAATGCACGAGCTCGAGCATCGCATGGCCGACCCGGGCGAAGATCTGGAAAAGGTGCTCGCGCGTTACAGCGATCTTCAGCATGAGTTTGAACGCGAAGGTGGCTTCGAATATTCGGCGAAAGCCGAAGCGATTCTTCAGGGCCTCGGTTTCGATAAGGACATGTGGCAAATGGAGACCGAGAAACTCTCAGGCGGCCAGCAGAATCGGCTCGGCCTGGCATGTCTGCTGTTGTCTGAGCCGGACGTGCTGCTGCTCGACGAACCGACGAACCATCTTGATGTTAACGCGGTCGAATGGCTTGAACAGTTTCTGCAGAGTTATGCCAGCGGGTTCGTCATAATTTCGCACGATCGATATTTTCTTGACCGCGCGTGTCAACGCATCATCGAGATCGAAAATGGCCAGGCGACCAGCTACACCGGCAACTACTCGCACTACCTCGTCGAGCGTGAAGAGCGCCGCGAAATCCAGCAGCGGGCATACGACAATCAGCAGCGGCTGATTGCGAAGACGGAAGAATTCATTCGTAAGAATCTCGCCGGCCAAAAAACGAAGCAGGCCAAGTCGCGACGCACCATGTTGCAAAAGCTTGAGAGAGTTGACGCCGTGCGTGGAAATCAAGCTTCAGGAGACTTTCGTTTGCAGGACATCGAACGCACCGGGACGCACGTGCTGACGATAAACGAAGGCGCCATCGGCTATGGCGACAATGTCCTGGGACGCGACATTTCGTTAATTCTGCGGCGCGGCGAATGTCTGGGCGTGATCGGTCCGAACGGATCAGGCAAAACGACGTTCCTGAAAACGATTCTGGGAAAGATTCCGTTTCTGAAAGGCGACGTTCGTTGGGGCAGTAAAGTTGAAATTGGCTACTACGCTCAGCAGCTCGAAGACCTGGACGATCGAAACGAAATCATCATGGAGCTGCGCCGCGTAGCACCCTCGACCGCGACGGCGGGCGAGTTGCGATCCTTTCTCGCGAAGTTCTTGTTCGTCGGCGATGACGTCTACAAGCATGTGCGCGACCTGTCCGGCGGAGAGAAGGGAAGACTTTCGCTCGCGAAACTGATCTATTCAGGCGTCAACGTGTTGGTGCTGGACGAGCCGACGAACCATCTCGACATTCCATCACGCGAATCCCTGGAAGAAGCGCTGGAGGCTTACGAAGGGACGATTTTAACCATTAGTCACGATCGGTTCTTCCTCGATCGCGTCGCGACCCAGATCCTGGCGCTTGACGGTCAGGGGAACGTCGAACATTACAACGGCGATTACACTGAGTATCACGATTGGAAAGCCGGCCGGTTGTCAGAACCGCCTGCGGTAGCGGGCGGGCCAGGCGTCGTGTCAGAAGCCCGACCCCGGGGTCCCCAAGCAGGCAGCCCGCTTGGGGTGGGACGGTCAGGGAGGGGAACTTCACAGAAGCGTGACGCGAAAGGGGCCTCGCGCGAACAAGCGAAGTCAGTACCATCTCCGTCAGGAGATGGAGCCAAGCGCATCAAGGTAGTCAAAAAACCGCGCGACGCACAGACTATCGAAGCTGAAATTGCGGAACTCGAGAAGCAGGCGGTGGAAATCTCGAAAGAGATGTCTACGCCTGAGATCGCGCGTGACATCACCAAACTCGTGGCGGCAAACGAAGCGTACGAAAAGGCGCAGGCGCGACTGGGTGAATTGTACGATGAGTGGGAACGGGCGGAAGCTGCTAGCGGCCCGGTAAAGAAAAAGACCTCGCGCCGCTAGACGGCCTGCGGCAACGACCACTTGCTTGACTTCTCGATCAGCCGTTTGTTACTTTCGCGCTCTCGCAAAGTAATCAGCCCTTTGGCGAGTTTCACCCCTTAGGCACGTAGCTCAGTTGGTAGAGCACTTCCCTGACACGGAAGGGGTCAGCGGTTCGAGTCCGCTCGTGCCTACCAAATCTTCCCGGTTGTCGAACAATTCAATCCACAGTTCACCTGTTTCCTTTAAGACTCCGTATTCCAGGAAGGCCGGCCGAGAGGTTTGATTTTCGTAGAGCGGCCGGCTAAAGAGAAAGGTCCCAGGGCGCCTCGCCGCGTACTTTTCCATCGCAACATAACGCCTGCCTTCGTCAGACCAGCCGCGATTTAGGTCGCGACGTTGAATGAAGACATTTACTTCCAGTCTGTCAACCGCGCCTCCGACCGAATGGGCGATGAAATGTCCCTTGTCGCATTGCCGACCAAACGTTTTCTCAGTAGGTCCTACCCAACCCTTCAAGCGGTAGTCGTCTCTGACTATCGAGGGCGGCTCAGAAATGCCACACACCGCCACTAATCGGTCTTCTACAAGCGAATAGGGAATAATGCCGGTCGCCTCCAGGTATGAATAATTATCGTATATGAATTCAAACGAGTTGTGCCGCAAGCGCACAAGACTCGTTTCTCGTTGGCTCATTCGTTGATATTCGTCGCGCCACAAAAGCGGTAACTGCGTTTGCAGGAAGGCAATCTTCTCTGCTGCCGAGCTGGCCGCAATTGGGGCCATTAGAGCGTTGTAATCAATGTCCAATGATCTTATCGCGTTCATCGGCTCAGCCCCGCTTTTGCGAACGTGGAGTCCTCCTGCCGTTCTTCCTGGCGTCCGGCGCGCCGCGTTCCGCGGCGACATTTTCGATCTCAGCGTTAACTACGCCGCCGATCAAAACTGCCAGCCCCGTCAGGTAAAGCCACAACATCAGAATGATCACTGCGCCCAAAGAGCCGTACGTCGCGCTGTAAGAATTGAAGAAGTGCAGGTAGCTTTTTAAACCAAACGAGGCGAGAAGCCAGAGAGCAACTCCGATAACCGAGCCGGGCGTGATCCACTTCCACTCTTGATCGCGAAGATCCGGCGCGAAGTAGTAGATCAAGGCAAATGCCGACAGCATGAAAGCCAGCACGACCGGCCACTGCAAGATCTTCCACCCCCACGTAAACGCCGAGCCAAACCTGAATACGGCCGCGAGAAAATCGGCCAGCCGGCCGCCGCCGATCACGAGCGCGAGCGCGGCGATGATCAAAACGGACAGGCCAACCGTCAGCAGTACTGCAGTCAGTTGCCGTTTCCACCACGCCCGGGTCTCTTCGACGTCGTACGCCCTGTTCAATGCTTCCGTGATCGCGCCCATGCCGTTGGACGCCGCCCAGAGCGCCAACAGCAACCCAAATGAAAGCTTGCCGGCGCTGCTGGAGCTGGTGACTTCCAACATGGTCGCATCGATCAACTGAGAAGCCGACGACGGCATCAGGCGCGCGAGATAATGGAACAGCGTGTGGCGCATGCTCGTGCCGGAGCCGACGATCAGGCCGATAGCCGACGTCAGAAAGATGAGCAGCGGAAAAAGCGCCAACAGAAAGTAATACGCAAGCTTCGCGGCGTCGCCGAGAGAATCGTCGCGGTTCATCTCGTTCCAAACACGCACGGCCATCTCTTTCCCCGAAAGGCCGTTCAGCGTCCACATGCTCCGTCGTAGTTTACTCGCCATGGTTTTCTCGATTTGAAGATTATTCGCGCTTGCACCTGCGAGCAACGTTCATGCCTCTTCTCTGCGCAGGCTACATCTAATGCGGCGACATTCTAATAGTGGTATTCCGTTTGCTAATACCGTAACCGAATCAAGAAAGCGAAATGTTTTCGGACTGAAGAAGCGCGAACCCTGACCTTGCGCTGTATCGAAACAAAGCG
>DASUTF010000254.1:0-4068 GCA_036374695.1 Pyrinomonadaceae bacterium
CGTCCTCTGTTCGCGACTGGCTGAGTCCGTAAGCGCAAACCCGCAAGACAGGCTCAAACGCCGTTACGCGAAGCTCAGAGAGATGGGTAAGTGGGGACTTGCTGAGTTAGCGACCGGTTAGGTCTCAAAGAGCGGAAGAACGATCGCTTCCAGTAGAAGCGGGCAGTAGCCCGCCTCTAAACGTTTGTTACCGGTAGCCCGCCTCTAAACCTCAACACCACTAGAAAGGCACGTCGTCATCGTTCATGTCGGGAGCCTGCATCGGCGCGTCCTGAGGCGCAGCGGCCGCTCTCGCAGCTTGCGGGGCACCTTCTTCCCGCGCACCACCGCCACCGAGGAACTGCATGTCCGTCGCGTGAACCTCTAATGTGTGACGCGGCTTCCCGTCACGATCCGTCCATTCCTCGACGCGTAATCGACCCTCAATATAAACCGGGCGTCCGCGTTGCAAGTATTGAGACGCGGTTTCGGCCTGGCGGCCCCAAAGCGTCACGCGAAACCAGGTCGTGATGTCGTTGTTTTCACCGGTAGTTCGATCTTTGCGTCGCTCGTTCGTGGCGAGGCTGAAACTGCAAACGGGAGTTCCTTGCGGCGTGTAGCGCAACTCGGGGTCACGACCGAGATTGCCGACCAGAGTGATCTTATTGAAAGACATTTTCGTTCTCCGTTAGTCTGCCGCCCTAGAAGGGAGTCAGGAGTGTAAAAGCGAGCGGCGATCCTACTAATCCGTTCGCGACTGGTCAAGCAACGATTGTTTGCAAAAGGGACTACATTGCATGCTGCGCCTTAGCGCCCTTGCTTGAAGGATCGCTTTGCTAGGTGTCTCAGTGTGTGCTCGGGGCCTCCGTGGTGAAAAGTTCTCGCCAACGATTCACCACCGAGAGACAGAGGATTTCACATAGACACAGCGCCAAGTGGCGTTGCGCGACATCGATAGAAAGAACTTAGCTAAATCTGTTAGACTCAACCCGTAATCTCCTGAACTCGAATGAGCGCGAGCGTTTACGTCGAAACGTTTGGATGTCAGATGAACGTCGCTGATAGCGAGCGCGCCCTCGTGCGTCTGCGCGATGCCGGCTACAAACTGACGAATGGGCCTGAGCAAGCGGACGTCGTGATTTTCAACACATGTTCGGTTCGTGAGCGGGCTGCGCACAAAGTGTTTACGCGTATTGGTGAAGTCCGGCGCATGCGGATCGGCAGCGAACCGGTGGTGGGAGTCATGGGTTGTGTCGCCCAGCTCGAAGGGCAAACGCTCTTCGACAACTCGCCTTCGGTGAGTCTGGTGGCGGGGACGCGCGCGACTGATCGTCTGCCTGCTTTAATTGACAGGGCCCTCGAGGGTGAGCGCCGAATTATCGATCTGGACGAGCGCGGTGAGACAGACGTGTGGGACTTGCCGGCGAGCGTGCGAACCTCGCCATATGTCGCGTTTGTTCCGATCATTGAAGGCTGCAACAAGTTCTGCACTTACTGCATCGTTCCTTTTTCGCGCGGCCGGGAAAAGAGCCGCTCGGCGACGGACATCGTCACCGAGGTAAAACAACTCAGCGATTACGGCTATCGCGAGATTCATCTGATCGGCCAGAACGTCAACAGCTACCGGCCGAAAACAGAAGCGGGGCTGGAGAACTTCAAAGGGGCAACGTTGTTTTCGCGTCTGCTGCGAGCCGTCGCCGCGACGGGGATTGAGCGGATTAAGTTTGCGACTTCGTTTCCGCGCGATTTTCATCCCGATATCGTTGCCGCGATCGAAGAGCACGAGAACCTCTGCAATTGGGTGCACCTGCCGGTTCAGTCAGGAAGCGATCGCATCCTGCGCGCGATGCGCCGGGGGCACACCGCAGCCGATTACCTGCGACGCATCGAAGTCATCAAGAATGCGCGGCGGAAGATCGCGATCACCAGTGATATCATCGTCGGGTTCCCCGGCGAGACTGATCAGGACTTTCGCGATACGATGAGACTGATCGAAAACGTTAGCTACGACGCGCTCTACATCTTCAAGTATTCAGAGCGGCCGGACACGCCCGCGGCAAAGCTGGCTGATGACGTTAGCCGGGACGAGAAGTCGGCGCGCTTTATGGAACTTGAAGCTTTGCAGAGACGACAGCAGAAAACGATTTACGAAAGTTACCTCGGTCGTGAAGTTGACGTGCTGGCGGAAGCCGTGAGTTCGAAATCCGAAGCAGACTTTTCCGGCCACACGACGTGTCACAAGGTCGTAAACTTTCCAAAGCAATCGATGCAGCTTGGCGAAGTGGCACAGGTCCGGATTACCAACGTCAAAAAGAACAGCTTGTATGGAGAAGCATTAGCCGCGGCGTGATCGCGGAGTCGAGTGAGCAAGCGGGAGATTCGCCATGGAAATCGAGGTCAAAATTCGGGCGTTGATGATGGATCCGAATAGCGGCACTCCGATTATTATTCTGAAAGACGTGAACAGCGAGACGATGCTTCCCATCTGGGTCGGCGCGTATGAAGCAAATGCGATCGCGCTGGAGATTGAGAAGATCGCCCCGCCCCGGCCCATGACTCACGATCTGCTGCGCAACCTGATCATTGAGTTGGGCATGAAGGTCGAACGCGTCGTAGTCACGTCATTGCGCGACAACACCTTCTATGCCGTCATCGAACTGAGTTCCGGCAATGGCGACCCGATGCGTCTGGATTCGCGCCCTTCAGATGCGATTGCGTTGGCCTTGCGTGCTGATTGTCCAATTTTCGTGGACCTCGAAGTCATCCAGGCGTCGCGAAACTCGATCGCCACCGACGACGAGACGATGGAAGAATCAACTCCAGGTGAAGAAGAATGGCCGGAAGTAATTGGTGACGGCGGCGACCTCCCGATGTAAGATAGGCCGAATTGCGGATGAGGTATAACGACAGAGAGTGATAATCGCAATCGCGAACCAGAAAGGTGGCGTCGGCAAAACGACCACCGCCATCAACCTCGCCGCGGCGTTCGCCAGACGCGGCTCAAAGACGCTTCTTCTCGATCTCGATCCCCAGGGCAATAGTTCGATTTCATTTCTCGATCCTTTGACGGTCGAAAAGTCGGCGTACGATTTGATGATGGACGGGCAGGGAACTGAAGAGCTTCCCATTTATAAATCGCCGGTCAAAGACCTCGACATTATTCCGGCGCGAATCAGTCTGGCGAAACTGGAATCCAAGCTCGTCGGCGATTTTGATGCACCGTTCCGTTTGAAGGATCGGATTGAGCCGCTGAAGAAAGTCTACAAGGTAATCGTGATCGACACGCCGCCGACGCTCGGCTTGATCACGGTGAACGCCTTGGTCGCTTCGAGTCACGTGCTGGTCCCAATCCAGTCATCCTATTTCGCTTTGGAAGGCACGGATGACCTGCTGGAAACGATTGAGAAGGTGAAGGCAAGGCCAAATCCGAATCTCGAGATGCTGGGCGTGCTCGTGACGCTTCACGATAAGCGAACGACCCTCGGGAAAGAGGTCTTCGAGCAGATTCGTCGCGTCTTTGGGCCGAAGCTTTTCAATACCGTGATCACGAAGAGCGTACGGCTCGAAGAGTCGCCCGCTTATAAGGAATCAATCTTCACATTCGCGCCGCAGTCTTCGGGCGCGCAAGAGTACGAAAAACTTTGCAAAGAGGTACTGAGCCGTGTCTAGAAGAGGCTTACCCGCCGGTTTAAGCATGCGCCACGACGCGCACTACGTGGAAGAGTTGACGCAGGAGCGCATCAGCCATGTGGGGCGCGTAATTCCCATCGATAAACTCGATCCTAATCCGGACCAACCGCGCACAGAGATTGGCGACCTGACGGAGCTCACCGCGTCGATCAAGGAAAAGGGTGTGCTGGAGCCGTTGCTGGTCAAGCCGATGTTCGGTCGCTGGATGATCATCGCCGGCGAAAGGCGTTGGCGCGCTGCGACCGCCGCGGGACTAACCGAAGTTCCGTGCATCGAGATGGATGTTGACGAAAGCGCGGTGGCTGAGATCGCGCTGATCGAAAACATGCAGCGCAAGGATCTCACGCCCTGGGAAGAAGCCGACGGCCTGCGGGCGCTGTGCGAACGATTCGGTTATAC
>DASUTF010000255.1:0-28444 GCA_036374695.1 Pyrinomonadaceae bacterium
CAGTTTCTGCAGCTCGTTTTCGGGTACATGCTGGGTCGCATCGTCATCGCGATCCTGTTCATCCCTTCGTACTTTCGCGGCGAGCTGATGACTGTCTATCAACTGCTCGATCGGCGGTTCGGCGGAAAGATCAAAATGCTGGCGGCATCGCTGTTCGTGGTGATGCGAAACATTGCCGATGGGATTCGCCTGTTGTTGACGGCGATCGTTCTCGCCGCCGTTTACACGTCATTTCAGCCAACGGCAAACGCGGAAACGATTGTGGTTGCATCCATAATTTTGATTGGCGTGGCGATGATCGTCTTCACCTATTTCGGTGGCATGGAAGCGGTCATCTGGGTCGAGGTCGTGCAGCTGGGAATCTACATTGTGGGCGCGCTGGCAGCGGCGATCATTCTTACGCAATCGATCGAAGGCGGATTGTCGGGGGCGATCGCCCTCGGCTCGCAATTCAACAAGTTTTCGCTGTTTGATTTTTCGTTCGACATGACGAAGACCTTCACGTTCTGGGCGGGCTTAATCGGTGGATGTTTTCTGACGATGAGTACGCACGGAACCGATCAGTATCTGGTGCAGCGTTATCTTTGCACGGACCGGCCGCGGCGCGCGGCGACGGCGCTGCTCACCAGCGGTGTGATCGTCCTCGCCCAGTTCATCGGATTCCTTTTCATCGGCGTGCTGCTGTTTGCTTTTTATCATCCCCACACCGATCCGGGTTACGCCACCGCCGCGTCGACCGCGTTTCCGTTCACCGGCGGCGATCGAGTCTTTCCCGATTTCATTACGCGTCATTTGCCAACCGGATTGTCGGGCCTGGTGGTTGCGGCAATCTTCGCCGCGGCGATGTCGTCTTCATTGAATTCGATTGCGGCGACCAGCGTGAACGATCTTTACCGGCCGTTTCGACAAAAACTCAGCGACGCGCACTACTTGAAAGTCTCGCATTGGCTGACGCTGGTCTGGGGAGTTGTCCAGATCGGCGTCGCGTTGCTGGTGCGCAATCAAAATCGATCGGCGCTGGATCAAGCGCTGTCAGTGGCATCGCTGATCAACGGACCGGTGTTGGGTGTGTTTCTCGTGGGCGTGTTTTTGAAGCGTGTCAGCGAACCACCAGCGCTGATCGGCATGTTGGCGAGCATGGCGGCAATGATTTACATCCGATTTGCGACCAACATCGCATGGACGTGGTATGTCTTTATCGGCAGCCTCATTACACTGGTCGTCGCATGGCTGGCGAGTCTCGCATTTTCAGCAGCACCCGCAAGTCGCAGCCAGCAGCTGGCGGTTTCGCCCACAGAGGCGTTGGAAGAAATTTCTGAGTAGGATTCGCTTCATGATCAATTCGAAACGATTACCAAAGAAGCCGGCACGAATCGCGACTTTCGTCGTCGTCGCTTTCCTTTTCATGCCGCTGCCCCGAATTTTCGGGGAGTCTCTGTCGGTCGCGCGGGAATCCGCGGCGCCACGCACACCTCCGGATTGCTGCATGCCGGAGGCGAGCGTACCCGCGGACCAGAAGCCGGGTAAGCCTTACACGCGACGGCCGTCGAAAGACGCGCTGAAGTGGGCCGACAAACAACTCAAGCAGATGTCGCTCGAGCAGAAGGTCGGGCAGTTGATTTCCGTCGGCGTTAACGCCACGTTTCTGAATCAGGACAGCGCGGCTTTCAATGCGCTGCGTCATCAGATTGTCGATAACCACGTGGGCGGGATCATCCTGTTTCGCGGGCCGGTCTACGAATCGGTGGTCCTGGTGAATCGGATGCAGGAACTTGCGAAGCATCCCCTCTTAATTTCCGCGGATCTCGAAGCGGGCGCGGGCATGCGCTTCGACGACACAGTGAATTTTCCCTGGGCGATGGCGACCGCCGCCACGGGAAATCCTGAATACGCGCGGCGCGCGGGCGATGTGACCGCGCGGGAAGCACGCGCGCTCGGTGTGTACCACGTCTACGCGCCTGTGGCAGACGTTAACAACAACGCCGCGAACCCGGTAATCAACGTCCGGTCGTACGGCGAAGACCCGGCCGCGGTCGGCCGATTCGTCGCCGCCTTCGTTGAAGGCGTGCAGAACGCCGGCGTGATTGCGACGGCGAAGCACTTTCCCGGACACGGTGACACGGCGGTGGATTCGCATCGTGGCCTGCCGGAAATTGACGTGACCCGCGAGCGTTTGAACAGCGTCGAACTCGTCCCGTTCCGCGCGGCCGTAAATGCGGGTGTGGGGTCGGTGATGGACGGGCACATCGCGTTGCCGCGAATCGACCCGACAGTAATCACCCCTCTGCCGCGCAACCGGAAAGTCGGACCCATCGATACGGACGAAGCCGGCGAAATCGTGGTTGAAAAAGGCACGATGCCGACAACTCTTTCGCCGAAGATCAATGCGATACTCCGCGACGATCTTCAGTTCGATGGTTTGATCGTGACCGACGCGATGAGCATGAGCGGGCTGACGCTCTACTTCACACAGGAAGAGGCATCCGTGCGCGCTCTCGAAGCCGGCGCCGATCAACTGCTGAAGCCCGCCGATGCCGACGCTGCTTTTCGCGGTGTAATTGCGGCGGTGAAGAATGGTCGCCTGACTGAGCAGCGGATCGAACAATCCGCGCGCAAGATCCTCGCCGCCAAGTACGACCTCGGTTTGGCGAAGCAGCGAATTACGCCGATCGACGAAATAGATCGGATCGTTTCCGGAAGACAGGCAGGCCTGCTCGCCGAGGAAATCGCGAGACATGCGGTAACCCTGGTGCGTAATGACGCGGGACTGCTACCCCTGAAACTGACGCCGGCTTCAAAAGTTTTCAATCTTGCCATTACAAACGGCGACGATCGTCTATGGATCACTCAGACGTTCAATGGGACGATGAGTCGTGGCGGGATCAAGCTTGAGACGATCGTCCTGGACGATCGTTCGTCAGAAGCCGAAGTGAAGAAGGCCCTGGACGCGGCGGGCCGTGCCGATGTGGTGCTGGTTTCGATGTATGGCCGCGTACGCTCAGGCCAGGCGCGCAGCGTGGCGCTGCCAGAGCCCGGCGCCCAAGCACTGAATACATTGCTCGAGCGGCGAAAGCCCCTGGTTGGGATCAGCTTTGGCAATCCTTACCTGCTGATGAATTTCCCGGAACTGCAAACTTATCTGGTCGCGTACGGAGACATGCCGAGTTTGCAGAAGGCCGTCGCGGAAGCCTTGCTGGGTAAGAACGACATCACGGGCCGTTTGCCGATTTCGCTTCCGGGTCTGTATCCTCTCGGCGCTGGAATTCAGTTGAAGGCCAATTCCGGGCAGTCTCAGAAATGATCGCTCGACATCCGAAACTGGTCGTCGCGCTTGCGTTAGTGCTGGCGCGCTCGATCTCAGCCCAGGTACCCAGCGGCCCTGCCAGCGCGGGTGTTTCCACTGATCGTCTCGCACGAATTGACGCAGTTGTCGCGGAATCAATCAAGAACAAAGAACTGCCCGGAGCAGTCGTAGTCGCGGGCCATCGAGGTCGCATTGTTTGGCGTAAAGCGTACGGCTCGCGCGCCGTCGAGCCGCAGCGCGAAGCGATGACCACGGACACGATGTTCGATCTCGCAAGTCTCACGAAGGTCGTCGCCACGGCCACGAGTATCATGATTCTGGTCGAGCGGGGCGAGGTGCGACTGAACGATCCGGCCGTTAAGTTCATTCCGGAAATGAAAGGCGCGGGCCGCGACGCCATCACGATCGCGCAACTGCTGACACACGTGAGCGGGTTTGCCCCTGATTTCGACCTCCGCGAACGCTGGACCGGCTATGACGAAGCGATGAAGCGGCTTTATCGCGAACCTTTGCGCAGCACGCCCGGCACACGCTTCGTCTACAGCGACATCGGTTACATCGCGCTGGGCGAAGTTGTGCGACGCGTGAGCGGACTGACGCTTAATGAGTTCGCGCGGCGAAACATCTTCGTGCCGCTGGGAATGCGAGACACAGGTTTTAAACCCGCGGGTAATTCACAGCGTATCGCGCCGACCGAAAAGCGTCGCGGACAAATGAATTATCTCGGCGACAGCGGCGCGGACGCCGGTACCGAAGGTGAACAATGGTTGCGCGGTCAGGTTCACGATCCGACTTCATTCCGCATGGCGGGAGTCGCCGGCCATGCAGGACTGTTTTCGACTGCCGACGATCTCGCGATCTACTGTCAGATGATCCTGAATGGCGGCAGTTATCGCGGCGTGCGAATTCTGAGTCCGATGGCGGTGGCCACGATGACTCGTCCGCACGCAGTCAGCGAAACGGGCGCAGCGCGCGGCCTGGGTTGGGACTTCGCTAGTTCATTCTCAGTTAACAAAGGTGATCTCTTTCCGCTCGGTTCGTTCGGTCACACAGGCTTCACGGGAACATCGCTGTGGATCGATCCGGCCAGCGAAACCTTCGTCGTCTTTCTCAGCAATCGTGTTCATCCTGACGGCAAGGGTGACGTGGGTTCGCTGCGTGGACGCGTTGCGTCGATAGTCGCCGGCGCGATCACCGACGCGACCGTCGCCAAAGCGCGCGCGCAAGCAGCCGATGCGGCAACGGAATTGCTGGCTAGTCTCACGCGTTGGAACACCTCACGGCCGGCGCCTGCGATAGTGCCTGATGCTCAGGTACTCACGGGCATCGACGTTCTGGAGCGTGACGGATTCAAGCAACTTGCCGGCATGCGTATCGGCTTGATCACGAATCACACGGGACGAAATCGCGCGGGACGCTCGACAATTGATGTTCTGTTCAAAGCGCCGGGCGTCAAGCTCGTCGCCCTGTTTTCTCCTGAGCACGGCATCCGCGGCCTGTTGGACGTGGATAAGATTTCCGACACGAAAGACGAGCAAACCGGATTGCCGATCTACTCTCTCTATGGCGAATCACGCCGTCCGAAAGTTGAGCATTTGATAGGTCTCGATGCTCTGGTTTTCGACATTCAGGACATTGGCGCGCGCTTTTACACTTACATTTCGACACTGGGTTATGCGATGGAGGAAGCGGCAAAGTTTAAGCTGCCCGTTTACGTTCTCGATCGCGCGAATCCGATCAACGGGGTGGATGTCGAAGGGCCAATCGCCGACGCCGACAAGTTTTCATTCGTCGTGTATCACGCCATTCCAGTGCGTCACGGAATGACTGTGGGCGAACTCGCTCGCCTCTTCAATGAACAGCGGAAGATTGGCGCAGATGTACGCGTGATAAAAATGGAGAACTGGCGGCGCGCGATGTGGTTCGATTCTACGAACCTGATGTGGATCAATCCGTCGCCAAACATGCGCAGCCTGACACAGGCGACGCTGTATCCGGGAGTCGGGTTGCTGGAAACGACGAATGTCTCAGTGGGGCGGGGGACTGACACGCCGTTCGAAGTGCTGGGTGCGCCGTGGCTCGATGGACAGAGGCTCGCGAATTATCTCAACGCGCGGCAGATTCCCGGCGTGCGCTTCGTGCCCGTCCGCTTCACGCCCAAGTCTTCCGTTCACAAAGATCAGGAGTGCGGCGGCATCAACATCATCGCCACCGATCGAACCCGACTTCAGTCCGTTTCGCTGGGTATTGAAATCGCGGCCGCCTTGCGTCATCTGCACCCGTCAGACTGGAATATCGACAAATTCAACCGGCTGCTGGCAAATGGCGACGTTTTCGAAAGAGTAAAGCGCGGCGATCCACCCGATTCAATCATCCGTTCGTGGGCGACACCTCTGGACCAGTTCAAACAGGCGAGAGCGCGCGTGCTCTTGTATGAATAACTTTGATTGACTTATCCTTCCGCATCCCTTAGTAGTCGGAAAATTTTCTGCTGGACGATCTGACCAGGAGGACGTAATCAATGAGAATTCGGCTTGTCGCGTTTTTCGTAATGGCGGCTGCGCCGTTGATAGGTCTCAACGGTCCTTCGTCAAGCAGCGAACCGCTGCCAGCGCGCTGTGTCGCACCGGCGTCCGCCGAAGTCGCGCGGATCTTTGCGAGCGACTCGTTGACGGGCTCGAACCTAAAGGAATCGATCGCCCCCCGTTATGAGAAGCGCTACACCCAGTGGAAAAACGAATTTCTCGCGGCTGAAATTGCGCGCGTGCAGTGGGAGCTTTACGCGAAGCATCCGCATCTTACGCTTACGATCACCGTCTCGCCGACCAACAAGCATGGGGCGGGCACCGGTAATTACAAGTGGAATGAAAAAGGTGAGCTGATCGAGGCGACGATATTTCTCGGCAGCCGGATCGACGAGGGTTATCCAAGTTCGATCTACTACCCGGTCATGAACGCGCTTGAGCCGTACGAGCAGAATCAGATCATTAGTCGCAACGTCCTGGCGGCGGCTAAGATCGCGCACGAGTTTGGCCACGTGATGAAAATCGCCGAGACGCCCGAGGAGCTCTACAAACTTCAATTAAAGCTCGTACCGGTTTACAACCAGATCTTCCTGAGCAACGGCCACAATGTGGACGATCCGAGGCTGGTGGAAATGGCGCGACAGATGGGCGGCAATCCGGTTGAGATTTGGGAGGACCGCGAGTACTGGGGCGAGGCGAACGCGATGCTTTACCTGCGCGATCGCATGGCCCAGGAAGGTTTTCAGTGCCGGCTTTTCAGTAAGATCAAACGGATGGTTGAACAGTACGCAAAACGTTACGAAGATCGGTTCACCGAAATCGCCAAATCACGGGGCGTGAATTATTCGTGTAGTTGGAAATGAGCTCAGAAGTAATCCCAAACGCCGCTCAAAAAACAACAGCGAGACATCGTCAGACGCCTCGCTGTGTTTTTGTGAAGGCTCTCTCCTAGAACTGCAATTTCAACGCGAACTGAATAACCCGAGCAGACTCGCCAGTTTGAATAACCGTCTGAGTTGATGGCGGCGCTACCGTGGCACAGCAAGCCTGAGCAAACAGGTCCGAGGTGAACGTGGGCGAGCCGACCGACGCATCGCGCGGGTTGTCGAAGTTCGCGTGATTTAGCGCATTGAACATTTCGGTGCGAAATTGCAGCTTGAACCGCTCGCTGATTTGGAAGATCTTGATGATTCCAATGTCGAGGTTCCAGTAGGGGGCGGCAGTGTAAATGTTCCGGCCAGCGCCATTGCTTCCCGGAGGTGGCAAAGCGAATGCGTCATTATTTGGGAAATAGACCGGGCCCGCGAAGTTCTGATTGGGGAGTTCCTGCAACTGCGCTCTCGCGGTTGGATCCAGAACTAGAGCTCGCGACGTGTGCGCATTGTTGTTGGTCCGCTGGCCGCTCGAGATGCTGAACGGCTCTCCGGTCATGTAAGTATTTATCCAGCTAACGCTCCAGCCACCGAGGAGCTGATTAACCGCACCTCCTTTATTTAGGAAACGCTGGCCGCGCCCGAGAGGGAAATCCCAAAGGCCGCTAAGGGTGAAAGCATGGGTCCGATCAAAGTCGGATCGGGCCCGCTCCAGCCGGTAGTTAGTAGTATCCACAGGAGCGCGCGACGTTGTGGTGGAGAGGCCGCCGCCGGAAGATGCACCCACGGGATCGATTGAGCCATCGTCAATTGACTTCGAGAACGTGTACGCGAGGCTAAGGCCCAGGCCGCTCGCGAACCGGCGCCGCAAAGTGAACTGAGCTGCGTGGTAAAACGAGTTGCCGCCCGAATCGATGTAGGTGATGCGGTTGAATTGCTGGTTTGGCCTTAGCTTAAGGTTCAGCGTGTTGTTCTCAATGCGTTCCGCAAACGCTCCGAGAGCATTGGAACCAAGCTCAGAGATCGCAGCGGAGGAATTAACGACGGAGGCCGCGACGCTGCCGCTGACTATAATCGGGACCGGAACCGATGTGACACCGGACGGACAACCAGTCCCGCTCGGGTTACAACCCCGGGCGACATTCGTTTGCATGGCGAGGAACGAAGGCAGTATCGGTAGCCCGCTAATCTGATTGATGTCGTACATCCGCATCAAGCGAATCCCTCGGCGACCGAGATACGCCGTCTGCATCACCATGCCCCAGGGTAGCTCCCGCTGGATACTCAAGCTCCACTGGTGAACCGTCGGAAGTTTGAAGTCCGGATCAAAGGTAATTAGCGTCGGCGCGTTGCCGTAGGTCAGACGCTGTGGCGTCAGGAACGACGAAGGTCGCGTCGTTGGCGGCGTCAACTGCAGCGGAAATCCTTCGGCGATTCTTACGTTGGGCGGCTGTGCGCAACCCAGGGATGGCGCCGGTTGAGCGCCGGAACTCGCGAGCGTGTAAGTGCAGGTAGTGACGAGACCAGGAACACGACCGGCAACCGCCGTGGTCATGAACGTGTTGATTGGATCGTAGGCGATGCCGTACCCCACTCGGACAACGCTCTGGCCCACATTTCCAAATACTTTGTGAAGGAGGCCAGTCTTAAAGGTAGGACTCCAGGCCAGGCCGAGTCGCGGGCCCAGCGTAATATTGTTCCGGTCGAACCAGTTTTCCGCGGGTGCGAACGATACAAGCTGTCCAGTGCCAACAATCGGACTGGTCGGAACGTAAACGAAACCAGGCGATGACGGTGGCGGGTTTATTTCCACGCGCAGTCCGTAATTGAAAGTCAGGTTCTGCCGGAACTTCCATTCATCCTGAGCATAAAAGTTGTACTGGTCGAGGACGTGCTTTTCTGCCCAGAGAGTGATCTCATCACCTCTCCTGAAGGGCAGGAACGCATTTCCGTTCAGGTCGCCGAGAAAGGTCTGCGAGATCCTCGCCGGAATACCAAGCAGAGTGTTGATCTGACTTAGCAGGATTGTGTTGTCAGTGCTGCTGATGCCGGCCCGGCCACTAGGATTGCTCGTAGTAGACGCCTGGAACGTCGTCGGCAATTGACTCTGTCCGGTGCCGGGTGTGCCGGTGACGAATCCCGGAGGAGTGCGCACACTGCCTGCGAACGTTACGACCGGAGTGACGTTGATGCCGCCCGGCTGGCCGCGTTGGTCAACGTGGCGATACCAACGCGCACTGGCGCCGAAGCTCAGCACGTGATTGCCGGTAACCATTGTCAGGTTGTTGGTGAACTGCGGTGTTGTAACTGCACGGAAGGTGCGAGGCGTGTTGTTGTAAGGCTCGCTGATGTTTGGAAAATCGAACGAAGGCACGTCTGGCCAACCTGGATTCGCTTCGCCCTGACTAAACAAGAACACGAATCGCGAGAATCCGGCCGTAAACGAGTTGACGATTCGCGGACTGAAGACCCGTCGATAGTTCACCGCGAGGTTCTTTGTCGTCCGGAACACTTCGCCGAGCGGTGGGAAGCCTGGAAAAACTTGTGGACGACCATTCAGCGGATCGCCTTGCAATGTGTCGTACTTCGAATCGAGGTAGCGCGCGAACACGCTGTTCGCTTCGTTGAAGTTATGATCGACGCGCACGTTAATTGCTGGTCCCTTGATTTGCGTCGGTGGATTCCAGAGAAACGAGCCCGTATTCAAACCGTCACTCGCCCCCACAAACGAGTTCGGGGCGGGTCGCGAGCGCAAGTCGGGCAAGACGACCGGATCAGGTCCGATTCCGCGCGGGTCACGTGCGTAAATGTTGTATGTCGCGATGCAGTTGGTGGTCACAGCACCGCCGCAAAGCGGCACATCAGATCGCAAGGCCCCTGTACTCGGATTAATCAGCAGCGGAGAATTGCCGGTAATTAGTTGTCCGTTGATTCGGAACGGGACCAGTGGATCTCTAACGAAGTAGCGGAACAGTCCGGATAACGCCGTCGGCGTATACACAATTGGGATCCCGAAAGTCTGGTCGATGGGCTGCGTAAAGTTGACTTGGGTCCCCTGATAACTGCCAAAGAAGAAGGTCTTGTTCTTTTTTACCGGCCCACCCAGTTCGAATCCGTATTGATGCATCTTGATCAGCGGCTTCGGCAGGTTCTGCGCATTGGCAAACCATTCGTTCGAATTCAATGCGTCATTCCGCATGAAGTAAAAGGCAGTGCCATGGAATTCATTGCCGCCGCTGCGTGTCGCCAAAGAAATATTCGCGCCGGAGTTGCGACCCTCTTCGGCCGTCGCATTATTGGTTGTGACTTTGAACTCTTTGACGTTGTCGGGATTGATGCGATAGAGATTGCTAACCGGATTCGGAACTGAAGACTCGTTGGCGTCGATGCCGTCGATTGTTACGTTGTAAGCCCGGTCGCGCGCTCCATTAACGTGCACACCGGAACCGAGCGCGCCCGCGGAACGTTGCACTACACCAGGTTCCTGCAGGATCAGCGTGAGAGGATTACGTCCGTTCAGGGGCAGCGCCTCGATCGCTTTCTGCTCGACTACGTTGCCGATCGTCGCGTTCGAACTTTGAATCTGTTCACCGCCGCCTTGCACAGTGACGGTTTCCGTGACCTGGCCGACTTCCATTGCGATGTCAATCGTTAGCGGAGTATTTACCGTCAGTTCATTCGCCGTCTTTTGAAATTTTTTGAACCCTGAACGCTCTACGGTCACCGTGTAAGTGCCGACTGGCAACACGCCGAAAGCGTACACGCCGGCATCACTTGTGGTTTGTGATTGAGAAACGCCCGTCGCTTCGTTAGTGACGGTAACATTAGCGCCTCCGACACTGGCCCCCGTTGAGTCCGTGACCGTGCCGGTTATTCGTGACGTTGCGGTTTGAGCGAAGGCGCCTGTGCATCCAATCGCCATTAAAACTGCCGCGGAAATGATTAAATTTGTGATTTTCACGACGTGACCTCCTGGGTAAAGCCGGTGCCGAAGGCTAACGACAAAGGTTGTTTCGAGCCGAAGCCTGGTGGAAGGTTCGGTCGATGGAAGTTTCGATGAACCTGAACAACCAGGCAGGAGGACGAGTTTTCGGCGGGAAGTATACCCCCCCGCAATAATGCGTCAAGCTTTTTGTTCATGCTTCATGCTTCAGTGGAGTTGCGTGAACGTTCGCCTTGCATGAAGACAGTTGTCGCGGTACTTCAGCAGTGCTAACCTCAACCGCGTTAACACTATTTCCCGCGGAGGCAAAGATGACGCGACGCAGTGAATTTCAGACGGAACTACAGAATTCAATCGAGTGCTATGCAATGCTGAAGCACCCGTTCTATCAGCTTTGGAGCGCCGGCAAGCTTGACGTTGAAGTGCTCAGGGAATATGCGAAGCAGTACTACGCCCATGTCAAAGCGTTTCCGACTTACGTCAGTGCGACGCATTCGCACTGTGAGGACGTCGCGGTGAGGCAGATGCTGCTCGAGAATTTGATTGAGGAAGAGCGCGGCGAGAACAATCACCCCGAACTGTGGTTGCGGTTCGCCGAAGGATTAGGTTTGACGCGCGACGAAGTTAAGCACGCCGAACTTCTGCCGTCCACGACTGACTCGGTCAATCGACTGAAGGCCCTGACGCAGAGCGAAGATTACCGGCGCGGTGTGGCTGCGCTTTACGCCTACGAGTCTCAAATTCCCGAGGTGGCGCGCACGAAGCGTTCGGGACTCGCGGAGTTCTACGGGATCGAAGACAGTCGAGCAGTTTCTTTCTTCACGGTTCACGAAGCTGCTGATGAATGGCATCGGGAAACTGAATTGAAAGTTCTGAGCGAGGCTTGTGAATCTGAGGCCGAGCGTGAAGCGGTTGTCGCGGCGGCGGGCGAAGCATCAAAAGCTTTGTGGGACTTCTTGACGGGCGTGCAGGCTGCGTTCGTAAGACCGCAGCCGCAAGCTTCGTCCGAGTTGGCTGCGTAGTCGGTAATTGCGCGCGCAGTTTCGCGACGGTAGACGTTGCAAAGCGGCAATCGCACGCATTGCGGTCCGACGACGTGGATGGAAGGCTATGACGTTCAAAAGAGCAATCCGTCGGGCACTGCTGCTGCCGCTTTTGTTCATTCTGTCTGCGGCCGCCCACGGTCAGGCGCCTTCAGCGGTTCAGGTTTTCATGCCAAATGGCGAACGCCCTGCCCGAGAATTACGATTCACGCTGACGCGCGATGACGGTCGGGTTGAAATACTGTTTACCGACTCCAAAGGCAAGTTTCAGTTGACCGGCGACTTGGCCCGCGACCGGGAATACTCCATAACGATTGATGGCGACCGGCGCTCTTTTGAGACCACGACCACGAGATTTCGTATCCTGCGCGGCGGCATCACGTATATTCCCATCTTCCTAAAGCCTTATCGCGGCGAATCTCCAAACAAGGCTGGTGTAATTGACGCCACCTCTCTGGATGCGGACGTGCCGAGCGAGGCCCGAAGTTCCTACGACCAAGCTATGAAGGCAGTTGGCGAAGGACGGGTGGATGAAGCCGTACGCCTGTTCAATGCCGCCCTGTCCATTCATCCAAAATATCTGCGCGCGCTCAACGACCTGGGCGTTCTTTTTTTAAAGCTGAACCGGCTCAATGAAGCGGCCACCACGTTGGAGCGCGCTCTGAAAGTCAACAAGCATTTCCAGTATGGGCGGCTGAACCTTGGGCTGGTTTTGACTCGCCAGGACAAATACAAAGAGGCAGTGGAAATACTCAAGCCATTGACTCGCGAAGAACCGCCAATCGAAGGCATGAGGATGGCCTATGCGGAAGCTTTGATCGGACTCGGGAATCTTGCAGAAGCCGAATCCGCACTTAAAGCCGAGCTTCAAGAAGCCGGCGCGGACAGGGCCAGGGAGTTGGAAGCGCGTTTCAAGCTGGGCCTCGTGCTTAGTCGGCGTGAGCGGTATGCAGAAGCCGTGTCAGAATTTGAAAAGGTGATTGCGCTTGATCCCGACGCGGCCAACGCGCACTTACTACTTGGCGCTGCACTCTTGCAACTCAACAAACTGGACGAGGCTGAGCGCCAATTGCTCAAGGCTTATGAATTGGGCGGCACGCAGGCGGGAAATGCACAGCTCTTTTTAGGGCAGCTTTACTTGTCGCGGCAGGCAAACGCGCAAGCCCTGCGAGCATTCGAGCAGTACCTCAAAGATGTACCGGACGCGCCGAATGCGCCCCAGATTAAGCACACCATTGAGCAGATCAAGATCGCGCTGAAGCGCAGCTGACCTCACCAATCTTTAAGCAAAAAATCGGATGAGCAAAAGAAAGCGCCCTGACATGTCATCATGCCAGGGCGCTCGAATGTGCGCTCAAAGGTTTTATCTTCTCACGCTAGAAGTTGAAACGACCCTGGAATTCAATTAGGCGGCCGCCAGGATCATTAGTACCCGAGACAGTGATGTCGCGGTAGGCTGAACGGGTCTGGCCGAACTGCGCGCCAATGCCGCCGCCCCCAAGTATCGGACTGTTGACACTGTCGAGCCCGCCGATGAAGAAGTTCGCATAGTTGAAAGCGTTCAAGAACTGCACGCGGAAATCAAAACTAACCCTTTCGGTGATGCGCGTGCGCTTGAGGATGTTCAGGTCGATGCGCTTCTGCCATGGCCCGTAGAGGTAAATGCGCGCACCCAGTTCGCCCGGGGTTGTGGGTGGACCGATGTACGGAGCGCTCGGGTTAAGATTGGCGAGCGTTTTGCCACCGGTTTCGAAGGCCGCCAGTGTGTTGTCAATGATCGACTGTGGCAACCAGTACACGATGCCGCCCGGCGTTTGGCGAATCTGGACCATGCTTTGAAGTTGACTCGTCGTGATGTTGTGCAGAATCACGCCGTTATCCAGAGTGTTGATGTTCTGATTGAAAGTGAAGCGACCACCGGTAAGGCGGAGCACGGTACCCGACTGAATGCGGGCCACGCCGCCGATCTGCCAGCCTTCGAGCAGCTTGCCGACGACCGGCATCTTGGTGTTCAGCCAACGACGGCCTGGGCCAACAGGCAATTCGTAGATGCCGTTAATCTTGAATGCCTGGCGGATGTCGAAGGGCGAGGGGCCTTTGTCGTAGTTGGAGTCGCGCAACGTCGTCGGCTGGATAAAGACGGCCGAACTACTGTTGAACATGTTCGTTAACGACTTGCCAAAAGTGTAGCTGCCATCGATCAAAAGACCACGCGAGAACCTGCGACGCAACTCGATTTGAAGCGAATTGTAGGTGGTGTGTCCCGAGTTGGTGACAAGATACGCGCCACCGGTTGCCAGCGGATTAGCGATGAAGTAATTCGAGACCTTGGTGCCGTTTGTCAGAGTGACGAAGGGGATTAGGTTCGCATTGATCAGGTTGTTCATGCGGGTCGCGTTGAAGGCAATGTTATTCGCGAGCGTACCTGCCAGACCCCGCTGAATGGTTGTAGCAAAGCCGGCATCGTTTGTGGTGCCGAGCGCCGTCGAGATGATTTGGATGTTTTGCTGCCCGGGCAGGCCCTGATTACCGAAGTTGTTGCTGGCCGGGTTGACGCCCCGAGCGATAAGAAGGTTACGCTGCGCCCTCTTGAACTCATCGAGGAAACCGTTCTCGAAGATGTTCACTTCGTTGATCTCGAGTTGCCGCCAGAGGTTCGTGCCGTGGTTGCCGACCCATCGAATCTCCAGTGCCATGTTCTTTGTTAGCTCGCGCTGCACACCGGCAGACCACGATTGGACATAGCCCATACGAAGGTTCGGGTCCCATTCATTGAACGAGGCGCCTGGTCCTGCCGTGATCGGAAAACTTCCGGTCGGGATGGCCCGACTTGGCAAGGTGGCGTCACGGAAATGGACGCTCCCTGGCCTGACGCTGGTTGCCGTGTTGAAGGGCGCCGGTCCCACGAAATCGTTAGGCGTCGTGCCAGGACTAACGCTTAAGCTGACGGTTCCGCCCTGGTTCGAGCCCCACATTAGATTGAAGGTGTTCATGCCTTCACGCACGAAGGCAATCGAGTACCCACCGCGCAGGACCGTTTCGCCGTCGCGGCCTACTACGCGCCGCAACAACCCGTTCTTGAATCCAAAGTGCGGAGTCCAGGCGATGCCAAAGGAGGGTGCGATATCGTTGTAGCGAGTCTTGTAGGGCTTGTCGTTCTCATCTACCAGGCGAAACTGCGGAATAGTGTTATTTGCGAAGAGACCCGGCTTGAAAACGTTGCCGACGCCGGAAACACCGTAGATGGATTCGTAACCCGCGGTCGTGTAGATGCCATTGACGTTGCGCGGCGCGAAATCAAGTTCCCAGCGTGCGCCATAATTGATGGTCAGATTCGGACGGAAGCGCCATGAGTCCTGGATATAAAATCCCAACTCTTTCTGACGGTTCTGTTCGATGAACGCACCCCGCGCATACTGCTTCGAATCGGGGTCGAGCGAGGCAGACGCACCCATGCTGCTGATGCGTCCCGTTACCAGCGCGTACAGGGCTGCGGCGTCGCTGCGCTGAGCGGCACTGCTATTGGGGAAATTGGTGGTCGTGAAGATCGACGTCGCGCCGGTGTTGACTGGATCGCCCGCCGCTATGCCGAAAGTCACCGACGGAATTGCCTGTGTTCCGATGGAAGACTGGAAGCTCTTAATGAGAGTAAAGCTGCCGCCGAAATTGAACGAGTGTTCACCTTTGATCCAGGTGGCATTGTCATAAAGGATCCAGATCGGCGTGTGGCGGCGTGACTGTGAGCTCCGCGTTTGCGGGTTGCTCCAGTTTGACGGCCAAACCAAAGAGTAGCCGCGCCTGCCAGCGAACAACCCAGGCGCCGCTTCGCTGCCAAAGATCGAAATGCCGCCGTTGCCGAGTGTGCCCCTTATTTCGTTCGTAAGGTTCGACGAAATAGTCGAGCGCCACGCGATCGCGCCGGAGTACGCATT
Organism: Pyrinomonadaceae bacterium; assembly: GCA_036374695.1. GTDB lineage: Bacteria > Acidobacteriota > Blastocatellia > Pyrinomonadales > Pyrinomonadaceae > UBA11740. The sequence continues at coordinate 15,620 of DASUTF010000255.1, forward strand.
GCGAATGATGCTGCCGGTGACTGGTTCCGGTGCTCCCAAAACAATGCCTTCTCCTGGCACAACCGGCAACTGGCCATTTACAGCGTCCGGATCTGAGAAGTACTGCTGATAATGGTAGACGAATTCCAGTTGATTGTTCTTCGTTATGTTCCAGTCGAATCGTGCCGTGGGAAAGCGGCGAATGTTCGTGCCGGGGGCCTGGAAGGTTAGATCCCGGCGGATGTAGTCACTGGCACTGGCGATACGATCTCTTATGGTACCGCCGCGCGCGCCCTGCGAGAAGAGGTTTTGCAGGTTCGCGACGATAGGATCGAGGGTCGTAGGATATGGCCTCACCGTAGCAGGTAACGACGGGTTCTGGTTACCTGCCAAGGTCAGAAGATTGATATTCCGGACGACGCCCGTTGTGTCACGGTAAGTATAGACGCCGCTGGCCGCTAAATCGGTTATCAAAACACGCGAGGCGCCGTAAGTTTGCGGCAGGCGAAACTCCTCGTAGTTAAAAAAGAAGAAGGCGCGGTTGCGCCATATTGGGCCGCCAATGTTTCCTCCGAATTGATTGAGGAGCAAACGGTCACGCGGCAGGCCGTCAAGATTGTTGAAATAGTAGTTGGCATTCAAAGCGGTGTTGCGGTGCTGCCAGAAGCCGCCGCCGTGAAAATCGTTTGTGCCGGCCCGGGTCGTTCCGCGTATTACGGCAGCGCCGCCCGCGGCGCTTTCTGCGCCGGGCGTGGCCGACGAGGTGGTTAGTTCAGATATGGCGTCGGCTTTGAGCTGCGTTCCGGTAAAGAACCCGTCGCTGGACTTGAGCAGATTGTCCTGAACATTGATGCCGTCAAGCGTAATGTTCAAGCTGCCCTTCGGTAGGCCGTTGAATGAAGAAGACCGCGGGGTGCCGGCCGTTTGTGTTCCCGGCTGCACCAGGACCAGTTGCATCGCGTCGCGAGTGGCGAAAGGCAGTTCGATAATCTGCCGCCCGGTAATCCGCGAGCTAATGTCTGTATTGGTCGTTTGCAATACTTCACCGCCACTTTCGACGGTAACAGTTTCACTCAACTGTCCTAATTCCAACTCGACGTTGACATTCGTAGTCTGGGCCACATCTACCTTGATGTTCCTGACCAACGTCTGTTTGAAGTTCTGGGCCGTGATGGTTGCCGTATAAAGGCCCGTGGCCAGGGACGGCACCGTAAATGTGCCATTGTCAGAGGTCTGCACGGTATATTCCGCGTTGGTGGCGTTGCTTTTAATCACCACCGTTGCGTTCGGCACCAGCGAGCCGGACGGGTCGGAAACTGTTCCGCTAATTGAGCCGGTCGGAACTGCCTGTCCGAATGCTGCAGTGCTGCTAATGAGCAACGTCAAGCAGAAAAGAAAATGTCTAAGAAAGTTTTGGGCTGGCACCGTATGTTTCACGAGAGAATCCTCCTGTAGATTGTCAGAACTGAAGTCTTGGTATGGCTTCATGCCTTGCGATTGTCAGACAAAGCTGAAAAGTAAATTCGTCAAAAACTAAAACTGGCGAGACTCTCCGAAGAAGGTCTCGCCGGTTTGCTGTTGTCTGGAGCCTTCGTTAGTGAACGTGACAGTCCCGCCGGCGACTGCTGCGCCCTGGGGATCAAATACGACACCGGTGACGCGCGAAGTCGTGCCTTGCGCGAACCCAACTGTCGAGATGATTAGCAGCGCGAGAACAGAACTGAACAGACAGGCAATCCGTTTCATAAGGGCTCCTCCTGAAAACGATTCGTGGAACTAGTTTGGTGCGATAGCCGCTCGGCGAGGTGTGCTGCGCGGTTCGCGCGCGCCAGTATATCGCCGTACTTCAAGGCGTCAAGCTTTTTTATGGCGACGAGTCCTTCCATTACTGATTTGATAATGGCGCGTATAAGAATTTCTTGTCCGCTGATCTCGTTTTTCAGATCTTAAGTTGCCGACCTCAGCTCATGTGGGGAGCCTGAGCTGGCGCAATTTCCCAGCGCCATAAAACCGGGGGCGATCATAGTCACACCAAAGTCCGTGCGCACGCTGGTGCCGGGTTCGTTGGCCGTATCCAAAATTGTGAAAAGTCATCCATTATTTCGAAGCTCTCACCGGTTTCCGTCGCGGGTTCAGCCACGCTCAAAACGCCTCCCCACGCGGCTGGTTCACCGCCCACCGGGCTCGGTTCATTATCAATGTTTATCCGTCTGATAAGTTCTTTTAGCTTTTGTTGTGGTTGACAGGTCGCATAAAATACTGACTCTGAGTTGGTTACCGGCAGGCACCGCGGCTATCTTGCCGCCGGCCGAGTAATTGAACATCAACATTCAGAGGTAGACCGGCGTCGTCAGTTCACGGTACTGACAAGGCCGGTTCGCTGTCCGCGAACTTTCGTTGCGAAGTCGGCGCGACGGCCCACGAGTTGCTTAAATGTTTTGTGAATTCCGCCAATGAGTTCGCATTTCCGAGGACGAACCATCAACCGCAAATCAAAACCGAATCGAGAGGATCCCCTAATGAGAGACTACGTCATATTTCTGCGAATCGCGCTGATAGCATTCATCGTGATTTTAGGTCTTGGCCAGGCCGCCTATGCTCAGGAAATTACCGGCTCGATTGTCGGCACGGTAAAAGATGCCACCGGCGCGTCGGTTCCGGGAGCTACGGTCACGGTTACTAACCGTGAAACTCAACTTGTGGTTCGTACAGTGCAATCCAACGAGGAGGGTCAGTACAACGTTGGCGACTTGCCGGCGACCAACTATGACGTTTCCTTTGAGGCTAAAGGCTTCAAGAAGCAAATTCAAAGTAACGTTGAGGTTAACGTCGGAGTTCGTCGCACTCTGGACGCAACATTGGATGCAGGTGACATTTCTGAAGTAGTTACGATTGAAGCGAATCCAGTCGCCGTGGAGCTGACCACCGCGACTGTCGGAACGGTCATCAGCGGCGACCAGGCAACTCAACTCGCGCTCAATAATCGCAACTGGGTTCAATTGATCACGTTGGCCCCTGGTGTTTCAAACGATCTGGCCGATCAAGTTTACGTGGGAACGACTAACCCGGCCGGCCAGGCAAACACGATGAACATTTCGGTCAACGGGGCCCGCAGTGCGCAGAATACTTACACGGTTGATGGATCGGACGTAACCGATCGCGGATCCAACATTACGATTCAGGCTTATCCCAGCGTGGACTCGATTGCTGAATTCAAGGTCCAACGCAGTCTGTTTCCCGCGGAGTCCGGTCGCAGCGGCGGCGGACAGATCAATGTCGTCACTCGCGGAGGTGGCCGCGAGTTTCATGGATCGCTGTTCGAGTTCGTGCGCAATGACATCCTTAACGCAAATGATTTCATCTCGAACCGAGCGCTCAGCCCGGCCTTCGGGCGCGAATCCAATGGCAAAGCCAGGCGCGCGCCTTTCCGTTACAACAATTTCGGCGGCACCTTAAGCGGGCCAGTCATTATCCCGATGTTTGGTGAGGGTGGAGATGCGATCAAGAGACTCAAGAGAACGTTCTTCTTTTTCTCGGAAGAACAACGTAAGGATCGTCGCTATCCGACACTGAGTGGAACCGTGCCCGACTTGAATATGCGGCGCGGCATATTCCCGATGGACATCTGCATCAGGGCGAACGCTCCCACATCCACGACGTCTACGCACACATGTTTGGAAGTTCTGCCCGCCGGCCAGCCACTCTCTTCGCGCGTCGCGATCAATCCGGTGGCGCAGCAGTATCTGGACTTCATTTATAACCGGCTGCCGGCTCCAACCAATGCCATTACTCGCGCGTTGTCGTTTCCAGCCAGCGGTGTAGCTGATTTCCGTCAGGAGATTATCCGGCTCGATCATGCCTTCAATGACGACTGGTCGCTTTACTACCGGTATGAGAACGACAAGATCCCCACGATTGACGCGAATTCACTCTTCTCATCGGGATCGGGGTTGCCGGGAGTCTCAACCAGTTCGACGAACTCACCCGGAAAGACTCACACCCTACAGGTGACTTGGGTCGTCAGCCCGAGCGTATCGGCTGTTGGCCGCTGGAATTATGGCTACGGAGCGATTTTGAGTGAAACCGTCGGTACCATGGCGCTGGAGAATTCGCCAATCACTCCGCCACTCGCGTATGCGAGAACGAAAGACTTCGTACCAACGGTTATCGGCAACGGCTTTAGCAATCTGGTTACGTTCGGTGACTACGACAACTTTTCCTACAAACATAACTTCAGTGGAGACGTCGCCTGGACCAGAGGCAACCACAGCTTTAAATTCGGAGGCATGTATTCGTACTACCGCAAGAATGAGAATAATCTCGCGGGAAACAACGCTGGCGGATTCAGCGGGTTTCTGAACACAGTCCCGAATAGCGTCGTGCAGACGACGGTACCGGCTCCCGGCGCAGCTATTGGGGAACCTAACGCAACCCGGCGCGCTAACTTCCAGTCGTTCGCGAATTTCCTGATGGGAAATAACGTTAGCTTTACGCAGGCCAGGTTTGATTACGTCGCTGACTTTCGGCAGTTCACAGTTGAGAGTTATGCGCAGGATGAATGGCGTGCGCGTCGTAATCTGACGGTCTATTACGGTGTGCGCCACTCTTACTTTGGTCACCCGCAGGATCGCAACGGCAGGTTATCGAATTTCGTTCCCTCGCTGTTTAATCCGGCCAATGCGCCCCAGGTAACCGGCGCCGGCATCCGCGTAGTAGGTACGGGAAACTTCTGCAACGGGATGATCGTGAACGCCCAGAATGTTCAGACCGCAGCCAATAATTGCACACCTGCCGCGTCACCTTTCGGCAAATACATAGTTGACGCACCAAAAGCGAACTTTGCTCCTCGCTTCGGCCTCGCTTGGGATCCCTTCGGCAAAGGGCGAACTTCGATTCGCACCGGCTATGGCATTTACTACGATCAAATCCTGAATGGTTGGGCGCTCCAGATGATTGGCACTAACCCGCCGTATCAGGAGACCTTCACAATCGGTGCGCTTGCAGGTGGAACAGGAAGCATAGCTACCACGCCGCGCCTCGATCAACCCGTGCCGACCGGCGTGGCTGTGACCGCCGGCGCAGTCGCGACCGCCCTGAGCGTGCGCGCGATGCAGCCGGACTGGAAAGATCCCTACATGCAACACTGGTCGCTGGAGGCGCAGCACATGCTCGACGACAAGACCATGTTCAGCGTCGGCTATTTTGGCTCAAAAGGCACGCACTTGATTGGCGCGTATGAATTGAACGAGATTCCGCCCGGTGTCGCTCTAACTCGACAATGTGCAACCGGTTCGCAGACGTTACAAACGCCTGGCGCCACACTGGTGCCCTGCCAGGCGCCAGGCTCATACTTCGGCGGTACTGGCGGCGCCACTTCGAACATACTTGATCAGATCCGCCCCTACCGGGGTTATCGATCGATCACAATGATTACGCCGCAGTTCAACTCGAATTATCATAGCCTCCAGGTGATGGGACAGCGGCGATTCAGCGGCGCCTCTCAATTTAATGTGGCCTACACCTGGGCGAAGAACCTGACCGACAATCAAACCGACCGTAGTACGGCGCCGATGAATTCTTACGACATCCGCGCGGACCGTGGTCGCGCCACTCTGGACCGTCGCCATGTGTTCACCGCGAATTACATTTATGAAATCCCGTTCTTTAACAAGCGGAAAGATTTCGTGCGGCACTTGCTCGGCGGATGGGAAGTGTCTGGCATTGTGACAGTGCAAACAGGACTGCCGTTTACGGCACTCGGAGCAAATTTTGACGCTGCCGGGCTGGGCAATATCCCAGCGCTGATAGCCGGTAATCGTCCACGTACGCTTTGCGATCCAAATGCAAACGCGCCACACACGTTCGAATCTTGGATTGCGAATACCTCGACTACCAGCTGCTTCCAATTTAATCCGACTGCCGGGCCCGTCCAAAACGTGGTGAGCAATACTGGAAGAGGCACTATCGATGGCCCGCCCACCCAGCGCGTGGATTTTTCCCTGTTCAAGAGAATCAACATTGGGGAACGCGTCAGTCTGCAACTGCGCGGTGAGGCCTTCAATGTTTTTAATCACACGAACTTCAGGGTCATCAGCACCAGCGTGGCGCTCGGCACCTATGGGAACGTGACCAGTGTTCGTGATCCGCGCACGATCCAGCTCGGGGCGAAGCTTTCGTTCTAAAGCCCTTCCAACTGTCAGTAACAGTGCCCGCACCTGAATAGGCTGCGGGCACTTTTTTTCGATCAGAAGCGCGAACTGACAGATGGCCGGACAACCCAGTTGCGATGGCTGAATCTAAAGGCCAGCTCTAAAAGCACGGACCGCGAAAGCGCCTTTGTTCTCACTTATGACCGCTTTTCTTTGTTATTATTGCGCCATGTTGCGTCATCTTTTTTTCTCAGTGGCAGTTATTTTGTTTTCGGCTTTTCTTGGCGGGTCAGCCCTCGCCCAAAATCCCGCCATGCCTGACTTGCCGCAAACAACTCCTACAAATCCGGCCATGACGTCGCGACATAACGACAGCGAAAAGGAAGAGTTGTATGCGCGGTTTACGGATTACAAACGAAGCCCAAACGCAGAGCAACAGCGATTCGCGTATCCAACTGCAAAAGAGTATCTGCGTCGCTGGGGCGGTCAGACCGATGCGGAGACGAAGGAGGTGCACCGTTGGGTCCTGGAATACGAACGGGCGATGAATCAGGACCGGCTTTTTGCGGCCTATGACGCGAAAGAATACGTCAAGACGTTTGAGATTGGCCGCCCGCTAATTAAGTCCGACCCGGAGTACTTTTTTGCTTTGGCTATTTTGACGGAGGCGGGTTACGACAACTCGCTAACCGGAAATTCAAGCCTCAATGCTGAGTCCGCGGATTATGCGCGCCGGGCTATTGCGTTGCTTGAAGGAGGCAAAGTTGCGAAACCCGACCCGTTTAAATCGGCGGAAGTCGCCCGCGGCTTTCTCAATTTTGCCTACGGAACGTTCGTGAAAGACGAGAATCCGATCGAAGCGGCCGCCGCTTTCGCTAAAGCTGTGAGATCAGACAGTCCGTACCGCACCGATCCCATGGCGTACCATCGTCTGGGCGTCGCAATTTTGAAAGGAGAGTTCGCACAACTCTCGAATGAATACAATCAGAAGTTTGGGGGGAAAGCGCCGTCCCCCGAGGAGACAGCGATGTTGCGGCGCCTCTCGACTCTGGTAAACCAGACGATAGACGCTTATGCACGCGCTGTCGCTCTGAGTACAAAACCCGAGCAACAGGAAGTGCGTAACAAGATTCTTGCGCAGTTGACGACACTCTACAAGAATTTCCATAACAATTCGGATGCTGGTCTAAGTGAGTTAATTTCGACTGTCCTGTCGAAGCCGCTCCCATAGACTCGCACATACATAAGCGCCATAACTTCCGAGAGCGCCGCTCGGACCTCAATCTCTATCCTCTATCCTTTCCCAGTGGCCGCAGCGTAATCGCCGCTGAATATTCCCCGGCCCAGAGTGACTCTGACCCTTCCAGGTGTTTGCACTCCCGAAGCCAACTCACAAAGAACGATGGATGCTTCATCACACGTACTTATCCATCTGATAAGTTCTTTTAGTTTTTCTTGTAGCTCCAAATAGAATAAAAGGGCCTGGTAAAAAATGTCGCCGCTCGCTGCAGAGAACAGTTGAGCACGCTGAAAACCTTCCCTGGAGCTTGGATCATGAAACGTCACTCGGGAATTCTGCGCCATCTTCTAATAGCGCTTGCTGTCTGTTTGTGTGGTGGATCGATCGCGGTCGCGCAAACGGTCACGGGAACTTTGCAGGGCACTGTCATCGACGCCAATGGCGCAGTAGTAACTAATGCGGAGGTCGTCATTCGCAATGTTGAGACGGGGCAGGAGAGAACGTTGACAACGAATAGCGACGGCTTCTACGTCGCTTCATTCCTGCCGCTGGGCCGTTACAGCGTCACGGTGACGCAGCAGGGATTCGCCAAAGGTGTCAACGAGAACATCGAAGTAAGTCTGAATCAAACACGAGTGGTTGATTTCACTTTGAGTCCGGCGGGTATCACGGAGAATGTAGTGACTACTTCCGAGGCCAGTACTATCAACACCACTAACGCCGAAATCAAGGGCACCCTGACCAGCCAGGAGATTCAGGACAAACCAGTTTTCAATCAGGGTAATTTTCTAACTCTGGCTGAAACCTTTACCGGTTTTCAGGAGAACCCAACGTCGGGACAAAACAATCCAACTGCGTCGTCGGGCTCGTCGATTAATTTCAATGGTACCGGAACGCGCGGTGCGACGTTTCAAATCAATGGCGTAAATAACGACGACTCGTCTGAGAATCAGAACCGTCAGGGGGCTGCGCTATCGACCATTAAAGAATTTCAAGTGATCACCAATAACTTCACGGCAGAGTTTGGCCGGGGTTACGGCGCTGTAGTCCTGGTGCAAACCAAGTCAGGAACCAATAACATTCACGGCGACGTCTATTGGTACCACAACGACAGCGCGCTAAACGCGACAAGCAATGTCTTCAGCCCCGGCGCACGCAAAGCCGTCGCGCGTCGCAACCAGTTCGGCTTTACGTCGGGGTTTCCTGTCTTCAAGAACCATCTCTTCGGCTTTGTCAGTCTCGACCACACGGAAAACACCGGCGCCAACAATATCTCGCGTGACGTGTTCACCCTGGCCGAGCGCAACCCCGCCAACTGGTTCCGGCAACTGCCCGCCGGCGCCGCGACGCATCCGAACGACACGCCGGCGAACCGCGCCTTCATCCAGTCGGTCATCGACCGCTTTGAGGGCATCCTCCCGAACGACCCAGCCAGCGGCCCGCGCACATGGCGTGGCCAGCAGGGCTTCGATTTCCCCGCGCGCGATTATTCGGGCCGGTTCGACTGGAATTTGCGCGACTCGGACAACATCTTCGCTCGCTGGCAGTACACGCGACAGCGCTTCGTCGCCGACGACGTTATCCCCGGCGAGCGTGCCGATCAGAATCATAAGCAGCAGAACTTTGGCCTGACGTGGACACACCTGTTTTCAAACAGCACCGTCGGTGAGTTTCGTTATGGACTCGGATTGCGTACGACGCTCGTGAATATCGCCGACGGCAATGACACTCCGGTCATCCGCTTCACTAATCCGGCACCCGTCGGCACGCAGACAGTGATCGGCAACGCCGGAAACTTTCCCATCCAGCGCTACCAGACCGACAACCAGTTCGTTTATAACTTGTCGACCCTCTTCGGCAGCAACCACTACATCAAGGCGGGCACCGATATTCGTCGCCAACAGCTTGACGACCTCGCCGATAATTTCTCGCGCAAGTTTTACAACTTCAACAGCGGCACCTGCAACACCGTGGTGTATCGCGATCCCAATTTGGTCAACGCCGCGAATCCAACGGGCGTGCCGTCGGCCTTCTACTCGTTCCTCAACGGTTGCGTGAACAACTTCCAGAAGGGCTACGGCCCGTTCTTCCTGGAGAACCGCATCAACGAGTCGAACTTCTATGTCGAGGACAACTGGAAGGTTCGCGAGAACCTAACACTCAATCTGGGCTTCCGGTATGAGTACGTCTCGGCGCCCAAAGAGATTGCGGGCCGCCTCAACTACGGGTTCGGAGACGACAAGGACAACTACGAGCCCCGCGTGGGCTTTGCGTGGAGCCCGAGGTTCGACGGGGGGTTCTTGGGTCACTTTTTCGGAAAACCGGGAGACTCGTCGATTCGCGGGGGCTACGGTCTTTATCATGGTCGGCTATTCCAGTCGGTCTTCTCACAGGGCGGCGCGACCGTACGCTTCAATCCGCCCAACGCCTTTTTCTTCAACGAGACGGCGCCCGCCAACACGCGCTTCGACCCGACCAACTATGCCGACCCGACCAGAGGCTTCGTCTTCGTTCCTGGGCCGCAGACTACGCGCCATCCCGAAACGCTAATCGACCCCGGCCTCGAGATGCCTTACACGCAGCAGTGGAACCTGAGCTACGAGCGAGAGATGCCGCTTAGTTCGAAAGTACGGGTGAGCTACACGGGTAACCGCGGCATCGGCCTGCTGCGCTACTCGCTCGACAACCTGCCGCTTAACGATCCCGCGGGCGTGCTCGTGGCCAACCACCCGAACAACGCGCCGGCCGTTCTGTACACGGCGGCCCAGCGAACAGCGGGCGACCCGCGCGGTGTGGACGTGCGCGGGCAGACACTCCGGCGCGCTGCCGACGTTCTCTGCGCGGGCACGGGACTGCCGGGGATTGCCACGAGCACGACCTGCCCGGTTGCCGTTCCGCTCGGTCCGTTCGAGTACAGCCGACTCGTTCCGCGCACCAACGAGCGCCGGCCGAACGGCCTCTTCACGACTAACACCGTCGTCAGCAATGGCTCGTGGAGCTACTACAACGCACTCCAGGCAGAGTGGACCAAGCGCCTGAGCCGCGGCTTCAACTTCCAGGCTTCCTATACTTTTAGCAAGTCGATTGACACGACATCCGAGGCGACGTTCGTCGGCGCGGGCGATACCAATCAGACCGGCAACAACGCGCGCGCCGCACGTGGGCTCTCGCGTTTCCACACGCCGCACCGCTTCACCTTCTACGGCACTTACCGCACACCCTGGTTTAACAACGAACGCGGACTGTTCGGTCAAGTGCTCGGCGGGTGGCAATTCTCGACGGTTGTGAAGCTGTCCAAGGGCACGCCCTTCACCGTCGTCAGCCCATCGCAGGATTTGGACTTTGACGGCTTCTCGGAAGCGCGCCCCGTCCTGCTCGACCCATCCGTACTGGGGAACAACGTCAACCACCCGTCCACCTCTCAGGCCGCATTGCCCTCGACGGCATTTCGCGCGTTGACCATCGCGGACGTCGGCACGCAACGATCGCTGGTAGGGCGCAACACTTTCTACGGGGACGGCGTGAGGACCGTTGACTTCGCAATCGTTAAGAACTTTCTGCTGCCGTGGGAGAATCATAAGTTCATGCTGAGGGCCGACTTCTTCAATGCTTTCAACCACGTGCAGTACGGCTTCCCTGTGAGTCTGGATGTGACGAGCATCAACTTTGGGCGCATCACGGGTACGGCCACGCAATACGCGCCGCGCAACATCCAGGTCTCGCTGCGCTATCAGTACTGACGACAGTGCTGACGAACTGCTATTCAAAATGGGGCGGAAGTTTTCCGCCCCTCAGTTTTCGGACTTCGTATCTCTTTTGAGAAGATTCGTAAACAAGTTGCTCGTTCTACGCTCGACCGCGGTCTTCCTATCAATTCTCGCCCTCTGTTCGCTTACCGTCTCTCAACAACCCAGGGCTTCCGATGAAGTGCGCGCCCTGTGGGTCGTGCGAACTACGCTGACGTCACCCGAAAAAATTCATCAGATGGTCGAGAACGCCAGTGCCGCGGGTTTCAATACCCTGATCGTGCAGGTGCGCGGCCGCGGCGATGCATACTACCGGTCTCGTCATGAACCGCGAGCAATCGAGTTGAAAGATCAGCCGGCTTCGTTTGATCCGCTCGCTACAACTTTAATCGAAGCTCGCCGGCGTGGCTTGAAAGTACATGCCTGGCTCAACACAAGTCTGCTGGCTAATCTTGATACGCTGCCTACCGATCCAGAACACGTCTATCACAAGCATCCCGAATGGCTCGCAGTGCCAAAGCCTGTTGCCGCGGAACTGTACCGGCTGTCCCCGAAAGACCCACGCTACCGGCAGCGAATAGTGGAATGGTCAAAAGCGAATCGGGCGGAACTCGAAGGGATATATACCGGACCAGCCAATCCCAAAGTGCGCGACCACATCTACAAAATCTGGATGGATGTTCTCGAGCATTACCCTGTCGATGGCCTGCATTTCGATTACGTTCGACTGGCGAGCCCGGACTTCGATTATAGTCGCACTTCTCTCAAGAAATTCTGGACGTGGCTCAAGCCAAACATTGCGGACTCTGAACGGCGCCGGCTGGCGAAGACCTTAAAAGAGAATCCTCTGGCGGCGACGGAGGCTCAGCCGGATCGGTTTGCGGAATTTCAGCGCGCGCAGATTACTTTGCTGGTGCAACGCATTTACCGCGAGGTGAAAAAGCGGCGGCCGCAGATGCTTGTCTCGGCAGCGGTCTTTGCCAACGACGAAAACGCTTACACCCGGCGATTTCAGGACTGGCGGCGCTGGTTGCAAATGGGAATTCTCGATGTCGCATGCCCGATGGCTTATTCGACCGACACGGCCGTCTTCCGGAAACAGATTGAAGTGGCTACTTTGACGGCGCACAGCGCCGGGCGGCGTGTCTGGGCGGGAATCGGCGCTTATCGCATTCCGGCGGAATCGACGATTGAGAAAATTGGCGTCGCGCGCGAGTTGAAAGCTGAGGGAATAATCCTGTTCTCGTACGACTTTGCGATCAGGACTGGCCCGCTAAATCCCGCCGGCGATTACCTCGAACAGGTTCGCCGTGGCGCCTTCGCGCCGGCAGTTCCGTCTAATCAGGATTGATCGTACTTTGTCTTACTGAAGAGAAACCGCGAAGAACAGAATTGGTCGGGGCCGCCCGCGAACGTTCAAGGCCGCCGGTCCCAAATAGAGCTTTGGTGCGACCTCGCGCACTTCATCGACGATCGATTTGATCAACGGTGGGTTACCGGGACGAGCATAGTCCAGCAGAAATGCCGGCTCGCCATCTAAGAACGACGCAGCAAAGCGCGTCCCGAAAGGAAACCAGCGCCGCTTGCCAAAAAAGGTAACGCGATTGATTCCTTCACCGGCGTCGGCGCTGAGACTCTGAAAAGATTTTCCCTTCCAGGCGAAGATCGACGACTCGCCAAACGTTCTCAACAACCAGGCCAGCGGACCTGT
>DASUTF010000256.1:0-7198 GCA_036374695.1 Pyrinomonadaceae bacterium
TTCGATCAATTGATGAGTTTCGGATGGAAGTACCTGGTACCGGTCGCAATCATGAACATCGTGCTGACGGCGACGGTGCAATGGCTCGGCCTGTTCGATTACGTGGGCCAGTATCTGAAGACGAATACTGGTTGGGGAGGATGATCCGACTGGAGCGCAACCGTCCCGGTTGCTGCAACGCGGCAAGCGAGACGCTTGCGCTCCAATCACAAAGGCAAATGACCGCAGCGCTCTTCATATTGTTTGCTGGTATGGCGATTGGTTGCGCGATTTCGATGGTCGCGCAGCGCAACCCGCTTTACAGCGCCATTTCGCTGATCGGCGTCTTCATCTCGTTGGCCTGTCTTTATGTGACGCTGTCGGCACCCTTCATCGCGGCGGTCCAGGTGATCGTCTACGCCGGCGCGATCATGGTGCTGGTTGTGTTCGTAATCATGCTGCTCAACGTAGAAGAGGCAGAGTCCAGGCTGCGTCTGCGGGCGCTCGTCCCGATTGGCACGATGCTGGCGGCAATCTTTTTCGCCGAGACAGCCTTCATCATCTACTTCGTGCAAGCGTCGCCGGCCACGCCAGCGGCTACCGTCTCTGATATCGGGCAGACCGCTTCAATTGGCGGTGGGCTGTTCACGACCTACCTGCTGCCGTTTGAGATAACTTCGATTTTGCTTCTGATGGCAATTGTGGGCGCAATCACTCTCGCGCGCACGGGGGGCTTGTTGTCGCCAAGAGCAGGCGTGGTGCCCGGTCATCAGATCCTGGCCCAAGACGTTTTGAATCCAGGCGCCGGTAACGATCGGGCCCCGATTCATGCGCATACGACTGATGAAGTTGAAAGGGTTCTGGGTATTGAAGGAGCGCCCCACCCAGAAGAGAGAGACGTTTAGATTCGAATTCGATGGAACCGCAACTTTCATGGTATCTCGCGCTTTCGGCCGTGCTGTTCACGATCGGCGTGGTCGGCGTCATGCTGAAGCGCAACGTCATCTCGATGTTCATGTGCATCGAGCTGATGCTGAATGCGGTGAACCTGACGTTCGTCGCGTTTTCGAGTTTCTTCCGCGATGTTTCGGGGCAGCTGTTCGTCTTTATTGTCATGACGGTGGCGGCCGCGGAAGCCGCCGTGGGTTTGGGAATCATCATCGCGATCTTTCGCACTCGTGAGTCGCTGGATGTGGATGATTCGAGCACGCTACGACTTTAAATGACTGATGTGACATAGGACTAATGCGACGCCTGGGACCCATACGTCCCAGGCGTCCTGGTCGTCCCATAGGTCTCATTAACGATGGAGAACAACCTCCTCAGTCTAATCATCTTCGCTCCGCTGGCGGGCGCGGTCATCAACTGGCTCGTCGGGCGGCGTCTGCGCAATGAACGATTCATTGGCATCGTAGCCTGCGCCGCGGTTGGGATTTCGACCGTCATCGCTTTCTTCCTGGCCTTCAAATCAGACGGCGCGCTGCACACGACGCAGCCGATCATGGATCACCTGTTCACGTGGATTCATGTCGGCAACTTCCGGGCAGACTTCGGCTTGGCGATGGATCGACTCAGTGGTATCTACGCGCTCTTCGTCACGTTCGTCGGCTTCCTGATTCACGTTTTCGCGACCGGCTACATGCACGGTGATCGCGGCTACTACCGCTTCTTCGCGTATCTGAACCTGTTCATGTTCGCGATGCTGACGCTGGTGCTGGCTGACAATTTTCTGCTGATGTTCGTCGGCTGGGAAGGCGTCGGGCTGTGCTCGTACCTGTTAATCGGTTACTACATCGATAAGAGTGAAGCCGCGCCCGCAGCGAAGAAAGCTTTCATTGCCAACCGCGTCGGCGACTGGGGATTCATTCTCGGCGTCATGCTCATCTTTTGGTTGACGTCTGGCGCAGGCGCGCCTTCGATCAGCTTCTTCGACAAGACCGGCGTGACGAGCGCGCTGACGACAATTGCCGCGATGCCCGTGAACGAGTTCGCCTGGGGCACGATCACCGCCGGCGGCATTACTTCGATTGCCGTTTTGCTCTTTATCGGCGCGACTGGAAAGAGCGCGCAGATTCCCCTGTTCGTATGGCTGCCCGACGCGATGGCCGGTCCGACGCCTGTGTCGGCGTTGATTCACGCAGCGACCATGGTGACCGCCGGCGTTTACATGGTTGTGCGCTGCAACGCGATTTACTCTCACGCGCCCACGGCGATGTTCATCGTCGCGATCATCGGTGCCGCCACGGCGCTGTTCGCGGCCACGATCGGGTTAGCGCAGAACGACATCAAGAAGGTCCTCGCGTACTCAACCATCTCACAGCTCGGCTACATGTTTTTGGCGTGCGGCGTCGGGGCGTTTGTCGCGGCGATATTCCATGTGATGACCCACGCGTTCTTTAAAGCGCAACTTTTCCTCGGTTCCGGCTCAGTCATTCACGGCATGCATCACGAGCAGGACATGCGCCGGATGGGTGGGCTGCGCAAGTACATGCCGATCACGTGGATAACCATGTGCGCGGGCTGGTTGGCGATTTGCGGCGTGCCGATCTTTGCGGGTTTCTTTTCCAAGGACGAGATTCTTTGGAAGACCTGGAGCGGCCACGCGCCGGGCATGCCGGCCGGCGCTGCCAAGGCTTTGTGGTTTATTGGCGCTGTAACTGCCCTGCTGACTGCCGTATACATGACGCGTTTGATGGTGATGACGTTCTGGGGTAAAGAGCGCTTCACGGAAAGCCACACCGCGCATGACCATGCCCACGCGGACGATCATCCAGCTCACAAGCCGCACGAGTCGCCTCTATCAATGACGATTCCGCTGATTGTTCTGGCGATCCTTTCGACGGTTGGCGGACTGGTTGGCGTTCCCTATGCGCTCAGTTCGATGGTTGGCGGTCATCCGAAAAATTACTTTGAAGAGACGCTTGCACCGGTCGTCAGCAAAGCGCCCGCGGCTGACGCTCATGGAGCCGAGCCAACGAAGGACGTGCACTGGCTTTCGCCTGAACCGCAGCACATCGACGGCAAGCCTGCGTTTACGCCCGCCGGTGAAGCATCAACGGGCGGCGCCGAACACGCCGCTCACAGCCCTGAAGAAATTCGCACGGAACGCCTGCTCACTTTGGTTTCGGTGCTTATCGCGCTGACCGGCATCGGGATTGGATGGATGATGTTTAATCGCCAGCCGCTGCGCCAGATGCCGCGACTGCTCGAAAACAAATATTACGTCGACGAGGTGTACGACGCTGCCGTCATCACGCCTATTCACGTCGTTTCGCGCGAGGGTCTTTGGAAGATTTTCGATCTCGGCGTGATTGACGGATTTCTGCACACGCTGGGTAGGTCGATTATCGATCTCGGACGAACGTTTCGTTACATGCAGTTCGGATTTCTGCGCGGCTACGCTGCCATCATTCTGGCGGGCGCGCTGATCATCATCGGCTACTTCGCGTATCAAGGCGCGCAGATGTTGACTCGGTGATTTTGGAGTGCCGGCTTGGCGGCGCTGGATCTTTGCGAAATTTGCGCCCTGGCTTTGCGTAAGAACGGTTCACGCCAAGACGCCAGGTCGCACAGGAACGCAAAGTCGTTGAGCTAAATGCAAAATTACCTGCTCACAATTCTGATTCTCTTGCCCGTCGTTGGCGCGGCGACGGCGCTTGTCTACGGCTTCACCCCGGGCGCACGCGAGTCGCATCACCGCTGGATTGCACTGGGCTTCACGACCGTCGCGTTTATTGTCTCGCTGCTTTTGCTGAAAGGCAGCGGCGGCACCCTGGGTGGGTTTCAGTTTGAAGAAAACTATTCGTGGATCGGTTCGATCGGCGCGCGTTATCACGTCGGAGTCGACGGCATCAGCCTTTGGCTCGTCCTGCTGACGACGCTGCTAATGCCGATCTCGATTCTGTCCAGCTGGACCGCCGTCACCAAACGTCAGCCCACGTACTACGCGCTCTTACTGTTGCTTGAATCTGCGATGATCGGCGTATTCGTCTCGCTCGATCTGCTCTTGTTTTACCTGTTCTTTGAAGCCTCGCTCGTGCCGATGTTTTTCCTGATTGGCGTTTGGGGCGGCGAGCGGCGAATTTATGCAGCGGTCAAGTTCTTCATCTACACCGCGGTCGGTTCGCTGCTGATGTTGGTCGGCATCATCGCGCTGTATTTCATTCATCAACGCGCGACCGGCATCGGCACCTTTGATTACGCAGTGCTGCTGGAAACGCTGCGCACCACCGCCGGAGTGATTTCGCCGCGCGCGGAGTTCTGGCTGTTCCTGGCGTTCGCGTTTGCGTTTTGCATCAAGGTGCCACTGTGGCCGTTGCATACCTGGCTACCCGATGCGCACACCGAAGCGCCCACCGCCGGCTCAGTAATTCTCGCCGGCGTGCTGTTGAAGATGGGCACCTACGGTTTGCTCCGCTTTAACTTTGGACTGTTTCCGAATGCTTCCCGGCAATTCGCGTCTGTGATGATCACGCTGGCGGTGATTGGAATTATCTATGGGGCGCTCGTGGCCATGGTGCAGCCGGACGTGAAGCGACTCGTCGCTTATTCATCCGTCAGTCACATGGGTTTCGTTGTGCTTGGCTTGTTCTCGTTTACTGAGCAAGGGATGCAGGGCGCGCTGTATCAGATGTTGAATCACGGCGTTTCCACCGGCGCGCTGTTTCTATTTGTCGGCATGATTTACGAACGGCGACACACGCGTATGATCAGCGACTTCGGAGGACTGGCGCGGCCGATGCCCTGGTTCTCGACCCTGTTTGTAATCGCTTCGCTTTCATCGATTGGCTTGCCGTTTATGAACGGCTTTGTTGGTGAATTCCTGATCATGCTTGGCGCGTGGCTGACAACCGCCGTGCAGAACGCATGGATCGTGACGATGCTCGCCGGCACAGGGGTGATTTGGGCGGCGATTTACATGCTCTGGATGTTGCAGCGCGTGGTTTTCGGCACCAAAACAAGCGAAGAAAATGCGAAGCTGCGCGACCTGAATCTGCGCGAAGCCTTATTAATTCTGCCGCTGATCTTTTTAATGTTTTTCATGGGAGTTTACCCGCAACCGTTTTTGAATCGTTCGCGCGAAAGCGTTGAAGCAGCGCGCCAACGAGTCGCCGCGCCGGAGGCAACAACGCCCGCGGAACTGGCTCATAAAGAGCGATAACCGGACATGACTGGTAAAGTGTCATCCCGATTTCTGTTGACGATCGCTTGCGCGGTTTTGGTTGCGCAGTGGGTCCTCCTCATTCAGGCGCAGGATCTGGCGGCTCGCAAGCCAACTTTCAAGTTGCAGGCGCTCGATGGCCGGGTAACCGACCTGGCGGAACAAAAGGGGAATGTGGTGCTGGTTTCGTTTGGAGCGACCTGGTGTGAACCGTGCAGCACGGAACTGCGCGCATTGAGTGAAGTCGCCAGCGAATACAAGGACAAACCGGTGAAGTTTTTCTGGGTCAGCGTCGAAGCGCCCGAGCAAGTGACCAATTCCGCGTTGAAGCGCTACGCCAAACGAAACAAGCTGGGCTTTCCAGTTCTGCGCGATTCCAGCCAGGCAGTATTTCTTCAGTTTTCAACGCGCGTTCGCCTGCCGATGACTGTGCTCCTCAACAAGGATGGTGAGGTCCATGGGCCGGCGCACTTCGGAATGCAGTCGCCGCCAGATGCGTACAAATCAGACATTCGCGCGCGGCTGAACAAGTTATTGTCGACTGAGACTGTGGCAGCAAAGTAACCCATGCTTTTATTTCAAGTCGCTAACCCTGACGTTAACCTGACGCTCATCCTGCCCGAGTTGATCGTCGCGATCGCCGGCGTGATCGTCATGATCGTCGATGCCTTTAGTAGTCCGCGTCAGCGACTCGTCACCGGCACGCTATCGCTGCTGGCTTGTCTGGCCGCCGCTGCTGCCACTATTTGGTTGTGGGTTGCGCGTCCCCTCACGGCCAGCGCCTTTAACGGCATGATCGTGCTCGACGAGTTTCGTCTGAGTTTTACGTTGATATTTCTGATCGTAGCGATCCTCACCCTCCTGATTGCGACGATTTGGATTGAGACGGAAAACCTGCCGGCCGGCGAGTTTCATTCGCTGCTGCTGTTCGCGACCGCCGGCATGATGCTGATGGCTTCGGCCGGAGACCTGGTAATTGTCTTCCTCGGTCTCGAGATTCTTTCGATCGCGACTTACGTACTCGCCGGATTTCGCCGTACTGACACGCGATCGAATGAATCGTCGCTGAAGTATTTCATTCTCGGCTCGTTCGCATCGGCATTTTTGTTGTACGGGATCGCTTTGATTTACGGGGCGACTGCCACAAACACTCTGCCCGGCACGACGAACATTGCCACCATTGCCACGCGCCTCGATCAATCGTTGTATCCGCCCCTGCTCTTCGCCGGGATTGCGATGCTGCTCGTCGGTTTCGGATTCAAAATCGCCACCGCGCCATTTCACGTGTGGACCCCTGACGTTTATGAAGGCGCGCCGACGCCGGTGACAGCGTTCATGGCCGCTGGGCCAAAGGCCGCCGGCTTCGCATCCTTCATGCGGGTCTTCTTGTTCGGCTTTCCCATGGTGACTGTCGCAGCCAGCACGGCCGGCTTCGCGCACACGGCCTGGGTCGGGGCGCTCGCCGTTATGGCTGCGCTGACCATGACAATCGGGAACGTCGTCGCGATTGTCCAAAACAACGTCAAGCGCATGCTGGCTTACTCGTCAATCGCGCATGCCGGTTATGCGCTGGTGGGATTTGTCGCGGCCGGCGCGGCCACTGATCCCGCGCAAAGAAGCACGGCAGTCACTGCTGTCATCTTCTACCTTCTCACCTACGCCGTCATGAACATGGGCGCCTTTGCGATCGTGACGATCATCGCTCGCAAAGGCGATCGCCGAAACGACGTCGAAGATTACAACGGCATCGGTTTCAGCTCGCCGGTGCTCGCGTTTTCACTTTCGATCTTTCTCCTGAGTCTGCTGGGAATGCCTCTGACCGCCGGCTTCATGGGCAAGATCATGGTGTTCAGCGCGGCCGTGAACCAGGGCTACATCTGGCTGGTCGTGCTGGGCGTGCTGAACACCGCTATCTCGGCTTACTACTACCTGCGTTTGATTATCGTCATGTTCTTCCGGGAACGGACCGCGGCCTGGGAGCCGCCGCGTGTTCCTGCAAGTGTCGCGGTCGCGCTGGTTCTCACAATCCTGGGCGTGTTCTATCTTGGCCTGTTTCCC
>DASUTF010000257.1:0-3932 GCA_036374695.1 Pyrinomonadaceae bacterium
AATCACGTTCTGATGTTTGTCGTGAGGAAACTCGACCTTGAACTGCCGCTGGTCTTTAAGCTTCGCAGTCTGGTTAGCACTATTCGGTTTGCCAAAAGCGAACCGGCGATCTTCGCGCGGCGCCGCGCGCACATGACAAACTGTGCAAATTGCGGGTCCGGTACCGCTCATTGCCTGACGCGTGAAGAACTGCGGCCGGTGGCAACGCACACACGCATCGTGATCAGGAAAATCCGCGACATCGGGGAATGTGCGGTTCGCAGTCCAGGTAGTCGGAAGCCTGTGACAGGCGTTGCACTCGAGACTCTTGTGTTTGTCGGATGAGTGTAGAAAAGCAGAGTACTTAGCGGCCGTTCCTCGCGGAGCCTGTTGTTGGGCCGGAGGTCGTCGCGCAGGCGGGCGACGCCGCGTCTGCGCCGCGATCATGGCAGCGAGCGATAAGCAGATAATTATGAGATGGACGAATCGCCGTTTCATTCAAACACGGGTTTCTGGCGCAATTCCTTTGCGTCTTAGCGTGAGAGCAGATTCACGCAAAGGCGCCAAGTCGCAAAGGAACGCAAAGATTCCTGCGCGCAGGAATCGCTCATCAGTTGCACACCGGCAAAGGCCGCTCGACGATCTCGCACTTCACCTTTGGATCTTTTTCGTTGGACAGCATGAACGGACGCTTCATGGCGATTCCCAAATCCGTCGCCTTCACTTCACGTTCACAGATCCAAAGTATGCTCGTCTTTTCAGTCTCGCTTCCGATAAGGTTTGAAATCGTGTAGGTGCCGGGCTCGATGTTCGTTAGATAAGCCGTGCCTTTGCGATCGGTCATAATAGACATCACCGGTGTTTTGGCGGCGGCCTCGGCTTCCCCAATCAGCGCCTGAAGCGCTTTCTGCTTCTGTTCGTAAAATCCGAAACGCAGTTCAGGCGGCAGATAGTTCGTCAGCCAGCGACGTGCAACTTGTCGATCTTTCAATTCTCCAATGGCCTGTTCAAACGCAGCCTGAAATTCCCGCACGGCGTCGGCGCCGCTGAGATATTTCTCTTCGACTTCCCGGCAGTAGGGCGATTCGCAATCGTTGTCTTTCAGCCACTTGATAAATTCGGCACTGGCGCCTTTCGCGCGGTAATAACACTCACGCGACATGACTTCCGTCTGCCTCGCTTTTTCGATCAGCGATTTGTTTTCCTCGAGCGAGCCCTTGATCAGAAAGAACCGTTTGCGCGGCAGGTCGTTCATCCCGGCGGCTGATTTGTAACGGACTTTTAGGCGGACGACGCCGCGGTTGGCTTGAGAATTTTGCGCCTGCGCAAATAACACGGGAAGGCTCAACAAGCCCAGCAAGAAAGTGCTCGCGAAAAATCGAGCGAGATTCCGATTTTCTTTGTCTGATTTCATCTTCTTTTTACGGAAGAGACGGACATCAGGACTTTCGTGTGGTGATGTCCGGTGTGCGCATGGAAAAGCTTGCCCTGCACGGTTACTCGTTTCCCGACGAAAGGTCTTAAAGCCCGGGTTGAAACTAGCGTGATGGACTTTACGCCCCGCTCCGTCACGTTGAAATCATCGTTGGGCGTTCCGATCACGTCGACCGCGGAATCCAGCAACAAAATCGGTTGAGTCTCGCGACTGTCCTCTTTCGGCGTCTCCCCATAATTCGGCGGGCCGTAGAAAGTTCGGTAAACGAGGCGCCCGGTTAAACTGACGTTTTCAGTTTCGTACCGAAGCTGCGGGCGCTGCGCTTCAGAAGCAGTAGTGATGAAAAGCAAAGCGAACAAACAAATGATGAAGGACTTTTTCATAGGCTTCTGAGTTTGGCTAAAGATTCGGGCTGCGCGGAAACTTCACAAAGGGCAGCCGCACTTCGCGCACAAAAAACTGGTCCGAACGAAGGCCAACTGGCGGCGCGTAACCAGCCGCCCCGGCGGCGGCAATCAGATCATCTTGATCGATCCCGTCGCCGCTGATGCCGATCGCGCCGACCAATTCACCATTCTTGTAGAGCGGAATGCTGCCCGCAAAGATCTGCAAGCCATTCGGGAGATGCGGAATCGACGTGCACGGCAACGCCGCGCCGCCGAGCACCGCCTGCAAATTGGATTTGATCAGATCGAGTTGCAGCCCAACGTTGAAAACACTCCATTCGTTCAGTTCGCGGCTGAATGGTCCGGCGGGCGTGTTGTTAATTCCGTCCGGAAAAAGCGGCCGGTGTAGAAATCCGAGCGCGCGATCGCTGAAGGCAACCGATCCGTTAAGCTGAAGACCATCAGCCGACGCGCGACTGACGTACGAACCGAAACCCGCGCTCGTCAGCAACGCTGCGGTATTTGAACGCGAGAAGAACGCGGCGCTGCGCGCTTTCTGCACCGCCACGTCGAATCCAAACACGGGAGCGTCCGGCTGACGAAACACGCCGAGCACGACGCCATTCGCATCCGTCACCGCAATCGTCACGCGCGCGTTACTGCCAAGCGGCTGACGAATGGCAGCGCGCGTGATGTTTGCCTGTTGCGCGCCATGCGAGATGATCGTATTCACGTCGGCTGCGGTCAAAGAATTCGGAGTGACTGTTGGGCTGCCTATGAATGGAAAAAAGCGCGTATCGACTTCACCGGCAATTCCTCCAACAACGGTCGTAGTGAATTGAGATGTTTGCGCGCCGAGAATCGGAGAAGTAACCGTTCCCGGCAAACTTCCGAACGGCATCGTCGCCGGAGCAGGCGCGTTCGTGACGTTCAAGTAGGTCAGCCGAATTCCATCAACCAGGATGTTGTCGCCACGAACCAGCGAAGGCGCTTCGAATCCGCGCGTCGCGGAAACGGCGATGGCTTCTTCAAACGGCTGATCTAAATCCGCGGGGTCGCGATCGACTGTGTAAACGCCATCGCCTTCAATCCCGACACCGCCAATAGCTTCACCGTTTTTGTAAATGGGCGCGCTGCCCGAATCGCCGCTGAGACCAAGGGGTAGTCCCGGCAGTTTGACGTCCGAACACGGCAGAGAAGAAAACTGCACGCCGTAAAGTGGACCGCTGGGCCGATTATTGGTGCCGGGAGGAAAGTGCTCCTGGATGATGAAGCTCGCGGTTCGGGTCGTGAACGCGTTGCCGCGAGTGCTGAACAAAGCGGCCGTGCCGGCTTTCGAAATTGCCGCGAGCCTTGCGGGAACGACGGTCCCGTCCAGGCCAGTCGTGACAAATCCGGTCGCTGGATTTGGCGTCAAAGTGGGTCCCGGGCCACCACCCCGAAACTGCGTCGTCGCCGGCGCGCCCGTCATCGTGAAGACGCCAAGCACGTTGCCTTCTTTGTCTGTTACCGCAACCGTGA
Organism: Pyrinomonadaceae bacterium; assembly: GCA_036374695.1. Classification (GTDB taxonomy): domain Bacteria; phylum Acidobacteriota; class Blastocatellia; order Pyrinomonadales; family Pyrinomonadaceae; genus UBA11740. The sequence goes on from DASUTF010000257.1 coordinate 3,322, forward strand.
CGGCGCGGTTCAGCGCGGACGCCGCCGACACCGCTTGCGCGATCACAGTTTGCACCTCGCTCGTGGTGAGTGTGCCCGCAGTCGCCGCCGCCGGTGGAGGATGTGTGAGCGTCGCCGGAGTCGGCACAGCACCCGGGTCATCAGGCGGTCCGCCCCCAACGTGTCCGATGGCCACGCGCACTCGATTGCTCGCCGTTCCGCGATAGTTAATCCCTACCAGCACGTCGCCGAGGTCCCTCAAATCCTCTGACAGGATTTGTCGCGACTGGCTTGGACGGGACGGTTGTGCCGGCGAGGCTCGCGGCAATTTCGAAAGCCGGCACCGCTGCTTTGTTCAGCACGCGCGGCAACGCGTTCACGACACGAACGGCGAGTTTCATCATCCAGGAACACTTTCCTCCCGGCGTGAACAATCGCCCCGGCGGGCCCTTGTTCGGCGTTCAGTTCTCTTCTCTGCCGTGTTCGGACATCAAGCTGCCGGGACTGCCGCTTGGTCTCAGCGGCGATTCGGGCAGCGCCCCGATTTACAAAAACGGTGAGGCCGTCGGTGGCGTCGGGATTGAAGGCGATGGCGCCTACACAGTAGATCGCGACCCGGCGGATTTTGATCA
>DASUTF010000258.1:0-44873 GCA_036374695.1 Pyrinomonadaceae bacterium
TTATTGAGGATTCGCGTTTTCTCCGAATTTCTTTCCGAGTGCCGTCAAATAAGCATCCATCGTGCTGGTGTGGCCAAAGACATAGCGCGACATGAAGCGGAACAAAACATTCGAGACGTCTCCATCTTCAGTGATCTTCACGCGCGTGCCGCCATTCTCGTCCGTCAGCTCATAAGTCCACTGACCTGAGTAACCAAGATCCGTGTTCAGAATGCGCGTGACAATCCGCTGGTTCGGCACGTCCTCTGTAACTTCGTAAGTCACATCGTCACTTCCGTGATCAATGAAACGCAACTTCTGTCCCGGCGTTTCGATGACTTCGACGCTCTTCACACCACTTCGCCAGGCCGGCGCAGATTTGAAGTCGCGGATGACTGCGTACACGTTCGGACGTTGCTGGCGCAGCACGATCGAACGCGACGCAGTGTGGGCCCGCGGCAACTGCGAACCGATCAGAGCCATGACCGCGAAAACCAGGACGATAACACCGATGATGCTTGCGGCAATGATAATCGCGGTCTTCATACATCCTCCTCTGCGGTGAGCTTTCTGGCGGCTTGGGCCAGCAACGCCAGTCCGTTCAAAGCCGTTCTGCGATCGGCCGGTTTCAACTTTTCCAAGAGTTCGCGCACGCGATCGCCATCCAGCACGGAGGTTGCCGCCATCGCTTCGGCGCCCCGATCAGTCAGACGAATTTCACGCCGCCGCTTGTCATCTGCCGGCGCGTCGCACGTGAGATAGCCGAGATTGGTCAATCGCTTGATGCTTGCAGAAAGCGTGGATGGCGTGACGCTGAGGTGTTTTGCGAGCGAACGCGGACTTAACCCACTTGATCGATCAAGATGCGACAGAATTGCCGAGTCATGGGCCGAGAGCTTCCAGCGGGTCGAAGCGGCACGGACATGATTCGTGTGGCAGGCAAGGTAGATCTGGGGATACAACCGCTGCACTTCGTAAATGTCATCGGCGCTCATGCGCGCGATTATAGAAAGCAGCGATAGTTCGTCAAATCAAACGATTATTACGTTGATTCCGGGGAATCGTGGAGGTGGCTATTCCTTCTTTGTGTATCTCTGCGGAACTCTGTGTCTCCGTGGTGGGTGCGCTCTCGGCAAATTCACCACAGAGACACAAAGCTCCACGGAGGCACACAGAGACGCGGAGAGAGCCGCAAACACGATAAAACTATTGCCAAAGGTTCGGGCCCGCGATACCTGATGCTGATCACCAGCTAAGGCCAGATCGAGTTAAGCAGCGCCGCCAGGCGATAGCCGCCCCACGCAACACGTTTGCGCACGACGCGCCTGGCCGCGCGGTTATAAGCCGCCGTCGGTCGCGCGTTGTTCGAGATCCCTTTGTAAGCCACATCTTTCGCCAGCGTGTTGCTTTCACCGGCCCAACCGGCGAAATCCGTAGGGTTGTTCAGATTCAGCGCTGGATCTGAAGCCGGATTGCCTCGCTTTGCCAGCGCGGCAGCTGGGGGAATCTGGCTCAACGGCGGCGGCCGAAAATTCGGTCCTGTTTTTGGAAACGAGCCAATCCCTCCGTCCCAGTAGCTGTGGAGGTTGGTGGTCTTCGTCGTGCCGTTAGGTTGACGAATCTTCACCTTGACTTCATTGCCGCCGCGATCCCCTTCCGGCAACGCCGCGCTAACTCTGGTGGCGCAGTGCAAGGGCTGATGTATGTCACCGACAAAATGAATGATGAAGCGCAGGGCCTGCGCGCGCGCATTGTTGTCGGTGCTGGTCTTCAGGATGTTTAGGTTGTCCTCGAGCGCCGTGACGACGTCAGGCGGAGCTACAGTCGGCAGCGGCGTGCCGTCGTCGGAAAAGGGTTTGTCGATAAAGTGAAGTGCCTTGAATGAATCGAACTCCGGAAACGGCCGCAGATCGTCGGCCCAGTGCGACGCGTTAACAAAGTTTCGGCTTCGACGCGTGACGGCGGCGGGATCAATTGGAATCGCCAGCAGCGTTCGGACCTGAGCTTTAGCGCGCGGGTTCAGCCGGTCGAAGGCAATTTGAGCGGTGATCATGTGTCCGCCCGCTCCCCAACTTAACGAAAGCGTCGGGGTGATGAGAATGAAACAGATCACACCAATCGCGACGCTACTTCGAAACGCGAGACATTTGTTTTGAGTTTTCATGGGGCTTTCTCCTTAGGTTGAGGTTTCTCCTGAGGTTGAGGTTGAAACGGCAGAACTTGGCCGCCGTAGAGATAAAGGTTGCATCCGCTGGGCTCTATATCACAGAGAGCAGTTTCAAGCCACAGTTTCTCGGCGATTGAAGGCAGAAAGCCCTGATGAATTGGCCCTGGTACGCTTTATCTGATTTTGGAGGTCGGCCTGGTCCGTCTAAATTTGTGGTTGCGGTTGCTTCCCTGAACGGGGAAACCAAAAGCTGCGTGGGCTCGTTAAAGAGCAACCCTGCGACGCCGGCGCGATTTCAACGTAACCCATACAAGCAGCATTCTTCGCGTAATCCGTCAAAGCGGCAAGGGCCTTTGTCAGCGACCGTGATGTCTGAGCCGGAAACAAGATCCATAACCGTGTTCGTCAATAGAATCTGGCCGGGCTCAGCGCGTTCGGCCACCTCGCGGCTGATCTCAACGGCCTTGCCACGAACTTTGTCGCCACGGATTTCACAAATCCCAGTGTGCAATCCGATTTTGATTTCACCGAAGCCGACCGATGCGTCACGTATTGCTCGCGCGGCTCGGATGGCGCGAATCGGACCATCAAAAATGCCGCAGAACGGATCTTCACGCGACGCTACCACGCGGCCCCTGAACCACTCAGTCTCACGTTTCGCCGCCGATTGGATAGCGGCGAATTTTTCCGCCGCTGTTGTAACCCTGTCGGACGGCAGAGCCAGGGAAAGAATCGTCGCAAGCACGCTGTCAACTTCGCCGGTGTCATTTACGTTCCCCACAAATGCTTCAATTTCGCGGAACATCGCGTCCTGATCGCCGACGAAGATCAAATGATCATCACCCGGCAATTCAACGAACTTTGCAGCGGGAATATGAGACGCGATGTACCGGCCTTCAGCGACGTGCGAATCTCGATCGCCGCTCCGATGCAGGACCAGAGTCGGAACGCGAATCGCTGGCAGCACGTGACGGACGTCAATCGATGTATTCAACCGCGCCAGCGACAGCGCCGCACTTGGACTGGCGCTCCGCCGTTGATAAGTCCCCCACCAGTTTCGAAAGCGTTCATCGTGGGCGATACTCGGCGCCAGGTCATCCACGCCCACCGGGCCGCCCCACTCGTTTTGGATGGCGTCATAAAACTTCTGCCGTTCTTCGGGCGTGGGCGCCCACGGGTATTCGGGATCGTAAATGCGCTTGGCAAACACCCCGAAGGTGATGAGGGCAATTGTGCGCTCAGGATAAGTGGCCGCGAACAGCATCGCCATGTTGCCGCCTTCCGACATTCCGAAGACCACCGCGCGGTTCGAATTGACAGCTTCCATCACAGCGCGCACGTCGTCCATGCGTTGTTCGAGCGTAGGCAGATTTGTACTCTGATCCGACAATCCGGTGCCTCGCTTGTCGAAGAGGATCAAACGCGAGAACGATGCGAGTCGCCGATAGAAACGAGCGAGCGAGGGTTCTTCCCAACCGTATTCCAGATGGCTCACCCAGCCGGGAACATAGATCAGATCGATGGGGCCGTCGCCGAGGACTTGATAAGCGACATTGATATCACCACTTTTGGCATAAAGGGTTTTGGGTTTCAGATCGCCGGTGGTTCTCTCCCGAGAAATCCGTTGCGACGGTTCGCTGATGACTTTTGTCTCAAGACCCCTCGCCGGCGGCCGGGGAGTCACGCGCGAGTTTAGCGTTTCCGTCGGCGCGTCCTGCAGGGATACGAGCAACGCTCCATCCACACGACAGAACCTCATCGTGTCGTCAGAATAAGTCAGCTGGCACATGGGACAGCGTTTCATTTCCAACTTAACTTGCAGGTGGACGTATGATACTGCGCAAAAAAGCAGGAGCGAAGAACAAACCCTGCGAGGCTGTTGTAGCCGATGGTGAAGTATTCGAGATACCGGCCCCGTCTAACAAGGGCTGCCCGGTCTCGTCCGGTATTTATGGCAGATTCCGGATGCAACTTTCCTTTCGATATCTCAAAACCTGAGTTTGATTCCGCCGTTAAAAATCCGCCCTTCGGTATGCGTGTAGATTTCGGCGAAGGTCGGGTTTTGATGCGGCGGAAAAACGACTTGCCAAAAGCGGCTCTGGCGTGTGTCGGTGATGTTTTCAGCATTAAAAAAGAGACTAATCTTCCCGTAGCTTTTTTCGCCAAAGACACCCAACACCCAAAAATGTCTTGCCCTCGAGCCGTTACTTAGCACCTGGCTGCTGGTGTAATACGCCTCAAGGCCGGTTTTAAAATTCGATTCTTTCTCAAACAGCAGCGCTGAGTTCAATCTGCTCTTAGGTACGAGCGGGAGAGTTTGATTACCCGCCAGATATCCTGCTTTTGCGTCGGTAAACGTGAATCCGGCAAATAATTTCACGATGTCATAAACAAACCTGACGTTTGTTTCAAAGCCCGCACTCCGCACCGGTTCACCGGCGTTGATGAATCTCAGCAGGCCGTTATTACCGGTGGTAAGGATCAAGGGCTCAACGATTCTGGTGTAAAAGAACATGTGATTGATCGAATAGGAGATCTTTTCGCCAATCGTGTTTCGATAGTTAACGTCAAAGGTCCCGCCACGGCTACGTTCGGCTTCCAAAGTATTTCCGATTGGGAGCACGTTCCGGAACAGAACCTCTTCCGCATCTTCAGTGAAAACGGTCGGCGCTTTATATCCTAATCCGAAACTGAATCGGCTGCTCAAATGATCGCTGAATCTGTACAAGAGCGAAACGCGCGGCAAGGGGAAAACCCCGTAATGGCGGAGATAATCAAGCCGAAATCCCGCTTCCATCGAAAGTTTATTGGTGATGGTGACGTTATCCTGGACGAAGCCTCCGATAGCTGTTCTGGTTTCATTTCGCCTTAGGCCACCCTGCGTTTGATCCTCACTGAAATGGTCGTAGGTGGTGCTGCCGCCCAAGACAAACGCATGCTTTTGAGCAGGCAGAAAGTAAGCAACGTCTGTGTAAGAGTTCAGTTGCCGGCCTTTGAATACGTAGGCTGGAATTTCTATTTTGCGAGCGAACACCGCGATACTTTGCTTGGCGATCAACTTCCTACCACCGTTGAGCTCGCGCTCAAATTGAATCGTCGTAATGTTGCGGACTGAATTGTTCGTCTCGAAATACTGGTGGAAGGCGCCCGCGCGACCGCGAATAACGAACACGTCGCCGCCCTTGCGCTTCTGATAGGACGTCGAATTACCGATGATTAAGCGCGTTCTCTCATTAACATCAACGAACAGACGCGGGCTCAGGCCAAACGAAAAGGTCCGCGGCAGTTCCGTAAAATCATCGTCGTCAACGTCGTACTCTTTCTGAAAATTCAGCGAGCCTAAAATCGCATAACCGAATCGTTTGAATTTCTGAGAATCATACAGAGAGAAATCTGTTCCCAGGGCGCTGGTTTGATTGACGATCAGCGAGGTCGCGCGTTCTGGCTCCGGCTCTTTACTGATAAAGTTAACGACGCCGGCAATTGCTCCACCTCCGTAGAAAGTCGCCGACGGCCCTTTAATTATTTCGACCTGGCGCAAGTCGAGCGGAGGAATTTCCAGAAGACTCAAGCTGCCCGAGAATCCGCCATACGCCGGAAAGCCATCTTTCAGTATTTGCGTGTACCTGCCATCCAGCCCCTGAATTCTGACACTCTGAGTATTGGATGTAGCCGAAGTCTGTTGCACTTTGATCCCGGTGCTTTCGTTGAGCACCATGGATACATTGCCGGGGCGCATGATGCTCTTTTCGTCAACTTCTTCTTCGCTGATGGCTTCAATTCGTGTTGGCACATCATCTATTTCACGACTGATGCGTGAGGTCGATGTGATGGTCACTTCGCCTACGGTCTTAAGCTTCAACAGGATCGTCTGCTCGGCTTGATCGACGAGCGGAAAGGTGAGCTTAAGTTCCTTGTCTTCGTGGTCCGCTGAAACTACCAGAACTGTCTGTGGGCCGTTGGGAATGTTCGTCAGTTCAATTCGGCCGTTAGTGTCCGTAAATCCGGCGATATCTGTCTCTTTAATCGAAACGTTCGCTCCGGCAACCGGCAGCTTGTTCTCTTCCTTCAGGATCTGGGCCTTGAAGCTGCTCTGCCCGAAAGCTGTCGTCGCCAACAGTATGAAAGCGAGGCACAGAAAGATTGGTTTCATCGTCTATCCTTCACAGGTTGAATCAAAGATTAGGCATTGGCCGCGCTACTGGCCCGCTGCCAGGAAAACAGGCGGTGGACTTTGACCTAGATTCGGAGGGAAGGCAGCCGTTTAAGCGGAGGGTCTACGGTTGGTTCTAAAACTAAGCGTGCAAACAACGAAACCTGAGAAATGCTCGAACTTATTAAAGACGAATTAGGATTTACAATCTGAGCTTGCGCATCAGGGACGAGAGTTAAGCGGTGCGACCCAGCTGCTTTGGGAAATGAGTTAAATGGGCAGTCTTCGCAAGTCCTGGCAGGCTGAAGTTCCGCAGATGAAAGGGAAACCTCTCTAGCGACTCCCTCTTTACTTAGATCCTCGCAACCTAAAACACACGCGGCAGACACCCACAGAAGGGCGACCGCCATAACGGGTCCAAGCAAAGTTCGAACGGGCATCTTCATCATCAACACGTGAGCATTATGACTATCTGATGCGAATTCGACAATTCTGTCGTGGACCCGTTAGACGAGCGCCGCCCCCGAACAGGCGCAGTCGCTCAACTCATCTCTGACACTTCTGAGGGCTGCTAGTTTTGTTTCGTTACCGTGACGTTGGCTTACTTAACAGCGTAGACTTTCACGCTCGCTGCGTACTCGTTGACGTTATAACGCGCCAGCAAACCGGTGAATTGCTCGAACAGGCTCTTGTCCGCCTCGGCGACTGTCACCGGGGTGCAGCAACTTTCTTTGACCGCATCTTTTGTCGTCGCCGTCGCCGCGATAGCCGGCTCGCAACATCCGGAGGCCGCGGCGGAAATCTTTGTAGGCTCTTCGGCTACCGGCGGGGCGCAGCATCCTGACTGGTTTTCGATCTTTGCGTAGACATTCAAGTCTGCGCCTGAATCCACCACCTGTACATTCGAAAATCCTGCCGCGCTCAACTGACGCTTGTAGTCTTCAATTTGAATCGCGCCGCTGATGCAACCCACGTAGGCCATTATGTCATTGCTAATAGCGGGAGGCAGTGGTTGTTTCAGGGCAATATCACTCACCGCCAGCCGTCCACCTGGTTTGAGCACCCGCGCAATTTCCCGGAACACGGCGGGCTTGTCCGGGGCGAGATTGATCACGCAATTGCTGATAACGCAATCGACTGAATTGTCAGGCAACGGCAGCTTGTCGATCGTGGCCAGATGAAACTCGACGTTTGGATATCCTGCGCCGTCGTTTGCTTTGGCGGCATTACGGCGCGCGAGTTCGACCATCTCGGGCGTCATGTCAATGCCAATCGCGCGCCCGGTTGGCCCTACCTTGGCCGCCGCCAAAAACACGTCAAGACCGCCGCCTGACCCCAAATCGACGACCGTTTCACCTTCGCGCAAATGAGCGGTCGCGGTGGGATTGCCACACGACAGTCCCATGTTTGCCTCGGCGGGAATCGCGGCCAATTCGGCCGGCGAATAGCCAAACGCCTCAGCTACGGACCGGACCCCTTCAGCAGTCGACGACAAATTTCCTTTCGCTACCGCGCCGTAACGCGAGCGAACTGCTTCTTCAATATTTGCAGACATTCCAGTTTCCACCTTCCCAGATTTTCCTGTCATCATATTCGCGTATGCGAATGTATGCAGCCTACCGCCTTCGGGGTATATATGTCAAGGCGTATGTGACTACAGACTGAATGGCGGGCCGGCCATTCGTCCATTCCCTTCGAGGTCAAGGAATACTCAGTGGACGTGAGTACCTGGATTTGTCTTGAGCCATTCCGCGCGCAACATAAAGCTTCCCTCAGTCACCACCCGCTCGCCGGCATTCAGGCCTTCCAATACCGGATAGAAGCCATTGCTTTCCGCGCCGACGCGCACGGGGCGCAGTATGAACTCATTCGGTTTGTCAGTCGCTACGAACACAAACCGTTGATTGCCGATCGCCTGTACTGCGTTTTTGGGAACCGTAGCGAGCGTCCGCTCGGCGACTCCAAGGGCTCCGAAGGCGATGTTCACGTACATGCCAATTTTGAACATTTGGCGGGGATTCGCGATCTCAATCCGGACTTGAGCAGTTCGCGTGGCCGGATCAATTTTTGGGTCAACGTACGTGACCTGGCCGCGAAAGATTTGTCCCGGATAGGCATCGGAAGTAACGTTGGCGCCACTCCCAACTCGCACGGTCGCCAGATCTTTTTCGTAAACCTGTCCGATGACCCAGACCGTTGACAGGTCCGTGACGCGCAGCAGTTCCTTGTTGGCTTCGATCACTTCGCCGGAATTAACTGTACGGCTGGTGATGGTGCCGGATGCCGGCGCCGGCACGGAAAATTCGGAACTGACCTGCGAGGTTGATTTTAAGGAAGCGATCCGTTGCGCGGTCAGGCCAAGCAAGAGCAGTTTCTGTCTGAGGTTCGCGATATTCGCCTCGGATTCGCGGTACTGCGCGGTGGCCGACTCGAGTTCCTGCCGGCTGGCCGCACCAATCTCAACCAGTTTGATCGTGCGCAGGTGGTGGCGATGGTGTTCATCGAGCGCGGCCACGGCGGTCAAATAATTCGCCTGGGCTTCAGCGAGCTCGTTACTGAAAACAACGGCCACGCGTTGGCCCCGTCTAACATTTTGCCCCAGCTCTCCGTGGACGCTTCGCACGATCCCGCCGACCAGAGAGACCGCCGGCGTTTCTTTGTAACTATTTGCCTGGACCACACCCGTTGCCATTTGCCCCGCTGCTTCTGTAGTCGGTGCTTCGCCCACTGTTTCGATCTTCAATTGGACGCTGCGCAGTTGTTCAACTGTCAGCGTCAGTTTTTGTTCGGCAGTCGTCGTAGCCGGCGACGACTCATCGAACGTGACGGTCCGCGGCGCCGCGACCGGCCGGCCCGCCGGTTTCGGCCACAACAACCAGATCGCGACAATGGCGACTATCGCCACCATGGCAACGATGGCAACGATTATTGGGGCTGTTCGCCGCCTTCCGAACGGCGCTACGGAATTTGTGGGGGGTGCCCCACCCGGCGTTGAATTCTCAACTTTGTCGTTCATAGTGTTGCGCCCTTTGTGCCTTTTCGTGGCAGACATCAACCGCCCGTTACCGCAGGCGGTTCTGACCTCATTTCTTTATCAGCTCCGGTGCAGCCGTAGCGCGCTGGATTCCCACGCGCGCGTTGTAAACGGCCAATTGCGCCTCGATAAAATCGTTTTCCAATTCAATGAAGCGGCGCTGCTCAGCGATGTAATCCAACAGAGTCTTGGAACCGAGTTCGTACGTCTGTCGCACTACTGCGAGGTTGGCGCGGGCGGGTTCACGCACGCCCACACGAAAGATCTCCTGAGCTTTGACGGCCCGCTCATATTGAGCGTAAGCAGCGGCGACTTCGCGACGCACAGTCAATTCGGCAAATTCGCGGCGTGACCTGGAGGCGGCGGATTCAGCCACGGCAGCTTCGATCATTCCCTGATTCTTATTACGCACCGGTAACATGATTGAAACGCCGAACTTCAGCGAATGAAAGTTGCTCTCAATCGGTTGTATCGCGCCATGTTCGTCCAGGCCGAACTGCGGAAATCCGGAATGCATTCGTTGGTAACCCGCAGTCACATTCGCATCCCAACGCCCCTCCGCCCGGGCCTGCTCGATCCGCGCATTCGCCAAATTTTCCATAGCGCGCAAGCCTTGCAGGTCAGGACGGTCGCGCAGGGCCGCGATTGTCGCTTCTGCGACTGACGCCAGCTGATCGACTAAACCATTGAATTCCCCGCGAAGTCGCAACGGTTGTTCCGGCGACATGCCGAGCAGATTACGCAGTTCGAACAGCGCGACCTCCACTTTGCCTTCCGCTGTTTCGCGCATTGATTTCAACCGATTAAGTTCAACGAGCGCCATGTTCTGTTCAAGCGGCGGCGTGGCTCCTTCGACGACACGTGCAGCGATCAAATTGAAACTCTGCTGATTTGCTTCAACCAATTGTTCGGTGAACGAAAGCTTCAAGCCTTCGGCCAGCGCATCGCCGAATTTCATTCTTACTTCACCGGCCAGCATGCGTTCGCGATTGGCGAATTCCCGCTCACGCACTTCAACTTCGCGTTCCGCCACCGCGATGCGCGCCGGCCGGCGACCGCCGCGTTCGAGCGGCAGCGTCACGCCAGCCATAATGCTGTTGTCCCGGCCCGGCGGAACTTGACGCGTACCCTCCACGTCCAGCATCGGGTTAGCCCGCAAACGCGCCTGTTTGACCATTGCTTTGGCCGCGTCGATTTCTTTGCGCGCGGCTTCGAGTTCGGCGTTGTGAGTGAGCGCGTACGCCACGGCCTCGTCAGCAGTCATACCGTTCTTCGGATCGAGATAACGCGAGACTGGTGTTTGCGTCTGCGCGGACGGATCGGGCGGTGCGATCGCCTGCGCAAATATGGCCCGCGGCGCCGACAAAAACAGACTCACCACGAGCACGATGTGTGGGAACGCGGACATGTATTGCTTTACGTTCATTTCTCTACTGCACAATCAACTTGCCGCGCATCATGTTCATGCCGCAGGTGAAACTGAATTCGCCCTTCTTGGTTGGCGTAAGAGTGATCGCCACCGGTTGATTCAGCGGCAACTCGCGTCGAATCCCGAACTCGGGAAAAACGACCTCGTTCGCACAGGTCGCGTCAGTGGTGCGCACGAAAGTGACGCGCGTGCGTATGCCGCGCCGGAACTTCAGGACGTAGGGCTCGTATCCGCGGGTAGTAATTTTCACAGTGGCCGTTTGGAGCCTTGGCTTTGCCGTTACGGACCTGGACGGAAACAGGCTCGTTAGCACGATGAATGCAATCAAAACCCGCGATGTAACTTTTAGTTTATCCATGACTCTCACTTTCCTTCGGTTGCATGACTATGGCTGCGCCGTGGCGAGCTTTCTTTAATTCACGCTCGCGTAACCAGAAGAAGATCACCGGCGTCACCACCAGCACGTGCAATAAACTTGAAACCATCCCGCCGAGCACTGGCGTGGCGAGCGGCTTCATCACTTCCGCCCCCGCACTGGTGCTCCACATGATGGGCAAAAGCGATGCAACCACTGTCGAAACAGTCATGACTTTCGGTCGCAGGCGCAACAGCGCACCTTCCGTAACTGCTTCGATTAATGAAGCGCGATTCAGTTGACCAACCTCCTGTTTCTTGCGCTCGACGGCTTCTTCCAGGTAAATGACCATCACGACCGCGGTCTGCACGGCCGTGCCAAACAATGCGATGAATCCGACCCAAACGGCGACTGAAAAGTTGTAGCTGAGCGCCCAGAGCAGATAGATGCCGCCGGTGAGCGCGAACGGCACCGCCATCAAGACGTGTGCGGCTTCCAGCGCGGAGTGATACGTGATGTAAAGCAACGCGAAGATCACGATCAGCACAATCGGCACGACGATCAGCAGGCGGCTGCGCGCGCGTTGCTGGTTTTCGTATTCGCCGCTCCATTCAACGTAGTAACCCGTGGGCATCTGCACCTGCCGCGCAATCGCGGATTTCGCTTCATCGACAAATCCACCGACGTCGCGCCCGCGAACATTCAGCAGCACGACGCCACGCAGCAGCCCGTTTTCGCTGGAAATCATGGACGGACCCTCGACCTCGCTGATCGTCGTAAGCTGCGACAGTGGAATCGGCTGACCGGTCGGCGAAGTGACGGGAATATCTCCCATCGCCCGCACGCTGCCGCGATACTGCGGCGCGAAACGCACGCGCACGGGAAAGCGCCGGCGGCCCTCGATTGTTACTGAAAGATTTGTCTCGCCAATTCCTTTTTCTATCGTGTCCTGAATAACTTGCTCGTCGATGCCGTAACGTGCCGCGGCGGTGCGATTGATCTTAATGTCGATGTAAGGCGCACCACTGATTTGCTCGGGATAAACATCCTTCGCGCCCGGCACGTCGCGGGCCACACTGGCGACCCGTCGCGCCAGATCTTCCAGCGTCTGGAGATCGTTTCCGAAAATCTTGATGCCGACTTGCGAGCGAATACCGGTTGAGAGCATATCGATACGGTTCTTGATGGGCTGTGTCCAAATGTTCGTCACCCCGGGCATGCGCAGCTTTTCGTCGAGCTCGGCAATCAGCGATTCGCGCGTCAGACCGGCCCGCCAATGCTCGGGGTCTTTAAGGTGGATGACCGTCTCCGCCATATTTATCGGTGACGGATCGGTCGACGTTTCCGCGCGCCCCGCCTTGCCGACGGCCCATTCGACTTCGGGAACGCGCTTCAGGATTTCGTCCTGTCGTTGCGTGATTTTCAGCGCCTCATCGATTGAGATCGCCGGATCAGTCACCGGCATGAACATCAAGTCGCCTTCGTTGAGCGGAGGCATAAATTCATTGCCGATTCCGGTTGCGAGAAACAGTGCCCCCGCGAACAGAACTGCCGCTAACGCAACAGTGATGACCCGGTGCGTCAGCGCGAATCGCAGCACCGGGCGATAGATGAAGTGCAGGCCGCGCATTACGGGATTCGCCTGCTCCGGGTGAAACTTGCCCCGCAAGAGCAAAGTGCAGAGCACCGGCACAAGCGTTACCGCAATGATCGTTGCCCCCACCATCGCGAACGTTTTCGTGAACGCAAGTGGATGAAAAAGTTTTCCTTCTTCGCCGGTGAGCGCAAAGACGGGAACAAAGGCGAGAATGATAATCGCCATTGAGAAGAAGATCGGGCGTCCGACGAGCCTGGTCGATTCCAACACCGTCCGCCATACCAGGGGCCGATCTTTCGGATCAATCTTCCGCTTTTCGATAAAGCGAAACGCGTTTTCGGTAACCACAATGCCCGCATCAACCAGCACGCCGATCGCGATCGCAATCCCGGACAGCGACATCAGGTTCGAGCTGATGCCCATGTAGTACATGAAGAGAAAAGCAAGCAGCACCGCCAGCGGCAGCGGAATAGTAACGATCAGAATCGAGCGGAAGTGCGCGAGGAAAATGATGTGCGCCAGCGTCACCAGAATAAGTTCCTCGATCAGGGCGCGCTTTAAGGTGGAGGTCGCGCGTTGAATCAGTTGGGTGCGATCGTAAAACGGGACCACCTGCACGCCGGGCGGCAAGCCGCTTTGAATGGCTGCAATCTTTTGTTTGACGGCGTCGATTACCTCCAGCGTGTTCACGCCGTATCGCGCGATCACCACGCCGCCGACGGCTTCCTTGCCGTTCTTGTCGAGCGCACCCTGCCGGAACGCGTCGCCGAGCTTCACCGTCGCGACATTCCTGATGTAAATGGGAATGCCGTTCTCAGCCATCAGCGGGATGTTCTCAACATCCGCAGTCGACTGAATCAGGCCGACGCCCCGGACAACTGCCCATTGGCCCGATTGCTCGACCACGTTGCCGCCGACGTTTTTGTTCGATCGCTCAATTGCCTCGATGACCATTGATAGCGGCATGCCGTACGAACGCAGCTTGTTCGGGTCCACATCGACCTGGTATTGCTGGACGTAACCGCCGACACTGGCGACTTCCGCAACTCCGGGGACGGAATTCAGTTGATAGCGAACGAACCAGTCCTGCAACGTGCGCAGATCGCGCAGGTTCATCTGGTCGCTTTCCAGGGTGTACCAGAAGATCTGGCCGACACCGGTGGCGTCCGGGCCCAGCGTGGGAGTGACACCTTGCGGGAGTTGCGCGGTCACGAGGTTCAGACGCTCCAACACACGCGTGCGCGCCCAATATAGATCCACGTTGTCCTCAAAGATGATGTTGATCATCGAGAAGCCAAACGCCGAACTCGCGCGCACCACGCGCACCCCCGGCAGGCCCTGGAGGTTCGTCACCAGCGGATACGTGACCTGGTCCTCAACTTCCTGCGGCGAGCGCCCCATCCAGTCAGTGAACACAATCACCTGGTTCTCAGACAGGTCAGGAATCGCGTCGATGGGAGTGCGCACCAGCGCCCAGTAACCCCAAAGGGCAAGGCCGAGGTAAATCGCGATCACCAGACCGCGATTCCGCATGGCAATTTCGATGAGTCGATGAATCATCGTCAGTTGTCAGTCGTCAGTTGTCAGTTGTTTGCTCTCTCGTGGCTCGTACGACTGACCACGGACAACTGACAACGGACTGCATCAGCGCGCCGTCACGCTGAACGTCGCCTTGCCTTTTCCGGCCGGGCCTTCGTACGCAAGCTGCCCTTGCCACTCGCCGGCCATCTCGATGTTGACTTTGCCGTTGTAGACGCCGGGCGTGGCGGTGGTCGTGAACGTCACGGCGTTGTGCATCGCGGCCATGCTGCCCATCGCCGGCATGTGAAAGTTCAACGACACGGCGCCGACGTCGACCGGCTTACCTGCCGCATCGGTGAATGCCAGGGTCACTTCCTGGTCACCTGATTTGAGTTGGCCGGTAGTGTTCGAAAGTGTCGCCGTCAGGTCATTGACCTTCACTGAGGCGATGGCTTTGCCGTTCTGGGCGGGGCCGTCGGTCTTCGAGCCACACGCCGCCGTGATCACGAGCAATGCAAACACACTTGCGAAAACGAATATTTTTTTCATGCTTCCTCCCCAGAAATTACGCTAACGCGCTATGCGCGAAGCGGTTATAAAGCCATGCCCAAACTGCTCCCAAAATGCCGATCAAGATCGTGAAGACGATTAGCCCTAAGATGAATCCGCCCCAGGTCATCGTGTCTGGCATCGTAAGCGGTCTCCAATCGATGTGGGTCAGGTATTTAAGAGCCGCGAGCGTCGCATCAGGTGCGACTACGAACGCCAGTCGGCACAGAATAAATAGGACTGCGCCTACCACTGCTTCTGCGATGACTACTGCTTTGATGTTGAGTTTCATGATGAACCTCCGTTCCGCGTCATGGGCCGTTGCCCGGCCATGCCCGCGTTATAGAAATACACGTTCGCGCCCCCGTCTCGGGCGAGCAGATCTCGCCGACAGGTAGACACACTACGGCCTTTTTGGAATCAGATTAGAAGGGCGAGATTGCGGAGGTATTTAGGTGGAGAACCCGGCGGATCGTGCGAGCGATCCAAGCGCTGAAATCGCAGCGAAATGATCGCCGCAGAGTTTACCGCTGGCGGAGGTTCGATTGTCCGCGCCACGGCCGGCGGCGTCACGCGCACACTGCTTGACGGCAACGTGCTCCCACTCTTTGCGCAGGCAATAGCGCACAACACCTGGGCCGCCGAAACCTTTGACCTCTTCTTCCGGCGCAGCATCGCTTTGCAGCATTGCATGTTGCCCATGCCGCTCATGCTGCATTGGTTTTCACCAAAGCCGAGCGGCACTCCGGCAAACGCGCCGCCACAGAGCACAAGCAAAAGGAACAAGGATGCCAGCCGTTGCTTCATCGAATGGTGCTGACTCTAGGTAAAACTGCGAATTCCTGTCAAGGTTTATGAAGGGCTGTCCCGTGCCCCAGAATTCGCCGGATAGAGTGGAGCAATGGCCGTACCGCACGAAATCGCTCCGATTTTGCGCTCAGAGCGGTTGGAATCGAGGGATCCCTCGAATCCGCTGCGAAGAATTCCGCACTACCCAGGGACTATTTGTAACCACTTATTTTCGCGCTAGCCACGCGCACGTGCGACGGTTTGCCAAACTCCGTCCAGGCGAAAAAGACCTCATCTTGTAGCCGGGCCATCCGCGGGAACCCGCTGGAGCGCGCGATGTTAGTCTTCGCAATCGTGGCTACCGGTCCGATGGCGCCATTTGGTTGAATACGCCGAACCTTAATCTCGCCACTTTCAACCGTCCCGGCAAGCCAGCAAACAAGCGCTGAACCGTCCGGCAGGAGCAAAGCGTCAACCCGGCCCACTGTGTTTCCATCATCGACTTGAATCTTATTGCCAAAGGTCGCGCCGCTGTCGTTTGAGAACGCAATATTAACGTGTGGTTGTCCACCGCCTTCCGTGTACCACGCTATCGCGAGACGAGCGCCTTCAGCCACAATAGCCGGCCCGTTGACGGGACAAGCGCTGATTTGCCAGTTATCCGGATGAACGGTTTGCGGTGACGACCAACTGGCGTTCGGCGCGCTCCGAATTACTGAGATGTCGCGCACTTCAGTAGTCGAGCGATCACGATACGCCACCACGACGCCATTGCTGTTCTGAGCCGCCGAGGTTTGACAGCATTCACACACGCGATCATCCAGTTGGGCTTCATCTGAAAGCTTGCCGTCCGAGTCGATCGCTGCATATCTCAGGGTCATGCTTTCTTTCAAAGCGCTGTGCTCGTCCTCGTCTTTGACGTCTGTCAGATTGCGGCCGTCAAGCCAGACTGCCCCGACCCGTCCGTCCGCCAAAGCTATCAGCGAAACAAAACCATGCTCGGTTTGCGTCATGTCCCGGTGCGGTACGACGGGACGGTCCCAGGTCTTCCCGCGGTCTTTGGATCTCGCGATATTCACATCGTAGGCGTACGTGCTGGCGGCGCTCTTAACCAACCAGTGTGCCGCCAGCGAGCCATCCTTGAGGGCGATGACGGAAGGAAAGTCGGCCCAGTTAACGAACCAGTTTTCGCCTTCTGCGACCGTGCGAGCTTCCGACCAGCCGGTTGCCTCACGTTCCGCCATGCGCAATGCGTAGCGTTTCTCTCCTACTTTCTGGATCCAGCTAAGAATCACACGGCCGTCGGAGGTGGCGCTCAAATCCGGCTCTCGGCTGTCAGCACCGGACGGGCTTTCGCTCGTTCGAATTTCAAGCGGTGGATCCGCGACTCTGCTTTGATGCGACGGTTTGGAACTGCACGCATTGAATACGCATGCGCTCAGAAATGCGGCCGTGCCGAATGTTCGCAACAGGCTCATAGTCTCCTCAGGATCGGGGGGCCGTAATTCTAACCCAGAAATGGATTTGAGCGTCACGCGGCACCTAGCTGATATGGTCCGCCTATTTGCTCAAGCGGCCGAGGATTCGTTTCATTTGATCGATCTCTGATTGCTGGCTCTCGACGATACTCCGGCAAAGTTGCTGAATTTCCTGATCCTGGAGCGACGCTTCTTTGCACATCAGGATTGCCCCGGCATGATGCGGAATCATCGATCGCACGAACTGCCTATCGCCGATCGCTTTTTGCTGTCGAATGGCAAACCACGAGCCGACCAGCAGTACTACTCCCACCGCAAGGATCCCAAGGTTCAGCTTCTTTGATTTGTACATCGACCACATCAACGGTATCTCGATGAGCACCATTGACGAGCTCATAAGCGCCGCCATATAGACCTGATTGAAGTTGTTGTAGACGTTATCGAAAGCATTTACCATCGCGTACATCAGGATGTACATAGCGATGAAGTGAAGCGCGATCATGGCGCCGAATCGTGCATAGTGATTCTGCATAAGGTCCCCCATGTGTGACGGTCAATTGGGTGCGGCGCTCGCCCGGCCTCAGGGATGCGATGGATGCTCCTGGGGGCGTGTTCGTGCCGCCGTGCGTTCTGTGCTGACTCATTTCCATCTTCACGGGACGCAATCGGAAAGAGATTTTCCACGAAACCGGATGGTCGCCGTAAGTGCGGTCGCGGATCGCAGGTTTCGAATGGAACCTCGCGTCACCGCCGACGACTGCCGACGACTGCCGACGAAACTTGTTATACCAGATGTTTCCTTATTCAAGTTCTCCAAACCAGCCGCGCCGCTCCATCCATTTTGCCAGCTCGAGGACGGGTGAGACGGTAAGGGCAGCGGCCACGATGATCAACCAATCTCTCAGCGGCAGGGCGAGAGTTCCGAAAACTGTCTCCAGGAAGGGCACGTACAGGATCAGCCCAAGCATGAACAATTCCCAAAGGATGGCCAGGTTAAGCCACTTGTTCGCGAAGGGACGGCGCAGCACCGAATGGCGATCAGAGCGGAAATTGTAGGCCTTGAAGAATTGGATCAGCACCAGAGAGACGAACGTCATCGTCATTGCTTCCTGAACACCGCGTCCGGAATTCAAGGCCCAAATAAAGAGGCCGAGGTTGATTACCGCTGACCAGATTCCGCCGACCAGCATCAGTATGACCACCGGCCGGGTGAAGATACCCGTACGCGGATTGCGCGGCGGGCGCTTCATGAGATCCCCCTCGGCCGGATCAACCGCGAGCGCCAAAGCGGGCAGTCCATCCGTCGCCAGATTAACGTAGAGAAGCTGCACCGCAGTAAGTGGCAGCGGCAGCCCCGCCACCGTGGCCCCCGCCATCAGGCCAATCTCGCCAATGTTCGATGAGAGCAGGTACATCAGATATTTCTTGATGTTGCTGAAGATGCCGCGGCCCTCTTCAACAGCGGCGACTATGGATGCGAAATTATCGTCGGTCAAAGTCATCGCCGCCGCTTCTTTGGTCACGTCCGTGCCGGTAATCCCCATCGCGATTCCAATGTCTGCTTTCTTCAGCGCCGGCGCGTCGTTGATACCGTCGCCCGTCATCGCGGCGATGTGCCCCATTTCTTTCAAGGCCGTGAGCACGCGCAATTTGTGCGCGGGCGAAACTCGCGCGTATACCTCGATCGTCTCGACCTGCTTGCGAAACTCGTCTTCGTCGATACAGTCGAGCTCGGCGCCGATCATGAGCCGGCCTGAGTCGAGGATGCCCAATTCGCTCGCCACAGCGCTCGCCGTCAGCGGATGATCCCCCGTGATCATTACGACTTTGATTCCGGCTTCTTTGCATTCTTTAACCGCGGCTCGGGCTTCGGCGCGCGGCGGATCAATCATTCCCACCAGTCCAAGGAACGTCATCTCGCGCTCGGCGTCTTCGATCCTGGCGCCGGGTTTATACGCAATGGCGAGCACGCGGAGAGCTTCACTCGCCATCTCCTGAGCGGTGTGGATAATCTCGGCCCGGTTTGCTTTCGAGAGCACGATCTCGCCTGCGCCAGTCAATTGCCGCATGCATGAATCCAGAATGAATTCCGGCGCGCCTTTGGAGTAAGCGATGGGTCCGTTTGACGACGAGTGCAAAGTCGTCATGCGTTTGGTCTCAGAGCTGAACGGAATTTCATGCTCGCGCGGAAAAGCCCGTTCAAGTCCGGTCTTATCGAGGCCGGCCTTTGCTGCCGCCACGACCAGTGCACCCTCCGTCGGATCACCTTTGACCTCCCACTTCTCTTGCTCGGTTCGGTCGAGGCGGGCATCCGACGCGAGCGCGGCGGCGCGCAACAGCATGGTCAGCGATTCACTCGGCTCAACTGTTTCTCCGTTCAGCGAAAACGATCCCTCCGGTTCATAACCGGTGCCCGAGACCTCGAACATCTGCATGCCGACGTAGCACTTGCGCATGGTCATCTCGTCTTTAGTCAGCGTGCCTGTCTTATCAGAGCAAATGATCGACGTGCTTCCGAGCGTCTCTACCGCAGACAGGCGGCGCACCAACGCATGACGCTTGATCATCCTTTTCACGCCGAGCGCCAGCGAGATTGTCACTACGGCCGGTAGCGCCTCGGGGACCACGGCGACGGCCAGGGCGACACCAAAGATGAGCATCTCAATAAAAGGCTGTCCCCGAAGCAATCCGAAAGCGACGATGATGACGACGAGCGCAAACGCGGCGCGCGCCAGCGCTTTGCCGACGCGGTCGAGGTTTTCCTGCAGGGGGGTCTTTCCGGTTTCGACTGTTTCGAGCATGCGGGCAATCTTGCCGAACTCGGTATTCATGGCCGTGGCCGTGACAATCGCGCGGCCGCGCCCGTAAGTAACCATCGTGCCCGCGTAAGCCATGCTTGTCCGATCACCTGTCGGGAGTTTTTCGTCTTCCAGAGGGCGAGTTTGCTTTTCGACAGACGCGGACTCGCCGGTCAGGGCAGCCTCATTCGTCTGAAGGTTGATCGCGTCCATCAGCCTGACGTCGGCCGGCACTTTGTCGCCGGTCGCCAGCACGATGACGTCACCAGGGACGAGATCGCGGGCCGAGACGTCTCTCTCTCGACCGTCACGGATCACGGTAGCCTCCGGCGCCGCCAACTCACGCAGCGCCTCAATGGCACATTCGGCGCGGTACTCCTGGACAAAGCCCAGGACGACTGCGAACAAGACGATTACGGTGATCGCAATTGCCTCGACACCGTGTCCAAGAAAAGCCGACAGCGCAGTGGCGACAAGCAGGATGATGATTAGTACGTTCTTGAATTGTTCGAGCAGGATGGCCCACGGCGAAACGCGGCCGGACGCCTGAAGCTCGTTCGGCCCGAACTGCTCCAGGCGGCGCGCAACTTCTTCAGAGCTAAGGCCATCGCGTGCTGACTTCAGCCGCGCAAGAGTCACTTCGACCGTGAGCGTGTGCCACGGCGTGCTGGCGCTGACATCATTTTTCGTGGATTCGGTGTCGAGTGACATGACAGGATTTATCCATCCCCCTTCTTCGCGCGCACCACTTCAACTGAGCAATGCGCACGCGCCGCCACGGCGGCCGAGACACTGCCGTGCAGGAGATGCTGAAAACCGTGAACGTTCCTGGTGCCGACGAAAATCGAGTCGGCCCCCCAGCTTTCCGCCTCTCGCACAAGTACCGTTGCCGGGTCTCCGGCATGGCTTACCACACTGGCGGTAAGACCGGCGGCACGTAACCTTTCTTCCGCAACCCCGACGCTCTCACTGGGCATCTTCCCGACGTTGACGGAACGCGCCTCAGTCCCCGGCGGCCATGATCGTAAAGTGACCGCGTTGAGTGCCGGCTCCGCGTCGGCGCCGTTGAACCCGATTACGATTCGAATTGGTCCGTCGCTGCGCAGAACACGCCGCGCCACACGCACAGCGCACGGCGCATCGTAAAGCACTCTCTGCGAAACGCTGCCGAGGATTAGTCTGCCGCCGGAGGTTGAGTGGCCATGTGAACCGATCACGATTAGATCAACGTCAAGGCGGTCGGCCATCTGAACCAGTTCCCAGAATGGCGTGCCACCTTCGACCTCAGCCCTGACGGACCATCCAGGGAAATCGTCTCTGATACGAACTGCGGCCTGCTCAGCCATCGCCAATGCGCTCTCGACAGCTTTTGTCGCGCGCAACTGGGAAGGCCGAACCATCGCGGCGGCGGGGCCGGAAACTGTCTCGTTGACCTCGTTATCGGGCGGAACGAAGACATATGCGATTGTTGCCACGACTGCTTCTACGGCCCTTGGCAAGCCGGCGCGCCGCAGATCCTCCAACATCGCGTCTGAGCACTCAGACCCGTCATATGCAATTAGCAGCCTGGAAATCTTTTTCATCTCTTACCTCCCCGCGGCGAGTAAGAGAACTGGTTCCGGTGTGTTGAATGTAGGGAAGCTCGACCATCTCTCATCCTTTCGCGCGTAAGCCTTTGGAAAACTTCCGGTGCGCCAAAAGAAAAAAACCTTCTGCGCGCCGTAAAGCCGCAAAAGGTCTGGGTCGTTGAGCTGCTTTGCTCTCCCCGATGCGCCGGGCCGCCCTGCGTTGGGCGCCGTGTTGACGGCTTCATCGGACCATGAAGGGCAGGTGACCTACTCCCCTTTCGATTGCGAAGAGTCTACATCCGAGTGGAAGGGATTTCAACCGCGACCAACTCTCACGTGGTGCCCTAATTACCTTTGCGACTTGGCGTCTTTGCGTGAGCCTGCATCTTTTGCAAGCAGCGACTCACGCAAAGGCGCTAAGCCCGCGAAGAAACTCGCAAGGAAAACGCAAATTGGGACACTAATCTCTTGCCATCGGTTCGATTTATTCGCGCCCGTGTGTGCCGTGGCCGCCGGGCTGACTCATGTCCATCTTTGCCGGGCGAAGCCGGAAAAAGATTTTCCACGAAACGGGATTGTCGCCATAAAGCCGATCGAGGATCGCCGGCTTCGAATAGAACGTAACGTCACCGCCGACCGCGAGCGAAACTTTGTTCGTATTCCAGATGTCCCGCGCTCCGCCGAACGTGTACGCTCCGATTCGAAACACCGGGTGATGCTGTGCGATTCCCAGCAGAGCACGATCGGACGGTCGCAGCAAGTCGTCTTTATCAACCAGTTCAAGCCGCGTGTACAGATAATTCTTGTCGATAAATTGAACCGTTGATTCGGCAGTGTAACTGTTCAAATTGATGATGCCGTCTTCGTGGCCGGTTACGTGATTGCGGCCCCAGACGAAGCCCGATGCCCAGTTGCCGCGATCGAACTTGCGATTGTATTGAAGCGACGCTGTGGTGCGACGCACGTCCACCTCTGGTTCGTTCCCTTCCGGACTTCGCAAGAACCCATGACTGACCTGCAGCGCCCAATTTTGGTTCGGCATGAACCACAAGCGCGCCGCACGCGAGTTCCACTTGTGCGCGTCAAAGTCATACCGGCCTTCGTCCGGCTCGCGACCGTTGAAGATCGAGCCTTCAAGTTTGAACCAGCGATAGGTGAATCCCGTCGTCAACACGCCGAAGGTGATGTGCGTTGAATCCTGTAAGTGATGGGCCAAAGTTGCCGCCGGATTTTCTGCAGCGGACGCGCGATGCATGAACGCGACCGGCCCCAGCGCCGGCTCGCCCGGATAACCAAAGTACGTGAACCAGGTGCCGCGTTCGCCGAGCGGATGCGTGTACTGCGCCGACAATTCCATGAACAGATCGTGGGGATGTTGGCGATCGATTATCGGCTGGCCCTTGTATGTCTCGCCGGTTTGAAACAGCAGCGGCGACCCTCCCGGCGGAAAGGTGAAGGGCTCAGCGCTGAACATGCCGCGCAGTTGTAAAGTGCCGCGCCCCAACTTGCGAAAAGCCATCGGCATCAACCAATTGGCCGATTCAAATTTCGTCACTCCGCGCGGCCCACCCTGCGCGTTGACGCCTACGAACGCGTTGTAGTGAAGCATCAACAGCCAATCGTTCTTGTTCCAGTGGTGCATGTGCATCGGCCCGGAGGATGGCTGCCACGCGCTGCCGGATCCCATCGCGCCCATCGACATCACGTTTTTGTCGCTCGAGCCGACACGGATCCCCATCTCGTCGCCGATCATCACGAGCAGCGGCCCCAGGTTCGCGCCGCTCGCATGCGTTCCCGGCGCGTGGCTGGCCGGACTAGCGGAAGGACTTGCCGTCGGCACGTGCTGATGCGGACTCGCGGAAGGTGAAGCCGCCGGCATCGGCATTCCCGGTGTGTGCTGATGCGGACTGGCGGAAGGTGAAGCCGCCGGCATCGGCATTCCCGGTGTGTGCTGATGCGGACTCGCGGTTGGAGAAGCCGCCGGCATCGGCATGCCCGGTACGTGTTGATGCGGACTCGCGGTAGGCGAAGCCGCCGGCATCGGCATGCCCGGCACGTGTTGATGCGGGCTGGCGGCAGGCGAAGCCGCCGGCATCGGCATGCCCGGCACGTGTTGATGTGGAGTTGGAGACGGCGACGCTTTTGGCGCAGCCGGCTTGCGCGCGGTGCGACGTGGCTTTCTTCGCGGCGCCCGTTTCCGCGTCGGCTTTTTCGCCGCCGGCGCTTTGTGCATGGTATGGTCGTGTTGAGAGTTAACTACCGCGACGCCCATAAAGAGCAGAGATATCCACAACATTCCAACGATTCCGAGTTTCCCGTGTCTAATAATTCCGTGCATGATCAATCACTTTTCTCCGTTACTACGATTTCTCTTCATTACTACGATAACGAGCGGGCCAAAGTGGGCGCGGCCTGCATGAGCACCGCGCCCGTTTTCAAGATTAAGCAACCGTGGCTACGGCTTGCTCGGGCTGTCCTTCACATCTTTCGTTTTCATGTGCTTCATGTCCTTCATGTGCTTCATGTTGCACGACTCCCCACTACAGCAGCAGCATCCGTGGCCTTCAGATTTCTTAGCGCCTTCTTTCATGGCGCCGTCTTTCATCATGGCACACGATTCGCCGCTACAGCAGCTCATTGCCGCAGAGCAACATTCTGCCTTCTTGTTCTGATCGCTTTGCGTGTTGGTTTGCGCGTAAGCGATACCGGCAACTGCGATTGAGAGCCCCAGCACGAGGCCCAGAGTAAAGCCTTTAATGTTTTTCATTTTTCGTCTCCTGTAAAAAAGATCATGCCTTGATAGCAGTGTTGACACCGCTACCCTGTCAGAACCACCTGCGTTAGCAGGAGGGCCAAAACCTTACATGCAGGCAGACTCCTAGATTAGAAAGACACAACCGCGGAGGTATAGGTGATGTTGATCAGGCAACCGCAGAGGAACAACAGGCGGCGCCGGGGATGAATTCGTGAGTGCGAGCGAAGTCGTGTTGCGAGCTGTAATGATGTTCGCATCATCTTGCGCGTGACCGCGAGAGCTTGTCACAAACAACCCGTTCACAAGCGGGCAGCAGCTCATCGCGTCTGATCGACCAGGTCTCGGAGGATTTCGTTGCTCGATGGCTTTGGTAAGTTGCGGACGCGAACGGGATGCTTTGCCGGCCTTTTGCGCTTGCTTTGCGTGACAAGCGGCATGCTTTGATGCGCCCATCTCGCCTGGGTTCATTGAATCAGCCAGAGCAGAATCGCCGGCACCGATATCCGCCGCCTGCGCTGAGCGCACCAACACGCAACCCGTGCCTGCGCACCAAAACATCAGCGCAATGGCCATAACGGGCCGCAATCTTGAAGTAAACTTTCGGCGGGTACTCACTGAAGGATTCTAGCTCTGGGTTGAATTAATTGTCCACGAGACCCGAGCGTTGGCGCGACTGGGGCCGCCAGCCCGGAACCAGTTAGGCCGCGGGCGGTGCATTCCAGATATCCACAGCACAGCGCCATTCTCCGTCGACTTCCCGACGCCAGATCGTCACCGCACGACCTTCAGTTGTAGCAGGCGAGCCGTCTGGAGCATTCATCGTGACAGCGTTCCGGCTGAAGATGTAAGCAAGCTGTCCATCTGGCGAAAAGGTGATGTCGTCCGATGTCCAGGTAATCATAAACCCGGGGATCTGCATGCTGCCTTCTACATACTCACGCAATGCAGTCTTGCCAATTACGCTTGGGAGTCCGGGAGGTATGACGATCGCATCGTCAGTCCAGAAAGAGAGAATGAGTTCTATATCGCGGCCCTCAGCCGCGGCTGCGGCCCATTCAGCATCACGCCGGAGAAGGCGGGTCTTTTCAGAGGTGATGTCCATGCTGTCGTCGCGAACTATTTCCCGCACGCCGCGCTGCTCGCATCCCGTATCCGTCGCGTGGCGCAGACCAGCGGAAGTTTCCAGCCTTCAACCGGCGAGCCTTCCACGGTTAGGTGGCTTGTGAGATAAGCAAGTCTTTGCGTCTCAGGGCCGCGCCCGATCTCGAACCGCTGCTTCAGGTAGTAAGGCGGAATCGATTGGTAGTTGAGCGTGACGCGCACCGCGACGATCGCGCGTGTGCGGTCGTTCAGCGGAATGCGATAAGTCAGATTGTCCGCGCCGGTCGCGCCGGACTTTCCGTTGTAATCCGGATCGCGTTCGGCATCTCCGTGCGGACTGGTGAATTCGGCGAGCGGCCCGTCAGTTCGCCAGCCTTTCGGCAGGAAGCGATTGTTCTTCAGCGGATGATCCAGGCCGACGAAACTCGTCGTGATCTTCCCTTCCGGGTCGGCGATGATCTCTTCATAAATCTGGGCCTGAGACTCATCGTTGATCGTCTGGTGATGGGGCTGGAACACCTGCTTGCGTGTCGCGGGATCAAAGAAGAACTCCGTCGGCAGAACTTCTTCGCCCGTCCCTTTCACGATTGCGCCCACGCTGTTCGTGCGGCCCGAAGCCCAAACGACGTTGCCCTTCTCGTCCAATGCTTCGAACGTGAGAAACGCGCGACGGAAAGCGACGCCGGACGGAAGACTATGACCGGCGAGATTCTCAATTCGAACCTGCGCTTCAATGAATTGATCAGCCTGCTTCAAAGACGTGACGGAAATCTTTGCCGTCTGTTCGCGCGCCATTTCAGTGCTTGAACGCTGCGCGGTGATCAGACCGAGGACGCCTTCAGCAAACATGTAGTCGGATGTGCGAATGCCCAGGATGTCCGGAAACTGCTGGAACATCATCTGGCCAAATTGATTCAGCGCGACCAGCGTGTGACGCGCGTACTTGTCGCGCACCTGCAGCGTGATGTCTTTGTTCGGCGCGCGGCCGTCCGTGAACGGGTAAGTCTCGTCTTCGATGTTCGCGATGCGAAAAGACAGATCGAGATCGCGCAGCTTCGTCGGCATGTGACAGTCCTGGCAGGTCTTCGCCTGCGCGCGATCGATGGGCTCGCGCTCGTTCTGATAGACGCTGTTCTGCCATTCGGGATAAGTCATCTGCTCGTGAAATTCCTTCGGCTTACCGTTCTTGTCCTTAACCTGGCGGCCGTGCTTATCAAAGACGGGAAGGATGACCGTGTGGCAACTGCCGCATAGCGCTGAAGTCTTGATGTGCGGTGTTTCACGCGGAGTAATTCCGAGTGCGTTCTTCATCGGCAGCTCAGTCGGTTTCTCGTACGGTCCGTTGGTTACATCGGGAGCGTCGAGCTTGAACTTGCCGGTGAATGTCTCAGGCTTGCCCAGGTCGTCTTTCGAAATGCGATGGCAGGCGCTGCAAGAAACTCCGTCGCGCGCCAGCGCGCCGTACTTTCCATCCGGCTCGTCCGGCAACGCATAAACCATGTCGTGCTTGAACGGCTGGCCTTTGTCAGACTCGACCTGACGCTGGCCCATCACGCCGTGACAGCGATAACACGTGTTGTCGAAGAACGAGGCTTGTGACGGATAGAGAGTCTTTTCCGACTCGAGCTGCGCGTGAAAGATCGGATCGCGACCCGACAAGCCCATCAGCGAAGCGCGCCATTCGCTGTACGGCGACAGGTTCACGGGCTTGTTTCCGTAGGGACCGTATTGCAGAGCCATGTTTTCACCGGACGCGCCGTGACAGCCGAGACATTGGCTCGACGTCAGGAAACCTTTCGGCCCTCCCGCTTCGGGGATGACGTGATCAAGAGATTCGCCCGGAAAACTCTTTACCGCTTTTGGTGAGACTACCGGCAAGCCCGCGAACAGCTTCAGGAAATTTGGATCGGGACTTTGCCGCGGCTTCGCAAATTGGCCAACCGCAAACGGACTCGTTTCCGACATCTGCTGGTGTTCGTTCTTTGGCGGCTCGGCCACCGCGCCGGGAATCGGCGGCGGCGACGAAATTCGGAACGTGATCGGATCGTGTTCGACGTTTCGCAGATCGATGAAGGTCGATTCTTTGGCTGCCGACGCGTGACAGCGCAAGCAGTAAAGGCCAAAACCTGAGTCCGGATAATCGATGGCCGGATTGTCAGGCGTGTAGCCCGGCGCGTGATACGACCAGTACCAACCGTCGAAGGACGCCTTGCGGTCTTTGACCATCACCGTCCAGCCGCGGAGCTTTGCATCCTGTTTGGCCGGATCGCGAAACATCTCTTTGACGATCACCGCGCCGTCGGCAATCTCGCCCTCACGATTTCTCTTCTTGAGCCAGTCCCACGCTTCCGGCGAATAGAAAATCTTGACGGCGTTGTGCGTGCCGAACGATTTGCCCGCAATAAACGGACCCGTGTTGCGAATTTCGCGATCCGTTACCCAGTTTTGGTAACAACGTTTTTCGAGAAAGGCGTAGAGAATCTTCTGAAAAGCCTGCGCGCCGACCTCGCTGGGACGCGGCAAAGGAAAAGCGATGTCGCACTTAGCCGTCTGATCGTACTGTTGCGCCCCGCTCGTCAGTGTCAGCGCAAGCGGGCTCATCAGGAGCAACGTCAGGGTCGCAATTTTAAACATGGTGCGAGGGTTCATAGATGTCGTCGCAGTGGGCGGCGTACATACTAAATTAGATCGCGGGAACCGGAAAGAGGAATTTCACTTGCGCGGTTTCCTCTGTGTCTCAGTGGCTCTTTGTGCCTCTGTGGTGGAGTTATCGCCGGCAAGAACTCAACCACAGAGACACCGAGAGTTCACAGAGACACGGAGACCGAAATGATGCCCGCCTTGCGCGTCAAAATTCTGAATGGCAAGATGCCGATGTTCAGATCGCCGGCGTGAACCGCCGGCTGTCCCCGATGGATTACACCCTCTTAATCGGTCAAATCTCCGGGCATCTCGCTTCCATCCTGACGATGGTCGCGTATCTGCTGCGAGACATTCTCTGGCTGCGCCTCCTCACGATCTTTTCGTGTTTTGCCGGCATAGTTTTCAACTATGTCGTGCCCGCGACGCCTTTGTGGACGGTGATTTGGTGGAACGTGCTTTTCACCGTAATTAATGTCGTTCAGATTGCCATCATCATTCGCGAACGAACCGGCATCGACTTCACTGAAGAAGAAAAGGAACTGCACGAAACGCTGTTCAAGAACTTCGCGCCGTTTGAGTTCATGAAGTTGATGCGCATTGCGCACTGGCGACAAGTTGCGCCCGGCGACATAGTGGCGGTTGAGGGCCAGACGCTCGATGAAGTGATGATGATTTACACCGGCCGGCTTGCCGTCGAACGCGGCGGCAAAGAGTTCGCAGAGTTGCATGACGGCAATTTCATCGGCGAAGTGAGTTTCATCAGCGGCGGCGCTGCCACCGCGACCGTGCGCGCCGTTGAACCGACGCGCTACCTCGCCTGGTCAAAGAAAGAGATCGACTCGCTTCTGAATCGCAATCCGACCATGCGTTTGGCGATGCAGGCTTTGTTGAGCAGCGACTTGAGCAGGAAACTGGCGCGGCGTAAGCCTTCGTTTGAAGCAAAGATCCCCGTCCAGGTTCGGCCTAAATAAGAACGTTGCAAGAGATTAAGCTGCTTCTCCCAAAACCCTTGACACCTTCGCCTGTCGGCGTATAGTGGCAACCATAAACGGTCCCCGCCCACATCTCGGATGTCTCCGGCAGTCAGCCTACTTAAACTAGGTGCTAGATGCTAGATGCTGGCCAACCTCAGTAAGAAAGTCGAATTTGCCGCAAATGTTTCAATAATTGCCATCGCGGTGCTGTTAGCTGTCGTCCTATTCCGACAAGCTCTAACAGTTAATGTTTATCCGGATAACATCTCAAACCAAGATGGCCAGGTTGGGTTAAGAGTCTCGGTGCCCGAAATCGACTGGGCCCACAATAAGCAGACACTCCTACTAGCAATCTCAAGCACCTGCCGTTATTGCACGGAGAGTTCGGATTTTTACAAGCGGCTGCTCAAGGAGACCGTCAACACGAGAATTGTCGCTGTCATGCCGCAAGAGCCGACCGCGGCAAAAGAGTATTTAGATAAACACGCGATACCGCTCAATGACATCAGGCAACTGGCCTTGAGTTCACTGGGCGTGACCGGTACGCCAACCCTGATTCTCGTAGATACGAAGGGTGTCGTAACCGGATGGTGGGTCGGCAAACTTTCGCCAAATCAAGAGGCAGAGGTACTTGGGAAAGTGAAAAGCTGACTTTGGATGGGAGAGCGTTATGGAAATCGCAAGTCCTCTTAAACTTATCTTTAAATTATTAATCTTGGCCGTCTTGGCAACTTGGTTGTGGGTTTTAACAATTGGCGCCGTACAGTCACCAAAATTGACAGTCGAAAGTCAGCCCGAATCGCCACTCCACCTCTCAGTTTTTCAGGTTTCTCCATCTGAGCGAACTGGGTCTTCAGTCATCACACTAATGGTGATGAATGGAAGTGCTACGACTGTTCGAGCATTCGCAGTTGCCATGTCTCCGGGAAACTCCAAAACAGGCGTCCTATTGATTAATGCCCATAACGATCAACAGATGTGGCGAGCCAACGAAATTAAGCCTATCACGCTGCGGAAGACTGACGAGGAAATATTGAATGGTATTAGCTTTTCAATTGATTATGTCGAGTTTGAAGATGGGAGTAAGTGGGGATCAGATACTTTTGATTCGGCAAGTAGTCTTGCCGGAGAGCGAGACGGATTTCGTCAGGCGGTCGCAGCCTTAACCGACCGATTTAGAACGCAACCAGTTGATTCGCTTTCGACGGATCTCGACCAGACGATAGATGCAGTCTCGACACCCCGCGACCACTCTGCAAATTGGAACCAGGGCTTCCACCGAGGACTTAATATTGTTCGTGCACGGTTAAAGAGAGCGCAGGCAAACGGCGGGAAGGAAAAGCTGGTCACTGAATGGGAACGAATCGTGGCCGAGTCTAAAAAGACCAAAACGCCATGAACTACTCACTTCGATACTTCCTTCTGACGGTGCTTGCGGATTTATTATAGGCGCAGCGCTTGTAGTCATTACTGATCGCGTGATTGCGTTTCCAGTGGGAACACCTTCCTGTACCATGGGCGCCGTCACCTACGGGTATCCACCATATAGGCTAGTTCGATACGGTGACGTAGTTTGTAACGGTAATTTTTCGGGGCTGGATTGTGATCCGAATCCCATGATGCAGCACCAGTCATTAGATGAATACCTACCCGATGAATATGATTGTTATGTGGTAGATCGACTTACTTGCACACAGGGCAATCGCGGCCTTTACTATTCGTATCATTGCGATGACGAGAATCCCAGCAAGTCGGAATCTGTTGTCATAACTTGTCCTGTAGAATGCTCGATACCGTGCGGTCAACAATGGGACACGTGCTTAATGAATTCCGACTGTTGTTCCGGCTTTTGCCACGGCGGAGTGTGCGATGAGCCTGGGGTCTGCAACTGGACAAGAATTGATTGTGCCGCCGCAGGCGGGATTTACCACGACGGCTGCTGCGACATTGACACACCCGTTCTGATTGACGTGCTGGGTAACGGTTTTGATCTTACAAACGTGACGGATGGAGTTAACTTTGATCTCAACAATGACGGCAGGAAGGAAAAGACCGCCTGGACGCATGCCGGATCAGATGACGCTTTTCTCGGTTTGGATCGCGATGGCAACGGAACCATCGACAGTGGCGCCGAGTTGTTTGGCAACGTTACGCCGCAGCCTGCTTCAGCGTCGCCAAACGGCTTTCTCGCTCTAGCTGAATACGACAAGGCGGGGAACGGCGGTAACGGCGACGGAAGAATTAGCGGAGCCGATGCGGTTTTCAACTCGCTGCGACTTTGGCAAGACACAAATCACAACGGCGCCTCAGAACCGAGCGAGTTGCATGGGCTTCTGAGTTTGGGAGTTGCCGTGATTGATCTTGATTACAAGGAATCAAAGAGGCGCGATGAACATGGAAACTGGTTCCGCTATCGCGCCAAAGTCCGAGACACGCGTGGTGCGCACATTGGGCGTTGGGCGTGGGATGTCTTCCTTGTTACTGCGCCCTAGCTTCAAGCCGAAGGACGTCAAGCAAACACCCGCGGAGTTCGCGGGTGTTTTATTTTCCAAGCGCCGGTTAAGCGTAGAGGATTATCGCTCCGGTCGCTACCGCTCTCGGTACTGACACTATTAGCTAATCTTCTTCACCCGCGGCGGTTCGTACTGTTCGCCGTACTCCGGGTATTCAATCGTCACCGCCTGGCCGGGCCGGGTGTTCTGATTGAGCAACTCAAGCGCGTCACGCAGAACCGTCTTCTGCAAATCGCGCATGCTCGGGCGGCCGAGGCTGTTTCCGATCTTAAAACCCTTCGGATAAAGCGCGCGCGGCGGACGCATCTGCGCGGACACTTCCGGGCTCACGGTAATCAACACCGTCGGAATCCCCTTCATTTCGATTTCACGTTGGACCGCGACGACCGTGCGGTGACAGACGCTCGGTCAACCACCGGTGAGAATAACCGCGTCCGCCCGCGAACCCTTGTCGATGTCGTTGGCGATTTCGCGCGCCGTGCCTTCGTACATCGCTTTGAGCTGCATCGTGTAGCCCATGTAGCCGATGTGCTTTTTGGCAATGCCGCCGATAAATCCTTCCGCGTGCAGGTCGCGCAAGACGTCGATGGGAAAGACGACGTTGATGTCTTCGTCAGCGTCGCGATGATCGTAGTGATGATGCGTGACCATCAGGTCAGAGGAATCAACATCAGGTGGGATCTCGCGATAGGTCAGGTCGCCGAGTTCATCGGCGATGTTGAACCCTTCCTGATCTTTTAGGTGCACCCCACCGGCGGTGACGATCGCAATAGTGGTCTTCGAAAGCTCACGCTCGAAGGGGGTAAACGGAACGCATTTTCGTGAAATAGTCATAAGCGAGATGTTAGATGTTAGCGTAGCGGTGGGCGAAAACGAAAATGCCAGATGCCGGATTGCTCCGACATCTGACATTTAACATCTAACCTCTGCTCTTACAGCTTCCGCAGCACTTCAAACAACTCTTCGTTGTCCGGCTGATCGGAAATGTCATGAATGTCCACGTGGGCGAACTTGCCTTCCTTGTCGACGATGAATATCGCGCGCTCGGAAATACCGTCGCTCGCGCGGTACGCGCCGAAGGCCTGCGCTACTTCGCCTTTGGGATGAAAGTCGCTGAGAAGATCGTAGGAAAGCCCGCCCAGACTTTTTGCCCAGGCGATGTTGCACGGAACGCTGTCGACTGAAATGCCCAGGACCTGGGCATCATACTCGCGGAAGCGGTCTATATCCGCTTCGTACGCGGGCATTTGCGCCGTTCAGACCGGCGTCCAGGCCAGCGGGTAAAACGCGATGACTACATTTTTCTTGCCACGGAAATCTGAGAGCTTCACCTTCTTGTCTTTTTCCAGGTGACTCTTCAGCTCGAAATCCGGAGCCATATCTCCAACTTCAGGCATTAAATCGAAATCCTCCTTCGGAAGAGTAAATGAAAATATTTGGAATCGGTCTAAGCGTAACTCTTTAACCCCGGTCGTTCAAGCGAAGGACAGAGCGCGGGGCAGCTGGGCCATCGGCGGAGTGCGTCAGTACCATCCGCGCCAGCGAATGGGTTAAGGGATCAATTAAGCTTGACTGATGAACCCACCTGCTTACGCAGGCGATGCTGACCTCGCCTCCGCTTGAGCGGATGCCGGCGAGGGTCTGGAAAGCGTCGGCGGCTTGAAAACACTATCGAGCGCAGGCATCGGCCTGCCGAACAAATAGCCCTGCCCTTCATCGCAACGCAGCAACCTCAACAATGCCAGTTGATCCTCACGCTCGATCCCTTCGGCGATCACGGTTTTGCCCAATGTGTGCGCCAGGGTGATGATTGCCATTACCAAAGCTGCATCATCCGGGTCGGTGGCCGCGTCTTTGACGAACGAGGCGTCCAGTTTTACTGAATCGATCGGCAACCGTTTCAAATAACTCAGCGATGAATAACCCGTGCCGAAATCGTCGAGGGCAATACGCACGCCCATCGCCCTAAGTTGCTCGAGTGCCTGGACCCCGGCATCCAGGTTTTGCATCAACCAGGTTTCCGTAACTTCCAGCTCGAGCGATTCGGGCGAAAGCTGCGTTTCACTCAGAATGCGCCCGACGAATTGTGCAAAATGCTTTTCGTGAAGCTGGCGCGGTGAAGCGTTGACGGCGATGCGAAAGGTATCAAGTCCCTGCTGCTGCCATTCCCGAGCGCGCGCGCAGGCTTCGCGTAACACCAGCTCGCCAATCTCGTTAATTAAGCCCGTATCTTCGGCCAGGGAAATAAATTCCGCCGGCGGGCGCAGGCCAAGATCCGGATGCTGCCAGCGCACCAGCGCTTCAGCTCCGACCAGGGCGCGCGAATGGATATCTATTTGTGGCTGATAGTGAACGACGAATTCCCGCCTGGTGACTGCGTCCATCAATTGCCGCGCGTGCGGACGTCGTTCATCTTCGGGCGTCCGAAGCCTTTTCAGGCTGCTTTGGTGATCGAGGGCCCGCCGAACAACCACGTTTACTTCCCCCAGTTCAAACGGTTTAGTTATGTAATCAAACGCGCCGGCGCGCATTGCGTCGATGGCACATTCGATCGTTCGTTGCCCGCTGATCATCACAACCACTGAGTCAGGCGCCAGTTTCACAACGCGCGGCAACATTTCAATCCCGCTCATCGCGGTCATAGCGATGTCGCTCAGAATCAGATCAAACCCCTGCGTCGCCAGTGCATCAAGCGCTTTCTCGGCCGAATCACTCGTCACACAGTGGTAATCCCGGCTCAGAAACTCTTTCAGCACGGCGCGGATCTCGGCGTCGTCATCAACGATCAGGATACGTGGCTTCTCTTCCGGCATGCTTGGCCCTCGCAAACAGTGCGCGGGAGGCATCGCAAAGCTGATGCCATGAATTAGAAAGACCCTTCCCGCATTCATTCTGTGGCACAGAGTTCAGTCTGTGGATCCAATGGCGAGAATCACAGACTGAAGTCTGTGCCACTAGCCGTGGCGTCGCGCTTTTTGCCGCAGCAGATTAGCTCCGGTGCTGAGATCTGCAGTTGCATTTGAACGCAGGGAGTAAAGCGGGCAACAAAAATTGCGGCACGCCGCGCTTCGACCAGCGCGGCACATCACTTGCCATCCCTCGCCACGCAATCAATTCCATAAGAAAAGAGATTCAACGGTGCGAAGATCGCGCAAATGGTCTACTTATAGATTTAATCTCGCTGGAAGAGCGGTGCTCGCACTAATTCTAATTACGCCGTTCGGTTTGGCGCTTTCAAACCGTCAGCCGTTAGCCGCGACGACGAGCGTACGAAACAAAGTATCACCCGATCTGGCGCAGAAGATTAAGCGGTCTCAAGGCCCGGCCCGAACGAAGGTAATCGTTCAATTCAATCAGAATCCGTCGGGCGATCTCGATTCACTGGTAACGAATTTAGGTGGGAGAACTACGCGCAAGCTCAGTCATCTGAGAATTCGCGTGCTCGACCTTCCGCTTAATGCCATTGAGGCGTTGGCCGCGCGCTCCGATGTGCGCTTCGTTTCGCCCGACAGGCCGGCGCGCGCGTACGGACATCTCGAGACAACGACCGGCGCCAGCGCGGTTCGTACTGAAACGTCTTCAGTATTAGACGGACTATCAGGCGAACTGATTACGGCCACCACGGTGTTCGACGGAAATGGCGTAGGCATCGCGATTGTCGATTCGGGAATCGACACGCAACACACCGCATTCAAGAACGACCTCGGATTCAGCCGCGTCACGACGAGCCAGGATTTTACGGGCGAGAACCGCACCGACGATCCATACGGGCACGGGACCCACGTGGCCTCAATCGCGGCGGGCAATGATCAGATTGCGAGCGGCGCCTACACCGGGATTGCGCCCGGGGCGAATCTCATCAACCTGCGCATCCTTGATTCGCAGGGCGCCGGTACGACCTCAAGCCTATTGGCCGCGCTCGATTGGGTGCTGACTTTTCGCGCGCTTCACAACATCCGAGTCGTTAATCTGAGCGTGGGCACGTCGGCGGTCGATTCGTATCTGAACGATCCGATTTGCCAGGCGGTTCGGCGCGTGACCGACGCCGGTGTGGTCGTGGTGGCAGCCGCAGGAAACAACGGCAGGAGCGCCAACGGCGAAAAAATCTATGGACAGATTCACGCGCCGGGCAACGAGCCTTCTGCGATCACAGTGGGCGCCGCGAACACATTTGGCACCGACGTACGCAATGAGGACATCGTCACCACCTACAGTTCACGGGGACCAACGCGCAGTTTTTGGACTGATGGCAGCGACGTTCGACACTACGACAATCTGATCAAGCCGGACATCGTCGCTCCGGGGAACAAGATCGTGGGCGCCGCGGCCTCGAATAATTCGTTGCTCGCCGCGCACCCCGAATTAGACGCCGGGGTCAGCACCTGGCCAACGCACCGGATGATGTATTTGAGCGGCTCGTCGATGGCGACTCCGATCGCCGCGGGCACGGCCGCGTTGTTGTTGCAGGCGAATTCGAATCTGTCGCCGAGCCTGATCAAAGCGCTTTTAATGTACACCGCACAGCCGCTCTCAGGAATGAACATGCTGGAGCAGGGCGCGGGACAACTAAACGTCAATGGCGCGCTGACGCTGGCCCGTCTCGTGCGAACGGACCTGAGCAGCTCCACAACCTTAGGCGAGCCGCTCCTGACCGGCGACGTGCCGGCGCAACAGAGCACGATTAGCGGCGGCACGTTCTTTTGGGGCCGCGGAATCATCCTGAATCGCGCCTACGCGATGAACATTGAATTGATCACGAAATATCAGGAAGTCTACGCGCACGGGTTCCTGCTTGGTGACGGGGTGGGCGAGGCTTCAAACGATCAGGCAATTAACCCTACTTGCTTTACCACCGGCGTCATGCTCGGCAGCAACGTTCTGATTAGCAGTGGCGAAACACTCAACGATGGCGTCATCTTCCTGAGTTTGAGTTTACTGCTGGGCGATGGCCTGATGTTAAGCGACGGATTACTCGTCGGCGACGGAATCCTGGTCGGCGACGGCATTATGGTTGGCGATGGCGTCATGGTCGGTGACGGCGTCATGGTCGGTGACGGCGTCATGGTCGGCGATTCCAGTCTGGGTTCGCTTTTCGGAGATAGCACGTCCTGTATGCATTGATTGACGGGAAAACATTGACGGCCGGTAAAAAGACTGGAATACTGGCCGCCTCAAAAAAGCACTTTCCCCAAATTACCTACGCCCCCCTACCCGACGGGTGGCAATTTTTCAGGCTGAGTTTTCTACGCCGTATCTCTTCGGCGTCGGCCTGAAACTCAGAAGCCAGGTTGGCACGCACCGTGAAAAGCGTGCCACGAGCGACTTCAGAAATAGCACCTCTAACAGCATTTCTGTTTCGTCGAGAAAGAGGAATCATGAAATACGGTAGCCCCACCGTACAGTGGGTCAGTCTCTCTGTCTTACTTCTTATTTTCGTCACCGCCGTTAGTTTTACCTTCGACTGGCGGACAGACGCCAAGCAACCGCCGCGCGCGGAAAAGATTTCGCAAGATCTAAAAGAACTTGCGCGCGGCTCATCCAAAGACGAGCGCGTTTCGGTCATCCTTCAGTTCGAAGGTCGGCCCGGGGCCGGTTTCGATAATGCTCTTTCCGCTTCCGGAGGCCTGGTCAAGCAGTCGCTGAAGCAACTCAACGCGCGCGTGATCGAAATTCCCCCGCGCGCAGTTGAAGCTCTGGCATCGCGGCCTGATGTTGGCTTCGTCTCGCTCGATCGACCCAACATCCCGCTGGGCCACATTTCATTGACCAGCGGCGCCGACGCCGTCCGCGCCACGAGCGGGACCAACACGACGGGGCTTGACGGGGCCGGAATAGGCATCGCCATCCTCGATTCCGGAATTGATACCAGCCACACTGCTTTTCTGGATCGGAGTAACAACCTAAGAGTAGTTTTCAGTCGTGACTTCACGGGCGAGGGTCGAACTGACGATCCGTTTGGACACGGCACTCATGTGGCAGCGATCGCGGCCGGTAACGGACGGGTATCGAATGCGGAATACGTCGGCATTGCGCCCAGTGCGAACGTCATGAATCTGCGTGTGCTCGGCGCGACGGGCACGGGCACAGTTTCCGGAATCCTGGCGGCACTTGACTGGGTGCTCCAGAATCGCACGGCCTACAACATCCGGGTTGTCAACGTCAGCCTCGGCGCGCCGGCGATTGATTCTTATCAAAATGACCCGATCTGTCGGGCTGTGCGCCGGCTGGTAGATGCGGGCGTAGTCGTAATTGCCGCCGCGGGCAACAACGGCAGGAACGGCCTGGGCCAGAAACTTTATGGTCAGATTCATGCGCCGGGCAACGAACCTTCGGCCATCACGGTGGGCGCCGCGAACACCTTCGGCACCGACGAACGCAGCGACGATGAGATCGCGAGCTATAGCTCGCGCGGTCCCACCCGTAGTTCGTGGACAGATGCATTCGGGATCAGGCACTACGACAATCTGATCAAGCCGGACATTGTCGCTCCGGGGAACAAGCTGATCTACGCGGCCGCCGTCAATAATTATCTGGTAACGCAAAATCCTTCGCTCGACGCGGGCGTCAGTCCGGTCGATCGCCGCCGAATGATGTACATGAATGGCACCTCGATGGCGACGCCAATCACCGCCGGCGCTGCGGCGTTGATGCTGCAAGCGAATCCGACGCTCACGCCGAATTTGCTCAAGGCCTTGTTGATGTACACCGCGCAACCGCTCGCCGGCTTCAACATGCTCGAGCAGGGCGCGGGCGAGATAAACATCGAGGGCGCAATCCGCCTGGCGCGACTGGTGCGCCCGGATCTTAATTCCTTAACGCCGGTGGGCACGTCACTGCTGACGACCCTCGCGCCGCCGGTTCCGCAAAGCACCATCGCCGGACAGACGTTCAGTTGGAGTGGCGGCCTGCTTTTCAAATACAACTTCGCTACGGGATCAGACCTGATCACGAAATACCAATCGATCTATCGACTGGGCTTTCTGTTCGGTGACGGAGTCCTGGTTAACAACGGCGTCTTCATGGCTGACCGCACGGTCCTGACCGGTGGCGTGCTGGTCGGCGATGGCGTGCTGGTGGGCGACGGAACTGTCATGGGAAGCGGCGCCGTCTTTCTCACGTCGGGCGTGCTGGTGGGCGATGGCGTGCTGGTGGGCGATGGCGTCCTGGTCGGCGACGGTGTGCTGGTCGGCGACGCCTGTCTAAACGGCGATTCGATCGTCCAGGCATTGTCCGCTGCCCACAACGGCGATCTGGTTAGTGAAACGAATGTGGAGATCGACGCCGGCGTCGACTGCCTGGATTACTGAGAGCCACCCTGCTTCGGCATGACGGCTGACGATTCGTCCCAAGGAGAGACATGAGACCCCATTCTGTAAACCTCAATCACCTCGGCGTGGCCAGCGCGCTCGCGAAGGAGGCGGTGCCGTCGGTGACGACGCATCTGCTGAAGAACCGTGATGCGGCCGAGGTGCTTCGTTTCCTGCAACAGCGCGCGCTGCATAACGTCGTGATGACAGGCTTCATTCGCGATAACGGAATCGAAAGTGAGCTCAATCGCGGCATGTTTTACGGCGCGCGCGATGCAGACAACCAGCTTCAGGGCGTGGCCCTGATCGGCCATGCGACATTCATGGATGCGCGCTGCGAAATTGTGATTAAAGAGTTCGCGCGACTGGCGCAGGACTTTCCACGAATACACATGGTTCTGAGCGAGCTGGAAATCGTCGAGCAGTTTTGGCGCTGGTACGCGCTGGCCGGACAACCACTACGGCGACGCTGTCGTGAGGTCATGTTCGAAATGAATCAGCCCCCGGCGAACGTCGACCAGGTGCCGGACCTCCGACTCGCCACACCGTCCGATCTTCATCAAGTTGCGGCGGTGCAGGCCGCTCTGGCCTGTCAGGAAAGCGGTATCAGTCCATTAGAGAAGGACAGGGCGGGATTCTTGTTCCGATGTCAGCAGCGCATCGAACGCCACCGGGTCTGGACCTTGATGCGAAACGGCGAGGTGATTTTCAAAGCCGACATCATCAGCGAGACGCCGGAGGTTATCTACCTCGAAGGTATTTATGTGAATCCGGACGACAGAAATAAAGGCCTGGGCTCGCGTTGTTTGACGCAACTCTGCCACCGGTTACTCAGTCGTGCCCAATCCATAGTGATTCTGGTGAACGAAAACAAACCTAACGCGCACCGGTTTTTCCAACGTGCCGGGTTTGTGGCGAGCAGTGTTTACGACACCTTTTTTTTAGCCCCTTCGCGGGATGGCGACGATATCGAATAAGGCGCCGCCCGCGAGAAAATTGGAGAACACAATGAACCGCCAACTCCTGAAAACGCTCTACATGCTTGTCGTCATCGCGGCCGCCGCGATTGCGTTGTTTTATTCAGTGGTCCACTTGCCAGTCGAAAAGTTGGACGCGCGCTTCGTCGCCTTGTTCTTGCTGACGATCGCGATTAGCTCGCGGCTGACAGTCAGGATTCCACGAACGACCGGGCACATCTCAGTTTCAGACACGTTCTTCTTCCTGACGATTTTGCTTTACGGCGGAGAAGCCGCGGTTTTGTTGGCCGCGGCGGAAGCGCTTTGTTCGTCGACGCGTTTCAGCCGGAAAGCGATCTTGTTCAACTCGGGAATGATCGCGTGCTCGACATTCCTTACATTCGTGGTGACGCGGGCGCTGTTTGGAGATCTGAGCACGCTTCATCATGGACCGTTCTCGGGAAAATTCATGCTGGCGCTGGTCGTGATGGCGTTTGTTCAATACGCCAGCAACTCAATGATGGCCGCGATTTACACTTCGCTGAAGATGGCTGAGTCGCTCTGGCATAGCTGGACGAAGTATTACCTGTGGGCCTCGATCACCTATTTCGCCGGTGCGTCCGCGGCGGGCTTCACGGTTAAATTTGCCGACGTTGCCGGTGTTTACGGACTGTTGGCGACGGCCCCGATCGTGGCAGTTCTCTATTTCACCTACCGGACTTATCTCCGGAATATTGAGGTGATGTCCGCCGCAGCGAAAGCCGAGGAGGCTGCCGCGCACGCCGAAGAGGCGGAACGGCATGTTGCGGAACTGAACCACTACATCGAAGAGCAGAAACGAATTCGCGAACAGTTTTCGCAGATCGAGAAAATGTCGGCCCTGGGCGAACTCGCCTCAGGCGTGGCGCATGACTTCAACAACACCCTCGCCGGCGTCCTCGGCCGCGCGCAGTTGCTGCTTGAGACAAAAGATCCGGCGAAGGTCGAAGCGGGCCTCAACATCATCATCAAGACCGCGAAAGACGGCGCGAAAACTGTGAAGCGGATTCAGGATTTCGCCCGGCAACGGCGCGATCACGATTTTCAGCCCGTCGATGTGCGCCTGCTCCTGC
Source organism: Pyrinomonadaceae bacterium (assembly GCA_036374695.1). Classification (GTDB taxonomy): domain Bacteria; phylum Acidobacteriota; class Blastocatellia; order Pyrinomonadales; family Pyrinomonadaceae; genus UBA11740. The sequence goes on from DASUTF010000258.1 coordinate 40,779, forward strand.
TGGACGTCGGCGAGATCACGCGCCCGCGCTGGAAGAATAGCGCCGAAGCGGCAAACATTCACATAAACCTCGAGATTGAATGCGCCCCCGGTGTGACGGCTATGGGCGACGAGTCGGAGTTGCGCGAAGTACTTGTCAATATGGTCTTTAACGCCGTGGATGCGCTTCCGAACGGTGGCACGTTGACGATGGCGGCCAGGGAGACGCGGGACGCCGTCGAGATTTTGGTGCGCGATACGGGAACCGGCATGAGCGAAGAGACGCGCCTGCGCGTGTTCGACCCATTCTTTACGACCAAAGACAAAGCCGGAATGGGACTGGGTCTGGCCGTCAGTTACGGGATTATCCGCCGCCACGACGCGACGGTGGACGTCGAGTCGCAGCTCGGCTTCGGCACGACGTTCCGTATCCGTTTGCCAATTCCCGGTCGCGTGGCAAAAACGCACTCAGTAACGAGCCTGGTACATTTACCCCGGGCGGCCCGCATGTCGTCACCAACCAGAATTCTGGTGGTCGATGACGAAGAGTACGTGCGCGATCTGCTCCGCGATATCCTCGAGAAAGAAGGCTGCGAAGCAGTCGTCGCCGACGGCGGTTATCAGGCGCTTTCGCTGTTCGAAAACGGAAACTTCGACGCCGTGTTCACCGACATCGGCATGCCGGGCATGAACGGCTGGGAACTTTCGCGCGCGGTGCGACAACGGAACACGAACATCCCCGTCGCCGTGATCACCGGTTGGGGCGAGGCAGTCGGTTCCCAGGAACGGCAGGCGGCCCAGGTTGATTGGGTCCTGGCTAAACCATTCGAGACGCCTCAAATTGTCGAGATGGCCCACGAGGTGTCGCGGCGGAGGATGGTAAACAGTCAACGCACGCCGAAGGAAATAGCAGCGTGATTTTGTAGCAGCGACTTTAGTGGCAATAACATACGTGCTAATCCAAAACGCCGAAGGCGTTCGCTAACCTTCTGGGTAAGCGAGTCTCTTTCAGAGTTCCCCCTGACACTCAACGACGCTCCTCAGGGCGTTGCCCTGGGCTGGAATTTGCAAACGCCGTTCGGCGTTTCCTCCAAGCGCGTGACTAGAGTTTGATCTTGTCTTGGGTCGGGAAAGGGATGTACAGACTGAAGTCGATCTAAGCCGAAACGTTGGTACCGCCGTTATCTAATTCGTATCTCTCGAGCTTACGTTGTAGCGTCGTGCGATCAATGCCCAGGATTCGCGCCGCGGCTTGCTTGTTACCGCCGGTGTGCGCCAGAACCCGCATGATGTGATGGCGCTCCAACTCGGCCAGCGACATGGTCGAATCGTCAAAGCCGTTCCCTGCGGTTGACTGCGCGACGGGCGCCAGTGGGCCATGACCAGCTCTTACGCTCCGCTGTACTCGTTCCGGTAGATCTTCCGGCCGCACGATCTGATCGCACAATGCCGCGGCGCGAACCACCGCGTTTTCAAGTTCGCGAATATTGCCCGGCCAGTCGTAATTTTCCAAAAGCCACATGGCGTCCTTCGAAAAGCTGATCGACCGCGCGCCAGCAGCCCCCGTCCGGACCGCGAAGTAATTAGCGAGCGGCCGGACGTCTTCACGCCGCTCGCGAAGCGGCGGCAAGTGGATCGTCACGGCGTTCAGCCGGTAAAGCAGGTCCTGGCGAAATCGGCCTTCGCGAACTTCTTCTTCCGCGTCACGGTTCGTCGCGGCGATCACCCGAACGTCCAGCCGATGGGTCTGGTTCGACCCGACGCGGCGCACTTCGCCTTCCTGCACGGCGCGCAAAAGCTTCACCTGAAACGCCGGACTGGTTTCCGTGATCTCGTCGAGAAACACCGTCCCGCGATCGGCTTCCTGCCAAAGTCCGCGTCGATCGGCCGTGGCGCCGGTAAACGAGCCGCGCACATGTCCAAACAATTCCGATTCGATCAACTCCGCCGGAACCGCACCGCAGTTGACGGCGATGAATGCCTGCTCGGCGCGGCGGCTACGCCGGTGAATTGCGCGCGCGACAATTTCTTTACCCGTGCCGGACTCGCCTGTGATCAAGACCGGAAGACTGGTTGAGGCCACCCGGCCGACCAGCTTCATTACTTCGACAAATGCGGCGCTGACACCTACCAGGTCGATGTCCGAAGTGTAAACGGTGGGAGAGGGCGGCAATTCGTCACTAACGTGTTCACGTTCACGTTTCGCAATATTCCGGCGGACCGCTGCCGCGATCCGCCTGACGTCGGCAATCTCGAACGGCTTCATTAAGTAGTCGTACGCGCCCGAAGAAACGGCGTCGAGCGCACCGACCGCGGATCCGTGTCCGGTCATCAAAATGATTTGCGCCGTCGGTTGTTCCTCGGTGAACCTGCGCAACACGTGATAGCCATCGTGCGGGCCGTCGGTACTCAATTGCACGTCGCAAAACACAAGCGACCACCGTTCGCGATCCAGCAGTTCCAACGCTTGTTCGGCGGAACTTGCCTCGCTAACTTCCCAGCCGTCTGTGATTAAGACTTCGGCGACGTTGCTACGGATGACGTCGTCGTCATCGACTACCAGCGCTTTCATTTTTGATCGAACGACAGTTAACGACATTTATCGACCTCGCCTGCGATTTTGTCAAAGGGGGTTGGCGCTGAGACAGCTGTGCGCCGGAATCGCTCTACCCCGCCGCATGTAAGAGAGCGTTCACTTGCTTCGACGCTTTGAATTGAAAACGAATATCCAGGCAGCGGGGACGGCCGGCGTCGTTCTTTGGCACAGCGATTCCACGAAACTCGAGCTTTCTATCCGGCCTTCTAATGAGGTCGATACTCACTTCGACCGGTATTTGCCGGCGGTCGCTCGTCATCACTTCGACCTCGAATACCGTCCCGAAGCGGTGGCGGATGCTGTGATTGGCCATTGCGCGTAAATCGGCGGCGCATTGCCCGGGAAGCAGATCTAGGACATTCAATCGCGCCAGCTCGACCGCACGGTAGCCGGTCAGGCGTTCACCCGCTTCGTTGACGGAGAGAATATTGCCGTCAAGATCGAGTCTAAAGACAACCGGGTCGCTCAAACCTGCCTGCCTTTCTTTGTGGGTATCGATCGTTTGATTCATTGCCGGCGTCTGTTGATCGTGACAGAACGGGATAGTTAGGCAGAGGAGAGCTGCCGATCTAACACCCTCACCCGTCTGTGCAAAACGAGGTTGGTGTGGCATTCAACCACAGCGAGATGCCGCGGCGACTGGCGATTTGCCAAGTAGAATCCCGATTCTGCGGGATTCGCTTTCTGCCTCTGCATCGGCTATGCCAGCAAAAAACAGCTTTGACCGGCAGCACTTCCGGCGGCACATAGGTTGCTCCGTCATTTAACGCGGAGCGCAACGTAAAGAGCTCGCGATAATCACCTGAGACAACAAGCGCGACTCTGCCGCCTGTTGGATCCATCTCAGCCAGTCGGACCCGCCCCAAATCCTCATTAGTTTTCCAACCAGCTGACCACCAGTTCTGAACTGAACTTCGGTCAGTCCAAACAACGTCATTCGGTCGCTCGCCTGGTCGTGGGCGCCGGACGCCAAACTTACACGGTGAAACTTACATGAAGTGGAATTTATCCAAGCCCTCTCTGATCGCACTTCTCTCTATCGCGATCCTGGCCACGATTAGCGGCTTGCCGCGAACTGCTGCGGCAGAAGTACGCATCTCACGCGGCTCATCAACGGGAGATACAAAGTCTTCCGAAGTCGAACCGGTGGCGCCCGCCTACAAATGGAACGTCAGCGCAAAGGAACTGCCCTTGTTGGGACTGAATGAGGCGAACGTCGCGATCGGGTTCGAGCAGTCGCTCGGGTTTGCCACGGCGCAGTTCGATTTCTTGATTTTCAAAGCTCTGACTTTTGACGAAGAACACGGCACGTATCTTCTGCCGACAACCTCAAAACATAGTCGCGGCCACAGCTTTATCGAATTCGTCCCAGGCAGCGCGGCAAATCTTTACGTCTCTGCTGAAGGCGTCGAGCTTCAGGATCTTGGAACGACGAAAGTCCTGAAGACTACTGACGGCACCAAGTACCTCTTCGTGCGTTACCCGGATAATGAGTTTCGCTGCGCAATGATTCGCGATACC
>DASUTF010000259.1:0-3294 GCA_036374695.1 Pyrinomonadaceae bacterium
GATCGATGGCTGCGGCGGTCCTTTCCTCATCGTAAGGATTGATCATGATTGCTTCTCCCATTTCAGCGGCCGCGCCCGCAAACTCGCTTAGAATAAGGACTCCGTCTCCGTTCGGCTTGCACGCGACATACTCTTTCGCAACCAGGTTTAATCCGTCGCGAAGCGCCGTAATCAAAGCGACATCTGCCGCGGCATACAAGGCAGTCAATTCAGCGCGGGGCAAATTTCGCCTCAGATAGATAATCGGCGACCACTCTGGCGTGCCCCACTCTCCGTTGATTTCGCTCACCAACTCGCCCACCTCCCTACGCAGGCGTGTATACATACGCAATCGCTCGCGTGATGGGACAGCTACCTGTACAAGTACAACCTTTCCGCGCCATTTCGGGTAATCAGAAAGCAGCCGGCGGAAAGCGCGCAGGCGTTCCGGAATTCCCTTCGTGTAATCCAGCCTATCGACGCCAAGAATCAGCTTGCGGCCCTGGAATCGCTTCTTTAGTTCCGACAGGTGGCTTTTAGTCTTTTCATCGCTTGTCAGAAGATCGCTGAACTCGTCAGGGGCTATGCCAATCGGTAGGGCTTCGAGCCTAACGGCGCGGGTACCGTATTCGACTTGATCCATCTGACTTCCCACACCAAGGATTCGCAGAATCGAGCCACGAAAATGCTGCAAGTACCGGTACGTATGAAAGGCCAGATAATCAGCGCCGAGCAATCCGCGCAAAAGCTCTTCCCGTTTTGGCAGGATGCGAAAGATCGAGGAAGAAGGAAATGGGATATGCAGAAAAAACCCAATGCCGGCATCCGGCAATGCTTGACGCAACAACTGCGGAAGGAGCATCAGGTGATAGTCATGAATCCAGATCAGATCTCCGGGAAGATAGTGTTTGAGGATCTGATCGCGAAAAATCTCGTTCGCGCGGACGTACGAAGTCCAATGATTTTGATCGAATCGCAGGAGGGACGGAAACTGGTGAAACAGAGGCCAGAGTGTTTCGTTTGAATAACCCTCGTAAAAGCCGTGAGCAACATCGGGAGCCAAATCGACAGCCACATATCGGTCACGCTCAAACCAACGCGAGATTATGTTGCGTCTATCGTCATCGGCAATCTCAGATGTATCGCCGGACCAGCCGACCCAGAACCCGTTGCTTCTCTTCAAGACCGGGTTTAAGGCAGCAGCCAGGCCGCCGGGACTTTTTTCCGACAGCCAACCATCACTGGTCCGCTTGAGCGTAATTGGCAAGCGGTTGGCGACAACGATCAGGCGTCGCGGCTCAGAATCATGGACGTTCGGACTCATGCGTGACGTGTTCATTTAGGTTAACGAAGCCGTAGGCGAAAAATCAGTAGGTCGTTAGAATGCGCGGGAACATGAGACCGGGCGGCACCAGAAAATAAGAAATCTCCTAACCTTCCTGATGCGGGCCGGCTTCCTCCGCTTACAAGTCTCAGATGTCCCTTATCGAATCTGTGGTCGGCCTTGTGTGAAAAGTCGCTCTCATTCGGGTCACCACAAGTGTAAGTGCAATGGTCTGCTGCCACATGAGTCGTAACACCTAAACCGCATAGGTGATAACCCTCACCAGCATTTGAAGGATTTCTACAGCGAAGAGTGAGGCAGGCAAGATCCTAAAACTCGATTTGCATTTTGTTGGTCACATCCTGAAAAATCGCTTCTTCTGAGACCAATGCATAATTCACTAAGTACCAATATTGAGCGTTTGTGGTTCAAGGACGCAGTCTTCTACGAAATCTATGTGCGTGGATTTTTCGATTCTTCGGGCGATGGCACCGGCGATTTTCGCGGCTTGACAGAAAAACTGAGTTACTTGAGTTGGCTGGGAATCGATTGCATTTGGCTGCTTCCGACCTATGACTCGCCGCAACGAGATGGCGGCTATGATATTTCGAACCATTATGCCGTCCTCCCGGATTACGGAACACTTGATGACTTCAAAACCTTTCTGCAGGCGGCGCACGCCGCTGGGATTCGAGTGATTTTGGATCTGGTTGTCAATCACACTTCAGATCAGCATCCGTGGTTTCAAGAGGCTAGAAGCTCACCTGATTCCCCACTTCGGAATTGGTACGTCTGGAGCGACGATGACAGCGGATATCGGGATGCCGGAATAATTTTTGGCGATACCGAGACATCAAACTGGACTTGGGACGAAAGTGCCGGAGCGTTCTACTGGCATCGGTTTTTTCGCCATCAGCCGGATCTCAATTTCGATAATCCCCAGGTGCAGCAGGCGATTATTGACGTGTTGCTGTTTTGGCTGGAAACCGGCGTCGACGGTTTTCGCGTTGATGCGGCCCCGTATCTCTTCGAGAGGGAGGGAACTAATTGCGAGAACCTGCCCGAAACGCACGCATTTCTCAAGCGTCTACGGGCGATCGTTAACGAGCGTTATCCCGATTGCATGTTGCTGGCCGAAGCCAATCAGTGGCCCGAAGACGTAATCGAGTACTTCGGCAAGGGCGACGAGTTTCACATGTGCTACCACTTTCCGATCATGCCGCGTTTGTTCATGGCCCTTCGTCAGGAGGATCGCTTACCAATTATTGAGATTCTTAAGCGGACTCCGGCAATTCCCGAGGATTGTCAATGGGGAATGTTTTTGCGCAATCATGACGAACTTACATTGCAAATGGTCACTGATGAAGAGCGTGACTATCTCTATAACGAATACGCCAAGGACCGGCGCATGCGGCTGAACGCCGGCATCCGGCGAAGGCTGGCGCCTTTGATGGACAACGGCCGTCGCCGGATTGAGCTTCTGTACGCACTTTTGTTCACACTTCCGGGAAGCCCTTTCCTTTACTATGGGGATGAAATTGGGATGGGCGACAATATCTACCTTGGTGATCGAGATGGCGTAAGGACACCGATGCAGTGGTCGGACGATCGCAACGGAGGTTTTTCGCGCGCCGACTTCGCTCAACTCTACTTCCCTGTGAACGTGGACCCGGTGTACGGGTATCAAGCCGTTAACGTTGACGCGCAACGGCGCTATAGCACGTCGCTCCTGAACTGGGTCCGAGAAATGATCCATCTCCGCAAGCGGCATCCAGTTTTCGGGCGCGGGTCGATCGATTTTGTCGAGCCCTCCAACCGCAAAATCTTCGCTTTCATTCGCAGCTATCGTGAAGAAGTGGTGCTGTGTCTTTTCAATCTTTCGCAATACGCTCAACCGGTGCAACTTGACCTGAGCAGTTACCTCGGAAGAGTTCCGTTTGAGTTGATGGGTGAAACTGAGTTTCCACCGATTGGTGAACGACCTTATCAGC
>DASUTF010000260.1:0-7137 GCA_036374695.1 Pyrinomonadaceae bacterium
GCTTTGATCTTTTTCTCGGAAAAGTTCGCGGGCAACTGAATCCTTCGCAACAGCGAGAACGGCACGGTGCACAGGATTCGATCAGCGGTCAGCGTTTCTGTCTTGCCGTTTTGCATGACGACAGCGCGAGCACTTGTCTCGTCCTGCTCGATTCTGACAACCGGCGAGTTGTAATGGATCTTGTTCGCCAGTCGCTCAGCAAAGGCCTCGGGCAAGCGATCGTTGCCGCCTTTTATCTTCGACCACCGCGCAGGAGGTCCGCCGAGTTCGGTCCCAAAAGTCTTCCCCAGCTCTTTGGTGAAGTCGCCGATCTTCACGCGCTTCATGCCTCGGCCATCCGCCATCAATGCCGACAACTGCGACGGGTACATCGGCTCGAGCGGAAGTCCGAACAGCTTCACGTACTTCAAAACCAAATCGTGATCGTTGGGAATGCGCGCGGCGCCGGCTTCCGCGTACAAGCCGTCGGCGAAGGGCTCGCGCAAAGTTTGAATGCGGCCACCCGGCCGAGCGCGCGCTTCAAGAATCGTGACTTGATGGCCAAGCTGGATCAGTTCGTAACCCGCTGAGAGGCCGGCGATGCCGGCGCCGATAATAATGATTTTCTTTGGGGCGGCGCCGACCGTGATGAACGGCACGCGTGCCAGTGAGACACCGGCGAGCGTGAGCGCGCTTTGTTTAAGAAAGGTGCGACGATTAATCGACACAGTGATCAGGCAAGCGTGGATTTCTTTTTCGGGGAAGGGCGGTCCTCATCTTCATCGGCGTAGCGAATCACGCTCAAGTGACCGTCAGGTTCGAGAAAGGCACGCTTGACCTCGGCAAAGTCCTCAACGCCTTGGAGACGAAGTTGCTCGGCCAGATCGCTTTCCCTGAGGAATTCTGAGCGTAGGTTGCGACGTTGAAGGCGGCCGTTCTTGATCAGCAACAAAGGCGGAGAATTGAGCAAGCTGTGCACCCAACGAGAACGAAACGCGAGCCAGTCCAAACCATAATTCCAGCCAAAGATCGTAGCCACCAGAATGGCGCCCTCAGTCAGCGAATGATATTCGCTGGCCATGGCATTCTGCGCAGCATCTGCGACCAGGACGATAACGAGCAGGTCAGGAGTGCTGAGGGCCCCCGGATCACGCCGAAGGACGCGCATCAGCGCGAGGATAAGCAGGTACATCACTGACCCGCGCAGAACGATCTCTAAAGGATGAACTGTGGGAACGAACAGCTTGTGCCAGTCGAAAACAGTCAGGAAAAGCATGAAACTCCTTCGGGAGAAATTTTATCCACGCCGGCGGCGTGGTGTTGGCCGCGGTGATGGAGTCGGCTCAGGAGTCGCGGTCGCACGCGGCGCTCGCGGCATATCTTCTGTCTTAAACCGCGGCAACAGTTCGTCGCGCATCGCCAGTTGATAAACGGCCCACGCGATCGTCGCGGCGTTCTTCTTCACGTCGTCTTCGATGATGCGTTCGTAGGTGTCGAGATTCGTGTGCCAGGTGTGCGAGTTGTACTCGATTGGATCGACGCCCAGGCCGATACCGGGCAAGCCGGCCTGGTTGAACGAAGTGTTGTCTGACCCGCCCAGGCCGCGGCTGCGCGTCGCGATCGCTCCGGCGACGCCGTCATTCTTAAACGGCTTCAAAATTTCGCGCACGATGCCTGCCGCATCGGGCGGACCGAACACGCCGGCGCCGCGAATGCGACCCGTGCCGGTATCGATGTTGAAATAGCCGCCGAATTTCTCGAAGCCGGGTTTGGGGTTTTCAAAAGCTCCGAAGGTGTCTTTCACATAAGCCTGCGAGCCCAACAGTCCTTGCTCCTCGCCGCTCCACAACGCGACGCGAATCGTGCGACGCGGGCGTACGCCCAACGTCTTCAGAATGCGTGCGGCTTCCATCATGATGGCGCAGCCAATCGCGTTGTCGGTGGCGCCGGTTGCCGCGTGCCACGAATCCAGATGGCCGCCGAGCATGATCACTTCGTCAGCTTTGTCGGTACCGGGGATCTCAGCGATGGCGTTGTAGGAGGTCCTGCCCTCGGGGTACACGCGGTTGACGATGTTGAACTCCAGAGTAACCGGTCTTCCGTCCGCGAGGAGGCGCGTGATCCGACCGTAGTCTTCGTTTCGCATCACCACCGTCGTCACCGCCTTGCTGACGTCGAAGGTTCGATTATTGAAAGCGCGAATCTGTCCGTGCTCGCGGCCGGCATCATTCACCCGAACCAGCCCGCCATTGGCTTTCAAGAATGCATCGAGCTGCTCGTCAATCTGTCTCGCCGTCAGCGGCGCAGGCGTTCCGGGAATTGGCGTCGGAGTTGGCGAAGGCGTCGGGAATTGAAACGGCCGGGCGTTTGGGCCGTAGCGTTCCTCAGCCTGCTGATCAGTCATTCGTTTTGCCGGCGGGCTGAGATTGACCGGCACGACCGCAGCCCTTCCGATCATTACGATGCGTCCGCGCACCCTCCCTTTCTGCGTTTGAAGGAATGCCGTCAACTGATCCTGCGTGGGCCTCTCCGGCAAAATCATCTGATAAGCATTAGCGCGTACGACGCCGCGCGTGCCTGGTGTCCACGCCAACGCTTCCGCCACCAGTGAATCTTTCACGGGCGCGACGATGTGGGCCGACAATCTTTCGTTCAGCCATCCCGGATGTTTGAAATCCCACGCGTGAAGATGCCCGTTCGACAGTCCCCATGCAGTCATCTGCTTCACCGCCCACTCTGCCGAGCGCTTGTGATTCGGCGAGCCGGTGAGCCGCGGACCGTACACGTCTGTGAACATGTGCATCGTCTTCATGATCTGCGAGTTCGTCATCGCTTCCTTGCGAATCCGTTCGAGCAGTTCTTTGTCCGATTGCGATTGAGCGAAAGTCGGCAGGCAGAGCAGTGTTGAAATCAGGGCGACAGCAACAAAGCGGCGATGCAGCATCAACGTTTTTCTCCTGAGCAGGTTTTTGGAGAGCAGCGAGATTATACAGTCACGAGGTCAGTACAGGGAGCGGTAGCGACCAGGCCGCCAAACTCAGAATTAGCCGCAGATAAACGCGGATATACGCGGATAAGAGACTACAAACTATAATTCGTCTCGTTCTTATCCGCGATGATCCGCGTCCATCCGCGGCTAAATTCCTTGAGCAAGCGTTGCAAACGGAACCCAGTCGCTACCGCTCCTGGTACTGACTTCATGCCCGGCGTTGCGCGTTGCGCGCGTCAGTTCTACAATTCGTGCGTTGACAACTGAATACGTTTCGGGGGAGCCGAAGTCGTTATGACTAAGGCTGAGAGTCGGCACATTTCCAATTGCCGATTTCCAATTGCCGATTAGAAAGTTTTTCAATTGGCAGTCGGCAATCAAAAATCGGCAATGTTCCGTGACCCCTTGAACCTGATACGGCTAGCACCGTCGAAGGGAGAAACAGCCATTTGTGACCGTTCCGTCCTTTTTGATGGAGCGGTTTTTGTTTTTGCTTTGGGAAACTTTGTGACTCTCAGTGTCTCTGTGGTTAAGTACCTGTCGTTCACCACAGAGGCTCAGAGGATCACGAAGATTCACAGAGGTTTAATGGAGAGAGATTATGAGCGCCGCAATCAAACCAATGTCAGAACCCGGAGCGGTAGCGACGGGGCCAGAGAATCAACTTCCCAATTCACGCCGCATCTACGTCGAGGGCCGACAGAGCGGTGTGCGCGTGCCCTTTCGCGAGATCGATCAAAACCCAACTCGTAATTTCAAAAATGAGTTGGAAGAGAATCCGCCGGTGCGTGTCTATGACACGAGCGGTCCGTACGGCGATCCATCTCAGCAGACGGACGTGCGGGAAGGGCTGCCGCAGTTGCGGCGCGAATGGATCATTGGCCGTGGCGATGTGGAGGAGTACGAAGGCCGCTCGATCCAACCGATCGACGATGGCTATCTGACGTTCGACGCGGCGCAGAACGCGCGGCAAAAAGACAAAGGCCGCCTCGAAGATTTTCCGGCGCTGCGCCGCACGCCTCTGCGCGCGAAGAAAGGTTCGTGCGTCACCCAGATGCATTACGCGCGTCAAGGCATCATCACGCCCGAAATGGAGTTCATCGCGATTAGAGAAAACCTCGGACGGGTACGCAGGCCTCCGGCCTGCTCTCCCAACAACGGCTCGCCGGAGGCGAGCGTACCCAGGGATTCGCTCAACCATCAACACCGCGGCCAATCATTCGGCGCCTCTATCCCCGAATACGTCACGCCCGAATTCGTTCGCGACGAAGTCGCGCGCGGCCGCGCCATCATTCCCGCGAACATCAATCATCCGGAATCCGAACCGATGATCATCGGCCGCAACTTTCTGGTGAAGATAAACGCGAACATCGGCAATTCCGCCGTGCTGTCTTCAATTGATGACGAAGTGGAAAAGATGCGCTGGTCGATCAAATGCGGCTCAGACACCGTCATGGATCTCTCGACGGGCAAGAACATTCACGCGACCCGCGAATGGATCATCCGCAACTCGCCGGTACCGATCGGGACCGTGCCGATCTATCAGGCTTTGGAAAAAGTCGGCGGCAAGGCTGAAGAGCTGACCTGGGATATCTTTCGCGACACACTGATCGAACAAGCCGAGCAGGGCGTCGATTACTTCACCATCCACGCCGGCGTGCGTCTGCCTTTCATACCGATGACTGCGAAACGAACTACCGGCATTGTCAGCCGTGGCGGCTCGATCATGGCCAAATGGTGTCTCGCGCATCACGAAGAGAGTTTTCTCTACACCCGCTTTCGTGAGATTTGCGAAATTATGGCCGCCTACGACGTTTCCTTCTCGCTCGGTGACGGTTTGCGTCCCGGCTCGATTGCCGACGCGAACGACGAAGCACAGTTTGCGGAACTCGAGACGCAGGGCGAGCTGACAAAGATCGCCTGGGAGTACGACTGCCAGGTGATGAACGAAGGTCCCGGCCACGTTCCCATGCACTTGATCAAAGAGAACATGGAGAAACAGCTCGAGTGGTGTCAGGAAGCGCCGTTCTACACGCTCGGCCCGCTCACCACCGACATCGCGCCCGGATACGATCACATCACTTCAGCCATCGGCGCGGCGATGATTGGCTGGTACGGCACGGCGATGCTGTGTTACGTCACGCCGAAGGAACACCTCGGCCTGCCGAACAAACAAGACGTGAAGGACGGCGTCATCGCTTACAAGATCGCCGCACACGCCGCCGACTTAGCGAAGGGCCATCCTGGGGCCCAATATAGGGATAACGCGCTATCCAAAGCTCGCTTTGAATTTCGCTGGGAAGATCAATTCAATTTGTCGCTCGACCCCGAAGTCGCGCGCGAGTACCACGACGAGACCCTGCCGCAGGAAGGTGCCAAGCTCGCGCACTTCTGCTCCATGTGCGGCCCGCATTTTTGCTCGATGAAGATCACCCAGGACGTGCGGGAGTACGCAGCGCAGAAAGAGATCGATGAAGCGGCAGCGTTGGGTGTTGGAATGAAAGAGAAGGCGGAAGAGTTTGTGGCGAGTGGTGGGGAGATTTATGGGGCACGATAATGGAAGACGAAAAAGCTGAAAAGAAAGAGGTTAAGACGACCAAGATTATTCTTCTTGAGGCCGCTGCAAGAGCCGTAGCGGATCTCATGGTCGGGTCGACGTTCACACCTATCAGAATATATTGGCCGCGCCGCAAGAGCGTTGAAGAACAGAAGACCACTTTGGTCAAAGAACTACTTGAAGCGGGAATAGATCCGTTGGTCTTCGATTCTTTATTGTCTAATGAAATCGATCGAAGATTAAAAGTGCGTTTTGGTGTTGCGTTCTTGACGCTCACGCTAGTGTTTACGGCAGCCTCGTATGCAATCGTCGTCTTGAATTCAATATATGAATGGGGAATCTCAGATGTTGCCATTACGGCATTAATCATCGAAACGCCAATACAGTTCATCGGTCTTCTTTATATCGTTGCGCGAAACTTGTTTCCCCAGCCTGAGGAAAACCGAACGAAATCAAGGAAGAAGAGCGGTATTCAAGACGAAGAAGAATAGTGGGAAGTTTTGGTGAATCCATGTTGCCAGATTTTCTATCTCTCAAAATAGAATTGGTGAAGGAACAATCCTACGCCATCACGCATAATCGATCCGGCGAGCCATTGCTTTCTCAGATAGCAAGTTATGTTCACCACGAGGGTAGGGGTTACATTTTGCGCCGCGAAGATGGCTCGCAGGAAAAGGTGGATTACAGACGACTGAGCAGTGAAGTTCAAATCGATTTGAAAGATGTTCAACAGAAGGGTGAGGTTGCCATCTACGAAGCACTGAGGCCTGCTAACCAGGAGATTAATGAAGCCCAACGTAAGGCTCTTTTCGAGACTCTCAACAGAACGGTTCCGTCTCTTGATGCTGGCGGTAAACCCATTTCGGCAGAATTGATCTTGCAGATGTGGGAGTCAATGGACTTCAGCTTTGATGACGCCGGAAACTGGCAACGTCCAACAATGGTGATCAATCCGATTCAAGCGCCGAGAGTCAAGAAAGAGCTCACGAGATTAGAAACAGAACCAGACCTCATTCGACGGTTCAAGGAGTTGCTGGCGCAGAAAAAGCGTGACTGGGATGATCGAGAGGCTAATAGAAAACTGGTTAACTAATGTTCACGAACTTGGGTACACAATTCCTTTCTGTGAGGTTTTGATTTCCCAAGGATACACGATCGTAAGAATCTCTCGACAAGGCCGAGGTGAACTGGGAAAAGACGTTATTGCCAGGTCATCCGACGGAGAATTACACACCTTTCAGCTTAAGGGCCCGAAGGACATCAACCTGTCAGAATGGCAACGCATTCAGAATGAGGTTAGAGACCTCGTTCAACTTCCCGCAATAGATCCAGCCTTAAGTCGAGAAGAGGCCCACACGCCGTTCCTGGTGACTAACGGTGAAATTGTAGGTGACGCGTTAACTGCGATTGAAGAGTATTCCAATGATTGGGTTAGACATGGCCACCCGAAGTTGCAACTTTGGCGACGACACGACGTGTTGTCGATGTTTATTTCATCGCACGGCTCCTACCTGCCTACAGCATTAGTTGACTTTCGTGAGTTTGTCCAACTGTATGTAAGCCACTTTGAGGACAGGCTTCCCCGAGAAAAGTTGGCGCTGTTTCTGGAACG
>DASUTF010000261.1:0-9849 GCA_036374695.1 Pyrinomonadaceae bacterium
GGTATGCTAGATTGGTCGAGCTGGATGTATTGTCTGATTTGGAAAACGATATACGCGCTGATGCCGTCGTACATGTCGCTACCGCGAACGACATTGTTTCCCGAAAAACAAATGATGGAATTAGTCTCTCCGCAACAGGTACCAAAAACCTGCTGGAATATGCGGTAAAGAATCAAATCCCGAATTTCATTTTCTTTTCAACTTTCCAGGTATATGGCACGGAGCTCGCGGGAACCATAACAGAATCATCCCCGACGCTTGCCGTCAATGATTACGGTCTCAACCATCTGTTCGGAGAGATGTATGTAGAGATGTATGCAAGACAGGGCAGAATAAACGGAGTTTCAGTGAGGCCAAGCAATGTTCACGGCCCTTTCCTTTTGCCGTCAATTGATCGGTGGACACTTGTTCCGGGATGCTTTTGCAAAGAAGTAATCGAAAAGCAAACCATTACGATTAGGTCTTCAGGAAAACAAATGCGCAATTTTATTCATCTGGAAAATCTGAGCGCAGCTGTCCACTGCATCCTCAATAACTTTAAGCCGGGTTACGACATCGTCAATGCAGGATCAAGCGAAAACATGAGCATGCTGGGTGTCGCAAAACTTGTGAAAGCGGTTTATGAGAGTCTCGGCGGCAAGACAGTCAACTTGATAGTGGAAGGAGACCAGCCAACCACTGCCAATATTTTTGACGTCTCTCTGGAGAAACTTAAAAACAAGTACGGATTTACTGAAAACAAAGAAGCAAACCTGGTTCGCACTATAAAGTCCCAATTCCTTTTTCTTGAAAAAGCCAATAAACCAAATCCCGTATGAACCCAGTTGAAGAGTTCAAAAGAGAGCGTAGCGACGCGCAGAAAGCGATGTCTAAAGACCAGGCGCTAAAAGAGAAATCCCTGGAATGGATGCTTCATGCCGATAAATACAAATACATTTACAATTTCACCTGGTTGGGGAGGCCTATCATCAAGTTTCCTCAGGATATCGTTGCCCTGCAGGAGTTGATCTTTAAAGTAAAGCCCGACCTAATCGTCGAGACCGGCATCGCGCACGGAGGTTCCATCATCTTCTCCGCTTCCATGCTTCAGCTGTTGGGCAACAACGGTAAAGTGATTGCAGTTGATATTGATATTCGCTCGCACAACCGAACAGCGATCGAAGATCACCCGATGAGCAAACACATAACGATGCTGGAGGGTTCCTCAACGGATCTGCACATCGTTGACCAAATCAAGCATTTTGCAAAAGACTTTAAGAACGTCATGGTATGCCTGGACTCTAATCATACGCACGCCCATGTACTGAAAGAGCTGGAAATGTATGCGCCACTGGTAAGTGTGGGTTCTTATCTGGTGCTGCCCGACACCCTAATCGAGTTTTTCCCCAGGGGATATTACAGCGATCGCCCGTGGGATGTAGGGGATAATCCCTACACCGCCATGATCGAATTCCTGAAAACGAACGATTCGTTTGTTCAGGCCAATGAGATCACGGACAAACTGCTCGTCACCGAAGCATACAGCGGCGGCTTCCTGAAACGCGTTAAATAATCCAAAGATGAAAAGTTCGGGCAGGTTTGGCGATTGGGGAGCTCATCTCAAAATGAAGAACCTGGATTTCAATGAGGATTTCAATTGGCGGAAAGCCTTAGGTGTTCGATGAGTTCAGAGATTGTCTTCGATAACAAGGTGTTGGCGGAGGCCCTCGCCGTAGCGGGCAGGGACGAAAATCTGCGGCAGGCGATTTTCGAGGCGTTGCGGCGCGCCGAAGCGTCGGCCGAAGACCCTGCGCTGTTTCGCGAGCAGGTGCGGTGGCCTTTGATCCTTTCGTTGTTAAGCGAAGCCAAGACTCACCGAATTCAGATGCGGAACGGCTTGGTTTTCGAAGTAGCGGCGGACAGTCGCATTGAACAGGCATTACTCCTAAGCAGTGAAGAGCACCCCGATCATGTGTGGGAACCGCAAACGACAAAGCTGCTCACGGCGCTCGCCCGGGAAACGTCGCACAGCATCGTCGGCGGGGCGTACATCGGTGATCAAGTTCTATTTCTGGCACGCGCGGCGTCCGAACAAAAACCACCCGGCGTGATTCACGCCTTTGAGCCGATGAAGGCGTCGTTTGAACGATTGCTGCAAAATCTAAGGCTTAACAACATCACCAACGTGGTTGCCAATCGCATGGGTCTGTGGGAAGAAGGAAATGTTCGCCTCACCATTGAAGGAGATCTGGGTCTTGCGTCTTCTCAACCGGCCGCGGAAGGAAGCGCCGAGAGCGAAGCGGCGATCGAATCGATTTCGATCGATGTTTACGCACGTTCGCAGGAACTTCCGACTGTCGGTTTGATAATGCTTGATACCGAAGGCGGGGAAGAGAAGGCACTGATTGGGGCTCGCAAAACTATCTCTGTAGATAAACCAAACATTATCGTTGAGATTAACCGGCACTTCATCGACTGGACGGACGGTTTGGAAAACACGTCGATCATCCGGTTCCTTACGTCGTTTGGCTATTCAGTTTTCGCGATCCGTGATTTTCACAGCAATTATCCGATGGCCAACCGTCCCATCGAGATAATTCCGGCAGATCGCGTTTACCTCGAAGGGCCGCCGCATGGCTTCAATGTTCTGGCGACTACAGACCCAGGAATGATCGAACGCCATCGCCTACGAATCGTAGAAGACGTGAGTCCGAAACTGTTGCTTCATAAGGACCCGGCGTTACATCATCCCAGGTTTTGATCTTATTTCAGTTCTCATCGGCCCGACTTCACACTTCTGAAGTCGCCCTTTGACACCGTGCAGGCACATGTCTGTAAACTAAGAAATTGGACAAGGGCCGAATCATTGGTATCGACATCGAGATCCGACCGCATAATCGCAAAGCCATTGAGGAGCATCCGCTGTCCCTGTTCATAACTTTGATCAAAGGCAGTTCGACCGATCCTGAAGTGGTGAACCTGGTCAAACGAAGCGTAAGAAAGGAGCGCGCGCGCGATCGTCTTTCTTGATTCTTGCCATACCAGGGACCATGTGCTGGCTGAATTGCGCTGGTATTCGCCACTGGTTAGTCCCGGCTCGTACATCGTGGCGATGGATGGCATTATGGAAGAGACTGTGGTCGCGCCCGCACTCAGCCCGATTGGGCGTGGAACAACCCCAAACAGGCAGCTCTGGAGTTCGTCGCAGCGAACCACGGGTTTGTCATCCAAGCGCCAGCTTTCCTCTTAACGAGGGAAGCGTCACGGAGCGCGTGACTTATTGGCCGTCGGCTTTCATAAAACGCATCGCTTGATGCTTGGTGACTTGGGTGAGCACAGAAGATTGTGCAGTGGCTCAATCACTCTAGGCCCTCAACAGAACCGATTTGAGTAAGCAGATCACAAAATGGACTACCCCATGACGCAGGAGGTCGGTATGACCTCGACCATCACCCCAACCCTCGGTGCAGAGCACCCCCTGGTGAGTATCGGCGTTCCCATTTACAACGAGGCAAAGCACCTGGCCGAAGCCCTCGATTCACTGCTGGCGCAGGATTACGAGAATATCGAGATCATGATCTCGGATAATGCCTCGACCGACTCTACGCCACAAATCTGCGCCGAGTATGTGGCCAAAGACCCGCGCATCCGCTACTACCGGAACGATACAAACGTCGGCAGCTTTGAAAACTTTAATCGCGCAGTTGAGTTAGCGCGCGGTGAATTTTTCATGTGGGCATCTGGGCACGATTTGCGTCACCCGTCCCACATGTCCAGGTGTATCGAAGTAATGCTGGAAGATCCGGGCATCGTGCTCTGCTACACTGAGATGATCTGGATCGACGGCAAGGGACAACCGTTAGAGCCGCTGGAGAGGGGCCAGGAATACATCGACACGCGGGGGTTGGAATTCCACCTTCTGCGAATCAATGTCGTGCTATGGGGTTGGCGCAACGGCCACGCGATGTACGGCGTCTTCAGGACCCAGGCGCTCAAAAAAACGCGCATTTTAACGCGTATCTTCTCGCCTGACATGGCGCTCTTGATCGAACTCGCGGCAATTGGGAAGTTCGCCTACATTTCAGATCCACTGCTCTACCTGCGCCGTGGCAAGTTCTACTGCAACTGGCCGGTCTATCTCTCCAAGCACTTTCCGGAAGAACTGCCGGGCCGCAAAACAGAGAGACTTTACGGGCGGATGATCCGAGAAGTTTCTATGAGAGTCGCCAGTCACATTCGCACCATCCCGGGAAAAGCCCTGGCCATCTTCAGCGTCGTCGTCGGAATGTGGATGAACTTTCGCTGGATGCTAACGGCGCTGCGCTCGATCAAGACCGTCACAACAACTGTGCCGCCTCAGGAGCACGTAACCTCTAAACGGGGTGATATACGAAGTGAGGCAAAGGGGGCTTAAGAGTTGGTGTTTGTCCGATCATGCTGCCGACGCTCTCTCGCACCTAAGAGCCCTGACAGTGTGTTGCTAGCCGCGCGTACTCTCGTTTGGCTTCTTCCGTGAGTGGGCCGTAGTCCCTTTTTGCGTGCGAACAGTTTTGCTTTTACTGCGAGAGAGATATTTCGGTTGTTTCTTGATTAATCGAAGGAATAAAAGTCGGATTCTCCATGAAGATCTTGATTCTGGGCGGCTCAGGAATGTTGGGTCATAAGCTCTATCAGTCACTCGCACCGCGCTTTGATACCTACGCGACGGTCCGCAAGGATGCTTCCGAATACAGCCGTTACGGCATCTTTGATGAAAAGCGCCTGGTGGGCGAGGCGGTTGCGGAAGATTGCACCACGGTTGCCCGGGCGTTGTCGGCGGTACGGCCCACCGTCGTAATAAACTGCATCGGTATCGTGAAACAGGATGCTACCGCGAAGGAGCCGATCGCCAACATCACCGTGAACTCTCTCTTTCCGCACCGCGTGAGCCAACTCGCGCGCGGGGTCGACGCGCGCCTAATCCATATCAGCACCGACTGCGTTTTCTCAGGTGGCCGCGGCAACTACTCTGAAACTGATCTACCCGATCCGCCCGACTTGTATGGCCGTAGCAAATTGCTCGGCGAAATAGCCGGCGACGGCTGTTTGACGATTCGCACCTCGATGATCGGGCGCGAGCTGAAAGGCTCGCACGGGCTGCTGGAGTGGTTTCTTTCGCAACGCGATGGGCGCGTGCGTGGTTTTAAGCGGGCTATCTTCAGCGGCTTCACCACGCAGACCCTCGCTGAAGTCATCGGAAAGATGATAGTTGAGCAGCCTAAGCTGAGCGGCATCTGGCATGTCGCTGCCGAGCCCATCAGCAAATTTGACCTTCTCAGGCTGGTCAAGCAGACTTACGGACTTGCGATTGAGATCGATTCTGACGAAACATTTGCTTGCGACCGTAGCCTGGATGGCTCGCGCTTCCGCGCAATCACTGGCTTCCAACCGCCTTCGTGGCCCGAAATGATCCAGCGATTGCACGACGACCGAACGCCCTACGACGAAATTCGGAGAATGAATGCTCAAAGATAAGAGGGTACTCGTAACCGGAGGGACTGGCTCCCTGGGTAAGGTCCTCGTGCGCCGGCTGCTCTCTGGCGAGATTGGGCAACCGAAACAGGTCACGGTTTTTTCACGCGACGAAGCCAAGCAGCATTCGATGCGTTTGGCTTTTCAGAATCTGCGCGCCTCGACCGATGAAGTCATTTATCATAATTTCGAGCAGTTCCTGCAATTCCGCATTGGCGACGTACGCGATTTGCACAGCGTGTCCACCGCACTCATGCAGGCTGATGTGGTCTTCAACGCCGCTGCCCTCAAGCAAGTTCCTTCCTGCGAATACTTTCCCTACGAGGCGGTGCAGACAAACATTATCGGCGCCGAAAATATTATTCGCGCCGTTCGTGAACATCGGCTTCCGGTCGAGACGGTTGTCGGGGTTTCAACCGACAAGGCTTGCAAGCCAGTCAACGTCATGGGCATGACGAAAGCCGTGCAGGAAAGACTGTTTGTGCGCGCGAACCTCGACGCCGGCGATACTCGTTTCATCTCGGTACGGTACGGAAACGTCTTGGCATCGCGGGGTTCGGTGATTCCACTCTTCCACGAACAGATCCGCCGCGGGGGCCCCGTCACGATCACAACCACCGACATGACGCGTTTTCTGTTGAGCCTGGAACAGGCTGTGGACACAGTCTTTGCCGCTCTTCGCGAGGCCTTACGCGGCGAAACATACATTCCGCGAGTTCCCTCGGCGAAAGTTACCGATGTTGCAAAAGCGCTGATTGGCGAGCGGGAGATCCAAACCGTCATGACAGGCGTTCGGCCCGGCGAAAAGATCCACGAGATTCTGGTCTCGGAAGAAGAAGGCTACCGAACTATAGAGCGCGGCAACTATTACGTGATTCAGCCGATGCTCCCCGAACTGCTTTCCGGGACAAACGAAGGCGAACCGATCGGACGTGAATACAGCTCGGCGGATAACGTGATGAGCTCCGACGAGGTTGCCGGGTTGCTGCAACGACATAACCTGATGGTCGGAGATCGATTCGTTTACGAGGAAGACATGCTCGCATGAAGATAATGACCATTCTCGGCACGCGGCCGGAAATCATCCGCCTGAGCCGCATCATCGAGAAACTGGATCGCTTGGCCGCCACGCACGTGCTCGTCCACACAGGTCAGAATCACGATCCGGCGCTGAGCGATGTCTTCTTTGAGCAGTTGACCGTGCGGCCGCCAGACCATTATTTAGGCGCCCGCGGCGTGACCTTCGCCGCACAAATCGGTGAAATCATAACTCTCGCTGAACGCGTGTTGCGCCAACATCGGCCCGACCGGCTGCTGATTTTGGGCGACACCAACAGCGCTCTCTCAGCCTTTGTGGCCAAGCGGCTCGGCATTCCGGTTTATCACATGGAGGCTGGCAACCGTTGCTACGACGATCGTGTTCCTGAAGAAGTAAATCGCCGCGTCGTTGATCACAGCAGCGACGTCCTGATGCCTTATACCGAGCGCAGCCGGATGAACCTTTTGCGCGAAGGCATCGAAGGCCACCGCGTCTTTGTTACGGGCAACCCAATCCTCGAAGTCATCGAACACCACCACGAACAGATCGAACGGTCGGACGTGCTCACGCGCCTGAGTCTCGAGCCGAAGAAGTACTTTCTGGTCACGATGCACCGCGAGGAAAATGTTGACGTCGAAGAGCGGCTGCGCTCGCTAATCAAGTCTTTCGAAGCTTTGCAGCGCGAATACGATCTGCCGGTCATTGTCAGCACGCACCCGCGCACCCGCGCCGTCATGTCTCGTTTTCAGGTCAGCCTGGACCGTAACGACGCAATTCAATTTCACGAGCCATTCGGATTGTTCGACTTCGTCAAGCTTGAGCGTAACGCCTTTTGTGTACTTTCAGACTCAGGCACTGTTCAGGAAGAGTGTTGTATTTTCGGCGTCGCTAATGTGACGATTCGTGATGTAACTGAGCGCCCGGAAACCATTGAGTGTGGCAGCAACGTACTGGCGGGCGTGCAGCCGCAGGACATCATGCGCTGTGTTCGCACTGTACTGAACCGGCAGGGGGCCTGGACGCCACCGGCCGAATATCTCGCGCGAAATGTCAGCAGCACGGTGGTTGGGATCGTGCTCGGGCACGTAAACGAGCCCTGAAAACTACCTGACTGAGACGACGAGAGAACGGCTCATACAGTTCAACCAGATGAAGTTCGCGGTCATCTCATACCTCATCCCCCCTCGGTTTTCAGGTCAAGCGATGATGCTTTACCAGTTGTTGAAGGACGTCGCGCCAGACAAATACTGCCTGATCTCGGCACAAAGCGGCGATGCTCCGGAAGGCGAAAGCTATTCAAGGCGACTGCCCGGGAAATATTTTCAACTATCGCGGGCGGGAGAGATCACGAGGGGCATGCGTTACGGCCTACCGATAATTCGCGAGGGCGTTAACACCACTTATGCTGCCTATCGCCGCGCCCGCGAGATCGCCGAAATTGTCAGGAAGGAGAAATGTGAGGCGGTGCTGTCATGCTCAAGTGGCAGTGATGTGCTGGATGTGCCGGCCGGATTCTACGCGAGCAGAATGGCGGGGGTCCCATTCTATCTTTATCTTTTTGACACCTACTCGCACATGTGGCTCAACCCTCAAACCAAATTTATAGGGCGTTTGCTCGAGCCGCTGATAGTAAAGCGCGCAGCCGGCATAATCGTTACGAACGAATCCGTACGTGAGTTGCTGCGCGAGCGCTACGGTGTAGATTCAGAGGTGATACATAACCCGTGTGACATCGATGCTTACAAGACAGAGTTAAATCAAGCTCCGGCTGACGGAGAAGTGCGTATCGTTTACACCGGCGCTGTCTACGAGGCACACTACGATGCCCTGCGGAATTTGATCGCGGCAATCGAAGAATTGGGCCGACCAGAAGTGAAGCTACATCTATATACGGCCTTCTCGCAGGATGTGCTGGCAGAGAACGGAATTAGCGGACCTGTGATCTTTCATGGACACAAATCTATGTTCGCGATGCCCGAGTTACAGCGTCGTGCGGACATACTCTTTCTGCCGATGGCGTTCAACTCACCTTACCCGGAACTGATAAGAATCTCTTCGCCAAGTAAAGTAGGAGAGTTTTTGGCGGCGCGTCGGCCCGTGTTGGTTCACGCACCGCCCGACGCGTTCGTTTCGAAATACTTCCGAGAGCACAACTGTGGATTGGTGGTTGATCGGGATGACCCCAAACTTCTTGCGCGGCAGTTGGGTCGGCTGCTTGATGATCCGACCCTGGGCTCGCAGCTCGCGGAAAATGCCTGGGTGCGCGCTCTTGTAGATTTCAATCTCGAGACGGCGCAACGCAAGTTCGCCGAAATCATGAAACTAAATTAGTTATCAACAATCGGGAGAGGCGAGACGAGCTTAATTTGACAAGTTATGGGGTTCCAAACTTTTGGAACCGGTCAGCCTCTGAGACTACCAATTAAACTATTGAAGTGAGAGCAAGGTTATCTTTTATCATCGCAAACTGGAACGGCGGCGATTTGCTAAAGCGGTGTGTCGCGAGCATCGCAAATTATCCGCCAGCCATTTCCTGGGAGATCATCGTCGTGGACAATGCTTCCACCGATGGCAGCCGCGAGTGGCTTCAATCGATAGCGGATAACAGATCGCCGAAAGGAATTCCGCTTCGCTTGATTGAGAATGACGAGAATGTTGGATTCGGGAAAGCTAATAATCAGGCTTTTGCGGTCAGTGAAAGTGAGTTCCTGTTTCTGCTCAACGCCGACGCGGAACTCACTGCCGGCGCGTGCGATGCACTGATCGAGACACTTTCATCGAGCGATCAAATTGGAGCTTGCGGTCCGCGGTTATTGAATTCTGACGGTTCTTTGCAACCCAGTGTCTGGCGGAATCCGCCCACCGCGCGGGAAATAATTGTCGGCAGCCTGGGCTTATGGAGGTTAATCCCGCGGCGTTTGCGCGGGAAACTTTTGCTGGGTGGTCATTGGGATCATGCCACGCGCCGGGTGGTCCCACTGCTGTTTGGCGCGGCTATTCTGGCCAAGCGAAAAATGATCGACGAGGTCGGGGGCTTTGATGAACGATTTCATATGTACAGCGAAGACCGGGAATGGTGTTTGAGGATTGTGCGCGCCGGGTGGGAATTGGTGTTCGAGCCAACGGCCTCAGTCGTGCATCACGGGGCCCAATTTTCATTACAGCGCTGGACCAGCCTGGAGAAACTGCGCGTCCAGCTTCAATCGAACTTTCAATATAACCGATACTGCCTATCGCGCGGACAAAGCATTGCTAACCTGCAGGCCACCTGTTTCGTCTCATCTATCCAGAAGACCTGGTATAAACTTCGGGGCCGTCCG